>NZ_CP136522.1:1283846-1604807 GCF_033180165.1 Shewanella youngdeokensis
GCGGCCCACAATTGGTAATGACATCAGACGAAACCGGCACCGCTAAGCAAATTACCGTGACCGCAGATGACACTAGCGGTTCAGGCCTTAGTGACACCTTCACCATGACCGAACTCAGCGCCGCAAAAGATGCAATATTGTATGTCGACGGCCTTAAGGTGACCTCTGGCAGCAACACGGTTGAGAATGTTATTACAGGGGTAACTCTGACAGCATCGGACGCCGACCTTAGCAAAAGCACCACCTTGAGTATTTCAGCCGATACCGGCACCGTACAAAAAAGCATTGAAGGTTTTGTTGAGTCTTACAATTCGTTGATGAGCAAAATATCTAGCATGACGGCCTATAACGCAGATACTGACACTGCGGGAGTATTACAGGGCGACTCAATGGTCCGTAGCATTCAAAGCCAGTTACGCGGGGTACTATCAAGCACTTACGACTCGGAAGATGGCGCGACCATGCTTGCCAATTTAGGGGTGAAAACCACTCAAACTGGCACCTTAGAAATTGAAGAAGATAAGCTCACCAGCGCCCTTGAAAACGACATGACTCAAATTAGAGACATGTTTGCCACCGAAGACACCGGTCTTGCGGCAAGAATTGATGGTGTGCTCGATTTTTATGTGCAAACGGGTGGCACCATTGACAGCCGTGATGAAACTCTAGACAGCCAGATGTCGAGGCTCACCGACAGCCGCGAGCAACTCGAAACCAAAATGGCTTCTTATGAGTCAAGACTACTTGATCAGTTTAATGCCATGGACCTACTCGTGGCCAATCTCAGCGCCCAGTCAGCCGATCTCGCCACTCGACTCGCCTCATTGCCAGGCGGCGCTGGGGCCAGTAGCTAATTTACCTAACCGAACCAACTCAGATTAAGTGGCTAGCTTGCCACTTAATCTCGATATTGATGGGTTAAGTATTTAGCCCAACTTGAAGTCACTTTGAAGAAAACCTATGCAGCCCACTCAAGCATTAACTACTGACACCCTCAAGCAACTTGCAGTTGTAGACAACTCGATGGCTGAATTGCTCGATGAACTTGAAAAAACTGATTTTAGCGATGAAGCTTCCGACATGTTGGTATCTAAATTGCAAGATGTTATTCGCGCGCGTCAAATTTTAATTGGCCGGTTGGTCGCAGATCCTCAGTTTGTAGATAGAAATTACCTACAAGCACAGGCCAACATGACCAGCGAATTTGAACAGCGAGCCAAGAAAGTGTTAGCAAAACGCGAGGCCTTGTTACGGGGTATTCGTAACAGTAAACGCCAAATTAACGTGTATAAATCAATAGATTCAAATAGGTAGGTAGTTATGAGAGGTTCGCTTCAATCATATCGTAAAGTGTCTTTAGATAGCAGTCTGGCAGTCGCGTCACCTCATAAAGTGATACAAATGATGTTTGCCGGTGCGTTAGAGCGTTTAGCTCAAGGGCGTTATGCAATTGAACAGAACAATTTAGAGCTTAAAGGTGTAAGTTTAGGCAAAGCGGTAAGTATTATTGCCGGTTTGAACAGCAGCCTTAACATGGACGCTGAGGGTGACGTGGCCGGTAATTTAAGTGCGTTATATGACTTTATGTTACGCAGGGTTTCAGAGGCCAATATTAACAATGACGTTACCGGAATCGATGAAGCCGCTAAAATTTTACGGATGATAAAAGAAGGTTGGGACGCAATACCGGCTGAGCTACATGAGTTGTCTTCTGAAAAATAAAATACACTGCTAAAAAGGCGTTTTTACCGACTCCTTTTTGGCAGATGTCAAAAACATGTCACCATCAAAATATTCTGCGTTTAATTTTTGAGCAAAGAAGATTCAGTTTCTCATAAAGTTGATCTGAGACTTGCTAATATCGAGCTGATAATACACTATTCAACCTAGCAGTGATCTTGGCAAGCATTTCTTTTAGTCAACCAACTGGCTTTGAAAAAGCAACGAACACTAATAATTAATGCGCTGATACAAAATAGATATGCCTTACGGCCTTTGGAATGATGCAGACAGATCAACGAATTCTACTAGTCGGTAACCCGTCGGAGCGAATCAATCGCTTGTTATGTGTATTTGAGTTTTTAGGTGAGCAGGTTGAGTTGGTCGGTTTCGATAAACTTGAGTTGCACACGGCGAAAACTCGATTTCGCTCGATTGTGTTACCTACTGAAACCCAATCAAAAGAACTTATTCAGTCTTTAGCTAGTGCGCTTCCTTGGCAGCCTTTTTTGCTGCTTGGCGAACAGCTTGATATTAAAATGTCGAATATTCTTGGTTGTGTTGAAGAACCACTAAACTACCCTCAATTAACTGAAATGTTGCACTTTTGCCAAGTGTTCGGTCAAGTTAAGCGTCCAGAAGTGCCTACGAGTGCTAACCAAACCAAACTGTTTCGTAGTCTTGTTGGCCGCAGTCAGGGGGTGGCCAATGTCCGTCACCTTATTAACCAGGTTGCCAGTTCTGAAGCAACGGTGTTAATTCTCGGCCAATCAGGTACGGGTAAAGAGGTGGTTGCTCGCAATATCCATTATATTTCTGATCGCAGTAGCGGACCTTTTATTCCGGTTAACTGTGGCGCGATTCCGGCAGAATTATTAGAAAGTGAATTGTTTGGCCATGAAAAAGGCTCCTTTACCGGAGCGATAAGTGCGCGTAAAGGTCGGTTCGAATTAGCAGAAAAGGGCACCTTGTTTCTTGATGAAATAGGCGATATGCCACTACAAATGCAAGTTAAACTGCTGCGTGTTTTGCAAGAAAAAGTGTTCGAACGCGTGGGTGGCACTAAGTCAATATCAACAGATGTACGGGTGGTGGCTGCAACGCACCGTGATCTTGAAAGTATGATTGAAGCCGGCGATTTCAGAGAAGATCTATATTATCGTCTGAATGTGTTTCCTATTGAAATGCCCGCTTTGTGTGAACGCAAAGAAGATATTCCATTATTATTACAAGAATTGATCAGCCGTGTTTACAACGAAGGCCGTGGCCGCGTGCGCTTTACGCAACGGGCAATCGAATCGCTCAAAGAGCATGCATGGTCAGGTAATGTGCGTGAGCTGTCTAACTTAGTTGAACGCTTAACGATTTTATATCCAGGCGGGCTGGTCGATGTGAACGACCTACCGTTAAAGTACCGCCATATTGATGTGCCTGAATATTGTGTTGAAATCAGTGAAGAGCAACAAGAGCGTGACGCTTTTGCGTCATTGTTCAGTGATGAAGAACCGATAGACATCCCTGAGACGCGTTTTCCAAGTGAGTTACCGCCAGAAGGGGTTAACTTAAAAGATTTGCTGGCAGAGCTTGAAATTGACATGATCAGGCAAGCACTCGATAAGCAAGATAATGTGGTAGCGCGTGCGGCTGAAATGCTTGGCATTCGCCGGACGACTTTGGTTGAAAAAATGCGTAAATATGGTTTAGGCAAAGACTAAATTTAACATCAAGCATAGATTTATTTATGGCTTAATAGACAACCGTTATATCTAAGATATAACGGTTTTTTGTTTTTATAACTGCTCAGTTAATCGGCGAGTGTTTCTAACTGGTAGCTTTGTGGCATGAAACCTGCTTCATTCCGTTAAATGTAGTTTTTTTGACGGAGTCATTATGTCCGCAATTCCCCAACCAAAAATGGATACGCTTACAACCAATCGCCCACAATGGGTCGATGTACAGCAAGCCGCAAATATGTCCAATCGTATGGAGCATATTTTGCAAGCTATGCCATCTGGGGTAGTGATCATCAATGGCGACGGCATCGTAACGGATGCAAACCCGGTGGCAATTGAACTCCTTGGCGGGCCTTTAGAGGGGTTACGTTGGTTTAAAGTGATCAATCAAGCTTTTTCACCACAAGATGATGATGGTCATGAAGTATCACTGCGCAATGGTCGCCGCGTAAAACTGGCGATTACACCACTAACGCCCGAACCTGGGCAGTTAATTGTATTAACAGATTTGACCGAAACCCGGTTACTGCAAAAAAACTTATCACACCTACAACGCCTTTCGGCTTTAGGCAAAATGGTCGCGACGTTGGCCCACCAAGTGCGTACGCCTTTAAGTGCTGCGTTATTGTATGCCTCAAATTTAGCTAGCCCGAGAATATCGGCTGAATCGAGAACACGATTTCAGGGTAAATTGGTCGATAGACTCAATGAGTTAGAGCAGCAAGTTAATGACATGCTGTTGATGGCTAAAGGCCGGCAAAAAGAGCTTGATACCATTGTTACCGTCGATGACATTATTGACAGTGTTTTAAATAATTGTCAGCCGATTGCACTGCAAAAAGGTTGTCAATTACATGTCGTTAATGAATCAGTTGAGCGCATGCGCGCTAATGATTCTGCGCTTAGCTCAGCAATCAATAACTTGGTGATTAACAGTATTGAAGCGGGCGCAAATCAAATTGAAATTAAAGCGTTTGATAGTGCCTCAGGTCTACATATTGAGGTCATTGATAACGGTAAAGGGCTTGACGCGGCGATGCAGCAGCAAGTGCTTGAACCCTTTTTTACCACAAAAGCACAAGGCACTGGCCTTGGGCTTGCGGTTGTACAATCGGTTGTAAACAATCATGGCGGTAGCATGCAGTTAAGCTGTCAGGTGGGTATTGGTTGTAAAGTGTCACTGAAATTTCCATTGCTAGTATCACATAGTATCAACGACTTAGTTGAAGGGTCATAAGCGCATGTCTGAAGGTAAATTACTGTTAGTTGAAGATGATGCCGCATTACGTGAAGCGCTATTAGACACGCTGATGTTGGCGCAGTATGAATGCGTTGATGTTGAGTCTGCCGAAGCCGGTATTTTGGCGTTAAAAGAGCACCGTTTTGATATGGTGATAAGTGACGTGCAAATGGACGGAATTGGCGGGCTAGGTCTGCTTAACCATATGCAGCAATACCACCCTAAAACGCCAATGTTGTTGATGACAGCTTTTGCAACGATTGACCATGCAGTAAATGCAATGAAGTTGGGCGCTGTTGATTATTTGGCAAAACCGTTTTCACCTGAAGTGCTACTTAACCAGGTTTCACGATATTTGCCAGCTAAAACAACCGCAGATAATCCCGTGGTTGCCGATGAAAAGAGTTTGGCTTTATTGGCATTAGCGCAACGTGTTGCTGTGTCTGACGCATCGGTGATGATCATGGGGCCTAGCGGTAGCGGTAAAGAGGTGTTAGCGCGCTACATTCATCAACATAGCCATCGTTCAGCATCGCCTTTTGTGGCAATTAACTGTGCGGCAATTCCTGAAAACATGTTGGAAGCAACGTTATTTGGTTATGAAAAGGGCGCTTTTACTGGCGCTTATCAAGCTTGTCCGGGTAAGTTTGAACAAGCTCAAGGCGGCACTTTACTACTTGATGAAATATCAGAAATGGAAGTGGGCTTACAGGCTAAGCTATTGCGCGTATTGCAAGAGCGTGAAGTCGAGCGTCTTGGTGGCCGTAAAACCATTAAACTAAATGTGCGAGTATTAGCGACCTCCAACCGCGATTTAAAAGCCATGGCAACATCAGGCGCGTTTAGGGAAGATCTCTATTATCGCATCAATGTGTTTCCGCTAACGTGGCCAGCGCTTAATCAACGCCCTGCGGATATTTTACCGTTAGCAAGGCATATGATAAACCGCTATGCCTTGGCGATGAATAAAACCGAAGTACCAGCATTGGCTGAGTGCGCGGCAAGGCGCCTACTGACCCACCGCTGGCCAGGTAATGTACGTGAGCTTGATAACGTAATACAGCGGGCGTTAATTTTGAACGTGTCTAATGAAATCACCGTCGCCGATATTATTATCGATTCGGTTGATATCCCATTGTCGGCAGAAGCATTACCGGTTGAAGAGGACAAACCGTCGGAGCTTGATGGTTTAGGGCATGAGCTAAAAGCCCAAGAACACGTGATTATTTTAGAGACGCTGACGCAATGCAATGGTAGCCGTAAAGCCGTGGCCGAAAAGTTAGGGATCAGTGCCCGTACCTTGCGTTATAAAATGGCAAAAATGCGCGATGCTGGGATACAAATTCCTGCTTAGTGCCTGATGTTAAAGTATATTAAGTACCTTGCCGTTAACCCCCAAATGTAGTTAGCACTCAGTGTGATGGGGCATACGGCAATGGCGACACTGCAGCTCAGCTGCGCAACTTTGATAAACCCTAAGCCAGCTTTACAGCGCGATTTACGCATAACACCACACTGCTACATTCATATCTTTTAAATGATTAACCACAGCCGCTTAACACCATTTGCTGATGTACTGTCAAATTTGGCACGATAACTGCTTTACATGATGTCATTAAGGTTTTTGTCAAGAAAACGACATTGGGAGTAGAGTCATGCAAATAGGTGCCAATTCATTACTGCAAGAGATGCAGTCACTTAGCGGTCAGATCGGGGTTAATCCAGGGACGCAAACTGGCATTTCGCGTCAAGTTAATAACACCTCAGGTGCTGACTTTGGGCAACTACTCTCGCAAGCTGTTGGAAATGTAAGCGAACTTCAGTCAAGTGCGGCAAATTTAGCCACTCGCCTTGATATGGGTGACACCACAGTGACATTATCTGATACCGTAATCGCGCGTGAAAAATCAAGTGTTGCTTTTGAAGCTACAGTACAAGTAAGAAATAAGCTGGTCGAAGCTTATAAAGAAATTATGAGTATGCCTGTTTAGGCCCTAAATACTAACTGCAGGTAGTCATTGTGAGTACAGAGATGGTCGTTGGAACAGGTTCGAATATTGCTGCAAGTGGGCAGTCTGGTGGTGTTCAAGAAGAGCATAAGCCGGGTGTAATGGGCTCTATGGGTAATATCGATATGTTGCGTCAGGTTACGATGATCTTGGCGTTAGCAATCTGTTTAGCTTTGGCTGTATTTGTGATGATTTGGGCGCAAGAGCCCGAATATCGGCCATTAGGCGAAATGAGCACCCAAGAGATGGTGCAGGTACTGGATGTACTCGATAAAAATCAAATAAAGTACCAGATCCAAGGCGATGTGGTAAAAGTTCAAGAAGATAAATATCAAGATGTAAAAATGATGCTAAGCCGTGCCGGTTTAGATCAGTCTTCTGCATCTGACGACTACCTTAGCAAAGACAGTGGCTTTGGCGTGAGCCAACGGATGGAGCAGGCTCGTCTTAAACATAGCCAAGAACAAAACCTTGCCCATGCCATTGAAGAGCTCAAAAGTGTTAGCCGCGCTAAAGTTATTTTAGCCCTACCAAAAGAAAATGTATTTGCCCGTAACCGCTTAAAACCGAGCGCTACCGTGGTAGTGAGCACTCGCCGTGGTGGATTGGGCCAAGAAGAGGTCGACTCGATTGTTGACCTTGTCGCATCAGCTGTACATAACCTAGAGCCAAACAAAGTTACCGTTACCGACTCTAATGGTCGATTACTTAATTCTGGCAGCCAAGATGGTGTCTCTGCCATTGCGCGTCGCGAGCTGGAAATTGTTCAGCAAAAAGAGTCTGAATACCGTAACAAGGTTGAATCCATTTTAATGCCTATCTTGGGGCCTGAAAACTTTACATCTCAAGTGGACGTCAGCATGGATTTTACAGCCGTTGAGCAAACGGCTAAGCGATATAACCCTGACTTACCGGCACTGCGCAGTGAAATGGTGGTTGAGAATAGCTCAACCAATGGTCAAAGCGGCGGTATTCCGGGGGCGTTATCGAACCAACCGCCAATGGAATCGGATATTCCACAAGAGGTCGGTAAAGAAAGTACCTCGGTAAGCTCGGGCAACAGTCACCGTGAGTCGACACGAAACTTTGAACTTGATACCACCATTAGCCATACTCGGCAGCAAGTTGGGACGCTAAGAAGGGTGAGTGTATCGGTTGCCATTGATTTTAAAAATTCACCCGTTGCCGAAGACGGCAGTGTGACCCGTGTACCACGCACTGAAGCAGAAATGGCCAATATCCGTCGCCTGTTAGAAGGTGCAATTGGGTTTAATACCCAGCGCGGCGATATGATAGAAGTGGTGACCGTGCCCTTTATGAACCAATTAATAGAAGCTGCACCTGCCCCAGAAATGTGGGAAGAGCCTTGGTTTTGGCGCGCAATAAGATTAGCTGTGGGGACTTTGGTCGCCTTGGTGATTGTATTTTTTGTTATTAGCCCGCTGCTTAAACGCATTGTTTTTCAAGATAGTAGTAAAATACCTGACGAACCAAGTGTCGCTGACGAGTTAGCAGAAATAGAAGATCAGTACGCTGCCGACACATTAGGGATGCTAGAAAGACCTGAAGCTGAATACAGTTATGCCGATGATGGGTCGATTTTAATCCCTGATCTGCATAAAGATGATGACATGATCAAAGCCATTCGTGCGATAGTTGCGAATGAACCTGAATTGTCCACTCAAGTGGTAAAAAATTGGTTAGTAGACGATGACAAATAATACAAATGCAGACGGCAAAGCCGTTGCACCGGCCCCCGGTTTTAAACCTGAAGATTTAACCGGTATTGAAAAAACCGCCATACTACTACTGAGCTTAAGCGAAAGCGATGCCGCCACGATACTTAAACACCTTGAACCTAAACAGGTGCAAAAAGTGGGTATGGCCATGGCTGCAATGCAGGACTTTGGTCAAGAGAAAGTGATTGGGGTACACAAGTTATTTTTAGATGAAATTCAAAAGCATTCGTCTATCGGTTTTAACAGTGAAGAGTTTGTGCGTAAGGCGTTAACCGCCGCGCTGGGTGAAGATAAAGCCGGTAATCTAATTGAACAGATTATTATGGGCAGTGGCGCTAAAGGCCTCGACTCACTTAAATGGATGGACGCCCGCCAAGTGGCCACCATTATTCAAAATGAGCATCCACAAATTCAAACCATTGTGTTGTCTTATCTTGAGCCAGACCAAGCTGCTGAAATTTTTGCCCAATTCCCAGAAAATACTCGCTTAGACTTAATGATGCGCATCGCAAACCTCGAAGAGGTGCAACCTGCAGCATTACAAGAGCTAAACGATATTATGGAGAAACAGTTTGCCGGACAAGGTGGTGCACAAGCCGCTAAAATGGGTGGCTTAAAAGCGGCTGCGAGTATTATGAACTACCTCGATACAGGGGTTGAAAGTCATTTGATGGAAACCATGCGTGAGTCAGATGAAGAGATGGCGCAGCAGATCCAAGACTTAATGTTTGTATTTGAAAACTTGAGTGATGTCGACGATCTTGGTATTCAAGTTCTGCTACGTGAAGTACAGCAAGATGTGTTAATGAAGGCACTAAAAGGCGCTGACGACCAGCTTAAAGAGAAAATGTTGGGCAATATGTCTAAACGCGCCGCTGAATTACTGCGTGATGATTTAGAAGCTATGGGGCCAATCCGGATCAGCGAAGTTGAAATTGCTCAAAAAGAAATTTTATCCATTGCACGTCGCTTAAGCGAAAGTGGTGAACTGATGCTTGGCGGTGGCGGCGGTGATGAGTTCTTATAATGGCTGACAACAAAGAGCCGAAAGGGGCTACAGTCAATACCCATGATGAGTTTGATCATTGGGACTTACCTGACATTACCAAAGAGGTTGATAGCTCATCATTAAATATGTTTGGCCGTCACGGCTCGCATCTAGAAATTGAAGATGAGGTAACAACCGATACTTTGTTGCCTCCAACACTTACTGAAATTGAAGATATACGAGCCCATGCTGAGCAAGAAGGCTTTGTTCAAGGCGAAGAAAAGGGGCTTGCTGAGGGGCTAGAAAAAGGCCGTTTACAAGGGTTAGAACAAGGTCACGCTGAAGGGTTTGAACAAGGTAAAGAGCAGGGACAAGAAGCGGGTCTGCAAGCTGCAACAGAAATGCTACAACGTTTTGAAACACTACTCAGCCAATTTGAACAGCCATTAAGCATCTTGGATACTGAAATTGAAAAAGAGTTACTGTCTACCGCAATGACACTGGCAAAAGCGGTAATAGGGCATGAACTGAAAACCTATCCAGAACACATTTTAACCGCCTTGCGTCAAGGTGTTGACTCATTGCCAATTAAAGAGCAAAAAGTGAACATTCGGGTGACGCCAGACGACAGTAAATTGATCACCGATTTGTACACTGCAGCCCAGTTAGAGCGCAACCGGTGGGATATCGAAGCCGATCCGAGCTTGTCGGTAGGTGATTGCGTTATTACCAGTGGTCGTAGCCACATTGATATGACGGTCGATTCCCGCATTAAACATGTGTTTTTTGAGCTTGAAAAAAGTGAACAAGATTTGTTATTGCAAAAAGAGCAGCAACAAGAAGCACTGTTGGCAGAGCAAGCAAACAAGCAGGCGGTAAGTGCAAATAACACCGTATCGGCCGCACAACAGGCACAAACCCAGCCTCCAACTGAAGGTGAACATGCCAACACGCCAACACCTACTGCGTAGCAAGCTGGCGCAGCATCACCAAAAAGTGAACCCTTTTGTTGCCGAAGCCAGCGGCCAACTTGTTAGAGTTGTCGGTTTAACGCTTGAAGCTACTGGCTGCCGTGCTGCTGTCGGAAGTTTGTGCTCAATTGAAACCATGTCGGGTGACTTGATAGCTGAAGTTATTGGTTTTGATGATGAGCTACTCTATTTGATGCCGATTGAAGAGCTGCGTGGAGTGTTGCCAGGTGCCAAAGTGACCCCGCTAGGGCAGCAGTCAGGCCTGAGTGTTGGCTTAGCGCTGTTAGGCCGAGTGCTTGACGGCAGTGGTCAACCTATTGATGGGTTAGGTAATCTACAAACCGACCATAAAGCTCCAACACATACCCCAGCGATTAACCCTTTAGCACGCCGAGCCATTAGCGAGCCGTTGGACGTTGGTGTGCGCGCGATTAACTCAATGCTAACCGTCGGTAAAGGCCAGCGCATGGGCTTATTTGCGGGCTCAGGTGTTGGTAAAAGTGTGCTCTTGGGAATGATGACCCGCGGTACTACGGCCGATATCATTGTCGTTGGGTTGGTCGGCGAGCGTGGCCGAGAAGTTAAAGAGTTTATCGAGGAAATTTTGGGCTCAAAGGGACGTGCCCGCGCAGTGGTGGTGGCAGCTCCTGCTGATACATCAGCGTTGATGCGTTTGCGAGCGTGCGAAACCTCGACTCGTATCGCGGAGTACTTTCGTGACATGGGGTACAACGTATTATTATTGATGGATAGCTTAACCCGGTATGCGCAAGCACAGCGAGAGATTGCCCTTGCGGTGGGTGAGCCACCCGCAACTAAAGGTTATCCGCCTTCGGTGTTCGCCAAGTTGCCTAAATTGGTTGAACGAGCCGGTAATGGTGAAGGTAAACAAGGGTCTATCACGGCATTTTATACCGTGCTAACAGAAGGTGATGATCTACAAGATCCGATTGCTGATGCTTCGCGGGCAATTTTAGATGGCCATATTGTATTATCGCGCTCTCTGGCTGATTCTGGCCACTATCCCGCTATCGATATTGAAGCTTCAATTAGCCGTGTTGCGCCAATGGTTATCACCGCTGAGCACTTAGAAGCGATGCGACGTGTTAAACAGTTATATTCTGTTTACCAACAGAATAAAGATCTTATTTCAATTGGCGCCTATACCCAAGGAAGCGATCCTAGAATTGACAACGCCATCCGCTTACAGCCAGCGATGAATGCGTTTTTACGACAAACCATGAAAGACGCGATCTCTTTTGAAAAAAGTATATTAATGTTGAGCCAATTGGGTGCGCAATGCCACGCCTAATTAAAACGAGTGGGTTAAGTCATGGCTAAAAAAGACCCGCTATTTACGGTACTGAAACTAATGGAAGAGGCTGAAGAGCAAGCCTCGCTGCAGTTGCGCGCTGCACAACTTGAGTTGCAGCGACGCCAATCTCAACAAAAAGCACTACAAGACTACCGTTTAGACTATATGAAGCAGATGGAGCAGCAACAAGGTAAACAAATTAGCGCGAGTTATTACCACCAATTCCACCAATTTATTCGCCAAATCGATGACGCAATTGTGCAGCAAGTTAATGCAGTGCAAGAGGCGCAAACCCAGCAACAACATCGTCAAGTTCACTGGCAAGAGAAGCAACAAAAACGTAAAGCAGTAGAAATGTTACTCGCTAAAAAAGCTGAACAAACACAACTTGCTGAGCAGCGTGAAGAACAAAAACTGATCGATGAGTTTGCGTCACAACAGTTTTATCGCAAAGCCCGCCGCTAAGGTTCTTCCTGCCGCCTTTATTGGCATTATAATTGCTTTGAATTATTGTTGGCGGCTCATTTCAAGTTGATTTTTGACGCCCATTATTCGATTAACCTTGTTTTGTGCTTGTTTAGGGCCGCTGACGGAGAAGTAATGCAGCAGATGACTAATATGTTACTGAGTAACGCTGAGTTAGGTGCGTCAAAAAAGGCGGTAAGTAGCCCATTGTCGACGACCGAAAGCGGTGACTTTTCGGCGGCTTTGCAAAAAGCCACTGCCGCTACTGAGCATGACAGTATTTCTGATGCTGGATCATCAAAAAATAGCAAGCCAACGGTAACCCCAGCAGAAGAGGCTAATTCTAAAAAGAGTGACGCAAGTGTGTTAAAAGGGGCTGACGCTGGTCTCGCTACAGTGCAAAAAACAGTAGCTAACCAATCAGCGACAAGTACCGAAGTGGATGGCTTTTCTACCTCCCTTGAGCAAGCCTCAGCAGCAAAAGAACATGTTGCTACACTTGAGCCTGAGCTAACAAACACGAGTAAGGTAGCGGTCACGTTACCAAACGAGCTAAATTCTCAAGCCCAAGGCGCTAGCTTGCCTACAGAATTGACACCTGCTGAGGATGCGCGCCCTAAATGGGTCGATAGCCAGTTGCCTGCAAATACCGAAGAACACTTGGTAGCAAAAGAGCATGTCGATACACCTGAGCCTGAACTAACGAACACGAGTAAAGTAGCGGTCACGTTACCAAGCGAGCCAAATTCTCAAGCCCATGACGCTAGCTTGCCTACAAAATTGACACCTGCTGAGGATGCGACTCCTAAATGGGTCAATAGCCAATCGCCGGCAAGTACCGAAGAACACTTGGTAGCAAAAGAGCATGTCGATACGCTTGAGCCTGAACTAGCGAACACGAGTGAAGTAGCGGTCACGTTACCAAACGAGCCAAATTCTCAAGCCCAAGGCGCTAGCTTACCTACAGAATTGACTCCTGCTGAGGATGCGACTCCTAAATGGGTCAATAGCCAATCGCCGGCAAGTACCGAAGAACGCTCGGTAGCAAAAGAGCATGTCGATACGCTTGAGCCTGAACTAACGAACACGAGTAAAGTAGCGGTCACGTTACCAAGCGAGCCAAATTCTCAAGCCCAAGGCGCTAGCTTACCTACAGAATCGGCTCCTGCTGATGATGCGCGCCCTAAATGGGTCAATAGCCAATTGGCGACAAATACCGAAAGAGATAATTTTTCGGACGCACTTGATAAAGTCCGCGATGTACCTGAACATGATAATGTTGCCTTAACAGAGCCGACAAAGACCACATTGACCGATGTTTTATTGGAGCCGTCTTTAGTACCTGCAGCATCAACATTATCGGCAGATGATTTTAAAGCAGATATCGGTAAATCACTGAATAAGTTCGAAATAGAGCACAGTGACTCAGTTAATCAGGTATTAGCACAGATAAACCTAGCAAATAGTTACAGCCCTATTTCAAATGTCGAAGCAAATATTGCCGCTGACGGCGAAAGTTTGCCGCCAGTTGATACCGCGGCTGAAAGTACGCAGCGCGCTCAGCTTACAGGTGAAATCAGCGATGAGATAGTTCAAGCACTCAGTTTGCAAAGCGGTGTGGCTGAGCAAAACTTGCGCGACATGCCAAGCAATGAGCTTAACGCCTTACTCAAGCAGAGCAATATACTTAACGCTGAGGGGGAATTGTTAAACCAATATACCGCGCTATCAACGCAGTCTGGCACCGCAACGCTAGCTATGGGCTCCGTTAAGTCATCACCAACTACAGTCGCTAACGAGCCGCTAGTGGCAAGTCGCTCACCATTGCCAGCAATGGATAAGGCGCCACAGTTAGAAAGTGCTATCAATACCCAACAAGCGAATTTAACCGCTCAAACTAATAGTGCTGAACAAACAGAAGATGCTGTGTTCGATCCGCTAGCCGTGCCATCAGCTAAAGCCGCAAATCGCGATATATTAGGTAAAGAGTCCGCTATCGTCACCAGTGGTGCGGTTGGTGTTAGTCAGCAGGCTGCTGAAACGATGACGAAAACCGATGCCGAAATGACTGCGAGCACCAAGGCGGCCATCGTTAATGCAAATTCTAGTGTTAATAGTGCTGCTCTGAGCACTGAGTCGTTAAAAGAGGCCGAGCTGTCAGTGAGGTTAACGCCGATTCAAATGGGGTTAGAGGCAAACTTGGCTAGTGGTAGTGAAACATCACCTGCCCATGATATTAAAACCGTAACGGGCTTGCAGGCGCATAATTTACAAGTGCAACAAAGCTTAACGCGAGTAGAGCCACAACAAATTCAGCTGTCACTTAAACAGCATGCTGACCAAGCGACGCAGATGCAAGAGATGATCCAGCGTTTTTCACCAGTGATGAAGCAACAGCTTATCACCATGGTTAGCCAAGGTGTTCAGCAGGCCGAAATTCGCCTCGACCCCGCTGAACTCGGTAGTATGATGGTACGCATTCAAGTTCAAGGTGATACGACCCAGGTACAGTTCCAGGTGTCACAACACCAAACCCGTGATCTAGTCGAGCAAGCCATGCCACGACTGCGTGAAATGCTTGCCGAGCAAGGCATGGAATTAACCGATGGCCAAGTATCACAAGATAGCCGCGGTGGTGAGCAAGGTTTCCAAGGCAAGGGCAGTGCTCAGGGGCAAAATAATACTCTAGTGGACGATTTTTCAGCAGAAGAGCTCGTTGCTAGCGCAAATGTATCAACTAGTTCGGCATCAGGTATAGATTATTACGCGTAAGCAGGTAACCTATAGGTCTACAAATAATTTTGGTTTAATGAGCAGCGCAATTGTTGCTTGTTAAGCAATAGCAAGATGCTCCGGTTAGGGAAAACAAATGGCAGAACAATCATTAGAGCTTGAAGTTAACGACGAGCCTAAAAGTAAGAAAAAACTGTATTTATTTGGCGGTATCGCCGTCGTACTTGCAATAATTATTGGTGTGGCAGTATGGATGTTACTGTCTTCAGATGCGGAAAAAAATAGCGACTCTGGCGAGGTGGCAGCAGAAGCGACGGGCAAAGGCGAGGCTTTTTACGTTGGTATGCCGCGACCATTTCTATTTAATTTACCAGCCAATGGCCGCTCGCGGTTGGTTGAAATTAAAGTGCAATTAATGGTACGTGGTCAAGAAGATGACGTATTAGTTAAAAAGCACATTCCATTGGTTGAAGATGCGCTGTTAACGACGTTCAGCGGGGCTGATTTTCAAAAGCTTAGTACCCAAATCGGCAAAGATGAAATGCGCCAGTTAGCAGTACGAAATGTACAAAATACCTTACAGCCCATTGTCGGGCGAGAGGTGGTTGAAAAAGTATTATTTACCGGCTTTGTAATGCAGTAAGTTTGCACGGCTTTTTGTAAACCAAATGTTTTTATATAGGCAAAGGCAATATAGTGAGTGATTTATTAAGCCAAGACGAAATTGATGCACTACTACATGGTGTCGATGACGTCGATGAAGAGATGATTGATGATAATGAGCTTGATGCTCGTTCTTATGATTTTTCTTCGCAAGACCGTATTGTCCGTGGCCGTATGCCTACGCTCGAAATTGTTAATGAGCGTTTTGCTCGTCACTTGCGGATCAGTATGTTTAACATGATGCGCCGAGCAGCAGAAGTGTCGATAAACGGCGTACAAATGCTTAAATTTGGTGAGTATGTACATACTTTGTTTGTACCTACTAGCTTGAATATGGTGCGCTTTAGCCCTTTAAAAGGCACCGCGTTAATTACCATGGAAGCACGTTTGGTGTTTATTTTGGTCGATAACTTTTTTGGTGGCGATGGCCGTTTCCATGCCAAAATTGAAGGCCGTGAATTTACCCCGACCGAACGCCGAATAGTGCAGCTGCTGTTAAAAATCATTTTTGAAGATTACAAAGATGCTTGGGCACCCGTGATGGACGTAGAGTTTGATTTCCTCGACTCTGAAGTTAACCCTGCCATGGCAAACATTGTAAGTCCAACGGAGGTTGTGGTAGTCAGCTCGTTCCATATTGAAGTGGATGGTGGCGGTGGTGATTTTCATATCACCATGCCTTATTCAATGATTGAACCGATCAGAGAGTTACTCGATGCGGGTGTTCAAAGTGATACTCAAGACACTGACATGCGTTGGTCACAAGCGTTGCGAGACGAGATCATGGACGTTGAGGTTGGCATTGACGCTACCGTGGTTGAACATAAAGTATCGCTGCGTGATGTACTTGAGTTTAAAGCAGGCGATGTGATTCCGATTGAGTTGCCTGAACATATCGTTTTAAAAGTTGAAGACCTACCCACTTACCGTTGTAAGATGGGAAAAACAAATGAGAATCTTGCATTAAAGATTTGTGAAAAAATTCCGCGACCAGAGACGGTTAAGTCAGAGTTACAGCTGGTGACCAATAAAGGTAAGATCCGCGAACGCTCTGAGATATAAGGTGATAAGTAAATGAGTACAGATACAGGTGATGACTGGGCTGCAGCAATGGCTGAGCAAGCAATTGAAGAAGCACAAGCGGTTGAGCTTGACGAGTTTAGCGGTGATGCTGCCCCTCTTAGCCAAGAAGAAGCATCCAAATTAGATGCGATTATGGATATTCCGGTCACCATTTCAATGGAAGTGGGCCGCAGCTTTATTAATATTCGTAACTTGCTACAGCTCAACCAAGGCTCTGTGGTTGAATTAGATCGTGTTGCCGGTGAGCCACTGGACGTGATGGTTAATGGCACCTTAATTGCCCATGGTGAAGTCGTCGTAGTTAACGATAAATTTGGTATTCGTCTAACCGACGTAATTAGCCAAACCGAGCGCATTAAAAAGCTTAAGTAGACAAGGATAACGGATGAGTGCTCAGCTCGTATTAGCCTCTTTAGGCAGCGTTGCCACTTCTGCACAGACCTCAGCACAGACCTCTGCAGCCCCTTCAAGTGTCGCCACGCTTGCTAGTATGGTAGGTGGGCTCATAGTTGTATTGCTGCTAATTTTTTTATTAGCATATTTGGTTAAACGTCTTAATTTAGTGCCGAGTAACCAAGGCGTACTGAAAACTTTAGCGGTAACGCCGCTGGGGCAAAAAGAGAAGCTGGTTTTGGTTGAGGTTGACGGTCAGCAATATTTACTTGGGGTTACGCCACACAATATTAATTTGGTGGATAAGCTCGCCATTCCCGTAGAATTGCCAAATGACTCGTTTGCGAGTCGTTTACGTCAAGCGAAGTCGTCACAATGATAAAATGGATTATGTTAATTTCAGGGCTGGCACTGTCTATGTTGGCCCCAACCGCATTGGCTGATACCGGGATTTTACCCGCTGTAACGGTTTCAACCGGAGCTGACGGTTCGACTCAGTACTCGGTAACGATGCAAATCTTGCTGTTAATGACAGCGCTAAGTTTTATTCCTGCTGCCGTTGTGATGCTCACCTCTTTTACCCGAATTATCGTGGTGTTGTCTATTTTACGCCAAGCCATTGGCTTGCAACAGGCACCGTCAAACCAGATTTTAATCGGGATCAGCATGTTTATGACATTTTTTATCATGTCACCCGTGTTTGATAAAATTTATGAGCAAGCAGTCAAACCTTATATCGAACAAGGCATGCCAATAGAGCAGGCGTTTAACACCGGTAAAGGGCCTTTAAAAGATTTTATGTTGTCGCAAACGAGGTTGTCTGACTTAGATACCTTTATTGAAATTTCGGGCTACCAAAATATCAATCAGCCCGAAGACGCACCGATGACGGTAATTATTCCAGCGTTTATTACCAGCGAGCTGAAAACAGCTTTTCAAATCGGCTTTATGCTGTTTGTGCCTTTTTTGGTGTTAGATTTAGTGGTCGCCAGTATTTTGATGGCCATGGGTATGATGATGCTGTCACCGATGATTGTATCTTTACCCTTTAAAATAATGCTATTTGTACTCGTTGACGGTTGGAGCTTAGTGATGGGTACCTTAGCCAATAGTTTCGGATTATAGGTAGTTTATGACACCCGAAGCCCTCATTGATATATTCCGTGAAGCGTTAGCCGTTATTGTCACTATGGTGTCGATGATCATTGTGCCAGGGCTTATTGTAGGCTTAGTGGTTGCAGTTTTTCAGGCTGCGACCTCTATTAACGAACAAACCTTGAGTTTTTTACCGCGCCTGCTTACCACCTTAATCGCATTAATGTTAATGGGTCACTTGCTGGTGCAGATCATGATGGAGTTCTTTTTACAAATGGTGAATATGATCCCGCAGGTAATAGGTTAGCCATGTTTGCAGTTACCCGGCCTGTTCATATTTTTCATGGCTGTGATAGCGTTGTGGCCGCGTAATTATGGATATTTTACTCGATACTATTATGGGCGGAATAGCCGGTTATATGTGGCCGCTAACTCGTATATCGAGCATGTTTATGGTGATGGCTGTTTTTGGGGCGACGACGACACCAACTCGAGTGAGATTGTTATTATCGCTCACCGTAACTGCCGCCATTGCTCCGGTTTTACCACCAATGCCCACTATTGAACTGTTTTCATTGACGGCAGTGTTTGTGACATTTCAGCAGATTATCATCGGCGTGTCGATGGGGTTTGCCTCCATACTGTTAATGCAAACATTTGTGTTAACGGGCCAAATTATTGGTATGCAAACCAGCTTAGGTTTTGCTTCGATGGTCGACCCCAGTTCAGGGCAACAAACTCCTGTAGTGTCTAACTTTTTCTTATTACTTACCACGATGATATTTTTAGCGGTTGATGGTCATTTAGTGTTGATTAGAATGGTGGTTGCTAGCTTTGAGACTATTCCGGTTTCAACCACAGGGCTGAGCTTAACCAGTTATCGCTTGTTCAGTGAATTTGTGGGCTATATGTTTGGCGCTGCGCTAACGATGTCATTATCAGCAATTGTGGCGCTATTGACCATTAACCTTTCGTTTGGGGTAATGACACGTGCTTCCCCGCAGCTCAATATTTTCTCGATTGGTTTCCCGGTCACCATGGTTAGTGGTCTGTTTATTTTGTGGCTTACCTTAACGCCAATTATGGCCCACTTTGGTGAAGTATGGCGTGAAACCCAACTGTTATTGTGTGATGTATTATTGCTGCAATGCAGTGTCGATGGTGGGCTGAATTTATGAGCCTATTTTTGTCGCGTTGTTTATTTACGATTAGCCTTGTTTTAGTCGAGCGTATCTATGGCTGAAAACGACAGCAGTCAAGAAAAAACAGAGGAAGCCAGTTCCAGAAAGTTGCAACAAGCCAAGGACAAAGGGCAGGTTGCACGGTCTAAAGATTTAGGCACCTCAGCAGTATTAATTGCCGCCTCAGTCGGGTTAGTGATGACGGGGCCCAATATCGCACTCGCGCTTAAAAATATCATGGTTAACTTGTTTAGCATGAACCGCCAAGATATTTTCGATACGCGGCAAATGATGTTGATCTGGGAAATGGTTGGTAATGAATTAGCGGCGCCGTTACTGGGCTTTATCTTGTTACTGGCATTAATTGCATTTGCCGGAAATATTGCGCTTGGCGGCATGTCGTTTTCGGCTAAAGCGTGCATGCCAAAACCCAGTAAAATGAACCCAGCATCAGGTTTAAAAAGGATGTTTGGTGTTCAGGCTGTAGTTGAATTAGCTAAAGGTGTGGCTAAATTTTTAGTGGTGGCGATAACCGCATACTTAGTGCTGAATTATTATCTCAATGATATTTTAATGCTGTCGCAAGATCATCTACCGGGTAATATTTATCATGCACTCGATCTGGTGTCATGGATTTTTATATTATTGTGTGCATCCACTTTTTTAATTGTTGCGATTGATGTTCCGTATCAAATTTGGAACCACAACAAACAGTTAAAAATGACCAAACAAGAAGTGAAAGACGAATACAAAGATACTGAAGGTAAGCCTGAAGTCAAAGGACGGATCCGGCAATTACAACGTGAAATGGCGCAGCGCCGCATGATGGGTGAAGTCCCCCACGCCGATGTCATAGTGGTTAACCCTGAACATTATGCGGTTGCGGTTAAATATGACGCGGCTAAATCAACGGCTCCTTATGTGGTGGCTAAAGGGGTTGACGAAGTGGCATTTAAAATTCGCGAAATTGCCCGCGAGCATCAGGTTGCCATTGTAACTGCGCCGCCATTGGCGCGTGCTATTTACCATACCACCAAGATTGACCAAGAGATCCCTGACGGCTTATTTACCGCTGTGGCACAAGTGCTAGCCTATGTATTCCAGTTGAAACAATACCAAAAAGGCAAAGGGCGGCGGCCAACTCCTATCCCGCGTGAGCAACCTATTCCAGAGGATTTGAAGTATTAGCTGGTTGAGATAGGTTAGTTTTAATCTATTACTTTAAACTGATGCAAACGGTTGTTATTGCCTACATGTTACCTACTCAGTCATTTATCCAATGGCAGTTGATATAAGCAGGCAAACAGGCAAAAAAAATGCGATAAAACTCAGAAACATTACTGCTATAAAGCAGTATGTTGCTGACAAGCAAAACTATTGCCTTAATACCAGCAACGTTAATTTGTCGAGACTAACTTTTTAAGTAATCAGCCTAAAACATGGCAGCGACACTGTTCGTTGGCAACATCGTATGAAAAACATTCGGTTGCTTAGCTTTTCATTCTTTGCGTCACTATTTCGGGTTATAGTATGCGCTGCCCGATGAACTGGGCATCGAGCCCGCGAATATACAGTTGGTATTAATTTTGCAGTGCCAGTAGCAAGCGTCAAAGATTGGAAATTAGTGTTAATGGCATTTAAAGCAAGTTTAGGGCAGTTAAAACAGATAAAGCTCGAACATATCAAAGGTTTTGGGACACCACTATTGGTTTTAGCCGCGTTGGCTATGATCATTTTACCCATGCCTGCTTTTCTACTCGATATCTTGTTTTCATTCAATATTTCACTGGCATTAGTCGTGTTACTGGTGGCTATCTATAGCGATAGACCATTGGATTTTGCTGCATTTCCCTCAGTGTTACTGGTCGCCACGCTACTGCGCTTGGCACTTAACGTGGCTTCAACACGTGTGGTGTTACTAGAAGGCCATAATGGCGGCGACGCCGCAGGTAAAGTGATTGAGGCCTTTGGTTCGGTGGTGATAGGCGGTAACTATGCAGTGGGTTTAGTGGTATTTCTAATTTTGATTATCATTAACTTTGCGGTAGTGACCAAGGGCGCGGGACGTATTTCAGAAGTGAGTGCTCGCTTTACACTTGACGCTATGCCAGGCAAGCAAATGGCCATTGATGCAGATCTTAATGCGGGGCTACTTTCACAAGAAGATGCCCGCCTAAGACGTGCGGAAGTAACCCGTGAAGCTGACTTTTACGGTGCAATGGACGGTGCGTCAAAATTTGTAAAAGGTGATGCGATTGCCGGCATATTGATCCTAGTGATTAATATTCTTGGTGGTTTTGTTATCGGTATGGCCCAACATGGGTTGGACTTTTCGTCTGCCATTGAAATCTATACGTTATTAACTATTGGTGATGGCCTTGTGGCTCAGATCCCAGGCTTATTATTATCAATTGCAGCCGCCCTGATGGTGACGCGTCAAAACGAGTCCGGTGACATGGGCGAAATGATGATGAGCCAGATGTTTGACAACCCTAAATCAATTGCGATAGCCGCAGGGGTTATGCTCGTGATGGGGTTAGTGCCCGGTATGCCGCATTTTGTGTTTTTATCCTTTGCGGCTATAGCAGGTGGCACGGCTTATTTTTTAAAGGTAAAAAAAGAGAAAGACCGACAGCGTGCACTTGAGTTGGCCAAAACTGGGCCGATAGAAAAACGCGATACTCAACCAAAAGAGCTTAGCTGGGATGACGTGCAACACGTTGACACTATTGGGCTTGAAGTCGGTTACCGCTTGATCCCTCTCGTTGATAAAGGTCAAGGAGGCGAACTGCTGGGGCGCATTAAAGGCGTTCGCAAAAAGTTATCACAAGAGTTGGGCTTTTTGGTGCCAGCGGTGCACATTCGTGACAACCTCGATTTATCTCCCAATTCGTACCGGATCTCATTAATGGGCGTATCTTCAGGTGAAGGGGAAATTCGTCATGACTGTGAGTTAGCCATTAACCCTGGCCAAGTGTTTGGAAAACTTGACGGTATTGAAACCACGGACCCCGCATTTGGCTTAGAAGCAGTATGGATTGCACCAGATCTTAGAGAACATGCCCAAACCTTAGGCTATACCGTAGTCGATGCTGCAACGGTAGTCGCGACTCACATTAGCCAGTTGTTGAGCAATAACGCATCTAAGTTATTGGGTTATGAAGAGGTACAACAACTGCTAGATATGCTGGGTAAAAACGCGCCTAAATTAGTTGATGGCTTTATTCCAGATGTCATGCCGCTAGGCACCGTCGTTAAGGTTATGCAAAACCTACTTAATGAAGGGGTGTCAATTCGCGATATGAAAACGATTGTTCAAACTCTTTTGGAGTATGGACCTAAGAGTGCTGACACCGAAGTGCTCACTGCTGCAGTACGTATTGCCTTGAAGAGGATGATTATCCAAGAGATCAGTGGGCCTGAATTAGAGATCCCTGTCATTACTTTGGCGCCAGAGTTGGAACAGATGTTGCATCAGTCAATGCAAACCACTGGAGGTGAGGGTCCTAACATAGAACCAAGCCTTGCAGAACGTATGCAAAAGTCATTAGTTGATGCTACCCAGCGCCAAGAAATGGTGGGCCAGCCAGCAATATTGCTAACATCTGGCATGCTACGTTCAACATTATCAAGATTTGTAAAGCATACGATCCCCAATCTGAGGGTGATCTCTTATCAAGAGGTTCCAGATGAGAAACAGATCCGCATCGTATCCGCAGTTGGGAAGTAGAGGGCGAATAATTGAAGATTAAAAGATTTTTGGCAAAAGACATGCGTTCGGCCCTAGCTCAAGTTAAAGAAACTCTGGGTTCAGATGCAGTCATTATGTCGAATAAAAAAGTGACTGGCGGAATAGAAATTGTAGCGGCAGTGGATTATGACGAGCCAAAACCAAAGATCTCTGCAGCAGCGCCGTCTCCTTCAGTGTTTACCGACCTTAAGGATGAAACCGTTACACTGGGCAAGCGTGCAAATATTAAAGCTGAAACTCGTGCTCAAGCTACTCCTGCTCCAGATTCACTACAAGCGCTGCTTGAACGTCAGCAAAGCCGCGTAAGTCAGCACACATCAGCAAACCGTAGTGAAGAGTTGGACATGCCAGAATGGGCTAAAGGGCTGCAAGCTCAAGTGCCAAATGCCAATAAACAGCCAGCGAAAGCTGAGTTTACGCCTCACAGAGCACCAGACAGCTTTAGTCCTCAAAAGCAAAACAATAATGCTGAAATGGACGCCATGAAAGAGGAACTCGCGTCAATCCGTAGCTTGCTGACACACCAAGTGAGTGCGCTAATGTCGGAGCAAAAAAAGCGCATCGATCCGGTCGGAGCCATGTTAGAGAGTAAATTACTCGAAGCTGAGTTTTCACCGATGGTAGCCAAAAAACTGTCAGACTTGAGTGAGCATTACACGCCAGCGGAGCTAGTGGCTTCTTTACCGCGTAGTTTAGCTAACTTACTTGATAACCAAGGTGACGATATTGTGCGTCAAGGTGGTATCGTAGCGTTTGTTGGGCCGACTGGTGTAGGAAAAACCACCACAATAGCTAAAATAGCGGCCAGATATGCAGCACATCATGGTTCAGATCAAGTCGCTTTGATAACAACTGACCATTATCGCATTGGAGCCTTTGAGCAATTGGCAACTTATGGCAAAATAATGGGATGCCCTGTTAAACAGGCGCATGATATTAACGAGTTAGAACAAATTTTATATCAATTCAGAACACGTAAGTTAGTTTTGATTGATACCGCCGGAATGGGTCAGCGAGATCTGAGACTCTTCCAGCAACTTGATAACTTAACGGCAAATAGCAGATTACCTATTCGAAGTTATCTGGTAATGTCAGCTACTGGACAGCGTCGAGTGCTTGAGGACGCCGTCAAACAGTTTACTCGTATACCGCTTAGTGGCGCGGTATTAACGAAGTTAGATGAATCAGTATCACTCGCGCCAGCGCTAAGTGTGTTGATTCAAAGTGGGTTACCTTTGAGTTATGTGACGGATGGACAACGCGTTCCTGAAGATATGCAAGTGGCAGACACGTTAGCTTTAGCCAACAGAGCATTAGCGGTGTTAGATAACAAAAAAATTGAACCATTACCGAACAGTGAACGGTCGCAAGAAATGACCTATGCATTTGAGTGAAAACATGACTCCCGATCAAGCAAGCGGTTTACGTATGATGAATCAGCCAAATAATGATAAAGTAAAAGTTATCGCCGTATCCGGTGGTAAAGGTGGCGTTGGTAAGACTAGCGTCTCAATTAATACTGCAGTCGCGTTAGCTGAGAAAGGCAAACGAGTATTGGTTTTAGACGCCGATTTAGGCTTAGCTAATGTGGATGTGATGCTAGGTTTACGCGCTGATAAAAATTTATCTCATGTTTTGTCTGGCGATGCCGATTTAGATGATGTCATCTTAAGAGGACCAAAAGGCATTGGGATCATTCCTGCCACTTCTGGTACTCAGGCCATGGTTGAATTAACCCAAGCACAACATGCAGGGTTAATCCGTGCATTTAGTGAAATGAGAACTCAGTTTGACATTTTAATTGTTGATACTGCAGCAGGCATTTCAGATATGGTGCTGAGTTTTTCTCGTGCTTCACAAGATGTGTTAATTGTTGTGTGTGACGAACCAACCTCAATTACAGATGCTTATGCACTGATTAAAATTTTGAGCCGTGAACATGGTGTGTTCCGCTTCAAGATTGTGGCAAATATGGTGCGCAGTTTACGCGAAGGCATGGAACTTTTTGCCAAGCTGAGCAAGGTAACTGATAGGTTTCTTGATGTGGCATTGGAGTTGGTGGCAACAGTTCCATTCGATGAAAATTTACGTAAATCGGTAAGAAAGCAAAAGCTGATTATTGAGGCGTTTCCAAAGTCTCCGGCATCGATTGCTTACCACGGATTAGCGAATAAAATTATGAGCTGGCCAGTGCCGTCACAGCCTGGCGGACATTTAGAATTTTTTGTTGAACGTTTAGTTCAACGACCTGATTACCAAGAGGAAAAATCAGGTGAGTAAAGCGGCAGCATATACTCGTGTTGATAATAAGACGTCTATCGTTGAGCAATATGCGCCATTAGTAACAAGAATCGCCCATCATCTATTGGCGCGTTTACCAGCGTCGGTTCAACTCGATGACCTGATGCAAGCTGGTATGATGGGGCTGTTAGAAGCGGCGTCAAATTTTGATGGAACTAAAGGCGCGAAATTTGAAACCTTTGCGGGTATTCGAATTCGCGGTTCAATGTTAGATGAAATAAGGCGTGGTGACTGGGTACCAAGATCGGTACACCGTAATCAACGCCGTGTTGCCCAAGTCATTGATGAATTAGGTCAAGAACTTGGGCGCGATGCTCGTGATTCGGAAATCGCTGAACGGTTAGAAATATCGCTAGATGAGTACTACGGCATTTTAAATGATGTGTCAGTAGGAAAAATCGTCGGGATTGAAGACCTCGGTGTGACAACTGATGTAATTCATCATGAAGACAGCCATAAAGATGACGCATATGAGTCTTTAGCTGAAGTAGAATTTCATTCAGCCTTAGTGGAAGGCATAAAATTATTGCCAGAGAGAGATGCTCTAGTATTGTCACTGTATTACGATGAAGCATTAAATTTAAAAGAGATTGGGGCCATTCTTGAGGTCAGTGAGTCTAGAGTTAGCCAGATCCATAGTCAGGCTATGTTAAGACTCAAAGGTAAACTCAAGCATTGGACGCAAACATAACAATAAACGAACGCCAAAAATAAGCTCCGCGGAGGAAACCTTGGACAAGAATATGAAGATTCTTGTTGTTGATGACTTTTCAACAATGAGACGTATCATCAAGAACTTGTTGCGAGACTTGGGATTTAGTAACACTCAAGAAGCAGATGATGGTTCGACAGCCTTACCTATGTTACAGAAGGGCGATTTTGATTTTGTCGTAACCGACTGGAATATGCCTGGAATGCAAGGTATTGATTTATTAAAGGCGATTCGTGCCGATGATAATTTAAAACATTTACCCGTACTAATGGTAACAGCGGAAGCGAAGCGTGAACAAATTATCGCTGCTGCCCAAGCTGGCGTTAATGGTTACGTTGTTAAGCCATTTACTGCAGCAACACTAAAAGAAAAGTTAGACAAAATTTTCGAGCGATTAGGCTAAGCAAGGATGAGCAATGCAGCAATATACTTCAGGGCTCATTACTCTCGAACAAGCTGAGAGTCTTGTTGCGTTATTGCGCGATCAAGAGCAAAACAAAGCTGATGACCTATTAAGAGAGATAGCGTTACCGCTCCAAAAAGAACTCTTTGATGAAGTAGGTCGCTTGACGCGTCAACTTCACAGTTCTATTTCAGAATTTCATCTGGATAATCGTCTAGTTGAACTCGCCAATACCGAGATCCCTGATGCCAAAGAGCGCTTGACCTACGTGATAGATATGACGGAGCAAGCTGCTAACAAGACCATGGATGCCGTCGAGGAGTGTTTACCTTTAGCCAGTGCGTTGAGTAATAATATTCAAGCTGTCAAACCGGCCTGGGATAAACTCATGCGCCGCGAGTTACCACTCACTGAATTTAAGGTGTTGTGTCACGATATTCAACAATTTGTTGAAAGAAGTGAATCCGATGCTGGTAGAGTTAAAGAGCTATTAAATCAAATACTTTTAGCACAAGATTTCCAAGATCTTACCGGCCAGATGATCCGCCGTGTCATTGAACTTGTACGAGAAGTTGAAAATAGCCTAGTGGGTATGTTGACCGCTTTCGGTGAGCAACCCACTTTAATGACAGATAGTGCCCCCGCGGTGAATGTTGAAGCAGAAGGTCCCATTATGAACGCCGAGAGCCGTCAAGATGTGGTGACGGGACAAGATGAAGTTGATGATCTGCTTTCAAGTTTAGGTTTTTAAGGAGTCAAAAGAATGTCCTTTGATGTAGATGAAGAGATACTGCAGGACTTTTTGATTGAAGCTGGCGAAATTTTAGAGCTTCTACAGGAACAACTCGTAGCGTTAGAGAATAACCCTGACGATACCGATCTGCTCAATGCGATTTTCAGAGGTTTCCATACTGTTAAAGGCGGTGCCGGTTTCCTCAGTTTGACTCCGATGGTTGATGTTTGCCATGAAGCTGAAAATACGTTTGACCTATTACGCACAGGCAAGCGTAATGTGAGTGCAAACTTGATGGATGTGATCCTCCAAGCCGTTGACTCTATTAACTCTATGTTTGCAGAAACACAAGCGGGTCAACCGCAGTCACCTGCCAATGCCGAACTATTGTTACAGCTCAAAACACTCAGCGCAGGCAAGCTATTGCCGTCTGAAATTGCAGATGCACAAACAAGTGCTCCTGTTGAAGTTGCCACCACCGTGGCCGCGCCTGTCGTTACACCAGAACCGGTAGTTGAGGAGCCAGTTGGAACTGTGGCACCAGATATGACCTCTGGTGGCAGTATTGACGATATTAATGACGACGAGTTTGAAGCTTTACTTGATGCTTTGCATGGTAAAGGCAAGCATCAAAGTGCAACTAGCCCTGCAATGGCCGATAGCTCAGCAGCTTCTGACGACATTACCGATGATGAGTTTGAATCTTTATTAGATGAGTTGCATGGCTCTGGGAAGTTTTCAACAACAGCAATGCCTGACAAAGCCGCTGAGCCAAGCGTTGCTGTCGCAGTCGACTCAGATGAGATCACTGATGATGAATTTGAACGGCTGCTCGACGAGCTGCATGGTTCGGGGAGCCCGGTTGCGGCGGTACCTGCAACGACCGTTCAACAGCCTGAGCCCGTAGTACAGCCGGTGACTCCACCGCAGCCTATTGTTGCTCCAGTTGCCGCGCCGCAGGTTAATGCTGAAGTTAAACCTGTTACGGCCGCTAAGCCTATCGCTAAAGCCAATAATACGCCACAAAGTGAAACAACAGTTCGAGTTGACACTTCTCGACTTGACCAAATCATGAACATGGTCGGTGAGTTAGTATTAGTCCGTAACCGTCTATTAAGCTTAGGTGTTTCTCGTGATGACGAAGAAATGTCAAAGGCACTGGCAAACTTAGATCTCGTCACAGCCGACTTACAAGGTGCTGTGATGAAAACACGAATGCAGCCGATTAAGAAAGTTTTTGGTCGCTTCCCACGTGTTGTAAGAGATTTAGCGCGCACATTAAATAAAGAGATTGATCTTATTATGGTTGGTGAAGATACCGACCTTGATAAAAATTTGGTTGAAGCATTAGCCGATCCGTTAGTGCATTTAGTGAGAAACTCTGTTGATCACGGTATTGAATTACCAGATGACCGTGAAGCAATGGGCAAGCCTAGAACGGGTAAAATCACCCTTTCAGCTAGCCAGGAAGGCGACCATATTCTGCTTAAAATCGATGATGATGGTGCAGGGATGGATGCTAATGTACTGAAAAACATTGCTATCAAACGCGGTGTGTTAGATGAAGATACTGCGGCAAGAACCACCGATGAAGAAGCCTACAACCTGATCTTTGCTCCCGGTTTTTCAACCAAAGAAAAAATTTCAGATATATCAGGCCGTGGTGTTGGCATGGATGTGGTGAAAACTCGCATTACCCAATTAAATGGCACCATTTTTATTAATTCAATGCTAGGTAAGGGCACACGTATAGAAATTAAAGTACCGCTAACATTGGCAATTATGCCAACGTTAATGGTCGAAGTTGCCCAGCAAGTGTTTGCTCTACCTTTGTCGAGTGTGAATGAAATATTCCACTTAGACTTGACTAAAACCAACGTGGTAGACGGTCAGCTAACCGTTATTGTGCGTAACAAAGCAGTACCATTATTCTATTTAGAGCATTGGCTTACCCGCTCTCAATCGTCATTAGTCCATGGTGACAAAAAACACGGTCATGTAGTTATCGTGCAGCTAGGTACCATGCAGATTGGCTTTGTGGTTGATTCGTTAATTGGTCAAGAAGAAGTGGTGATAAAGCCGCTGGGTACATTATTACATGGTACGCCAGGCATGGCTGGAGCTACCATTACCTCTGACGGTGGCATTGCGTTGATTTTAGATGTTCCAGGCTTACTTAAGCATTACGCTCGCAGTAAAAGTTAACGTGATATAGAGCTAAGTTAGGCGTTGACGGCTAACTTAGCTACGTTTGCCGTAGCCAAGCTGGCACCCCATGCGTTATAGGATTATAAATGGGCATTAAAGTATTAGTTGTTGATGATTCAAGTTTTTTTCGACGACGCGTAAGTGAAATTGTGAATCAAGACTCAAGTCTTGAGGTGGTTGGGACGGCAAATAATGGTCTCGAAGCTGTTCAGTTAGCCAAAGAGCTTAACCCGCAAGTCATTACGATGGATATTGAAATGCCTGTGATGGATGGGATCACTGCAGTTAGAAAAATTATGGCTAACCAGCCAGTGCCCATTCTCATGTTTTCGTCATTAACTCATGACGGTGCTAAAGCGACATTCGATGCGCTAGAGGCTGGAGCGCTCGACTTTCTGCCAAAAAGATTTGAAGATATCGCCACCAATAAAGACGATGCTGTTGCTTTGTTGCAGCAACGGATTAAAACTTTGGGAAGGCGTCGATTATTTAAGCCAGCAACAAGACCTAAAGCGGCAGTTACAATTGCTCGGCCGGCGGCAATTATGCCGTCAAGCACTGAACGCTCAAAATTATCCACTAGCACTTTGTCGCAGCCAACCCAAACTGCAGATAGACCTCATAGTCGTGCCAATGTGGTTGCTCGTGCTAGCGGGAAAAAATACAAGGCGTTACTAATAGGCACCTCAACGGGTGGGCCTGTAGCGCTACAAAAAGTGTTAACGCAACTGCCGGCTAATTACCCGCATCCTATTGTGCTCATTCAGCATATGCCTGCGGCATTTACACCAACGTTTGCTAGCCGTCTAAATGGGCTGTGTAAAATTGAAGTTAAAGAAGCTGAGACCGGTGACCAATTGCGAGCAGGCTGCGCCTACCTAGCCCCAGGCGGCATGCAAATGATGCTTGAGCGTGGCGGTCGTATTAAGGTGTTAGCTGGAAAAGAGCAAATGAACTATAAGCCCAGTGTCGATATTACCTTTGGGTCTGCGTCTAAAGTGTTTGGCGGAGATGTACTAGCCGTTGTATTGACAGGAATGGGCGCTGATGGCCGTGAAGGGGCGCGGATGCTTAGAGCTGCTGGGGCCAACATTTGGGCACAAGATGAAGCCAGCTGCGTGGTTTACGGAATGCCGCAAGCGGTGATTAATAGTGGCATTGCGTCTAAGTCTATTGGCATTGACTATATGGCTGAATCAATTTTAAAAGAAACGTTTAATGGTTAACCGTAAAGTACCGCTCAATACAATAACAGTGCAATTTGGCACGGCAAACACCATCTATCTGTTAATCATTTTTCTGCTTAGTGTCACCATATTTACCCTTGGCTCATTTTATATTGAGCTTAAGAATAAAAATGCATTGTTGCGTGAACGAGTGGCAGAATTAACGGATAGCCAAGTGCTATTTATGGTGCCAGACGAGCAAGCTGCAGTCATGGCGAATTGGATGGCTGATAACCCTGAGTTTGTACAATCATACGTATCTCAAGCACGTAACGGCGAACCAACGGTTATGCCTGTGGGGGCGGGGGCAATTGAGGAGCCTGACAGTGTAGCGACTAACACTAACGTTGAGGTTCCTCCTCGTGAGGCACCTTTGGAGTTAGTTATGCCTGATACCGCTCGGTTAATTGATGCACGTAAGAGCAATGCAGAGATAGTTGAACTTAAAAATGCTGGCGTTGAACACGTTGATGTTAGTAAGGCGATTGCATTAGAGCCGATTAGTGAGGCAGGAGCAAAAGCTAGCATTGGCGTTGGCTCTGAGCCTGCAGCCGCTATTAAAATGAAGGTCGATGAAGATGGGGTGAATTATATCAGCTTGCCTCACGGTGGGATCCGGATCACAACCCGAGCGCCAGAAGACTAAAGTCTACCCTAACGCGAGTTAAGATAATTTACCGCAATGATATACCTCTTATAAGGATCATTTTGAAGATTTGGACCATAGCAAACCAAAAAGGTGGTGTTGGTAAAACAACGACGGTTGCTAGCTTAGCAGGCGCGTTAGTTAAGCGTGGTCAGCGAGTTTTAATGGTGGATACTGATCCTCATGCGTCATTAGGTTATTACTTAGGCATTGACAGTGAAGAGTTACCGAGTTCGCTTTATGACCTATTTATTGGCCATAAAACACTGACACAGGATAAGGTGGCGCAATATATCATCCCCACCAATGTGTCGGGGCTAGATTTGATGCCTTCAACCATGGCACTTGCCACCTTAGACCGCAGCTTAGGCCACCAAGAAGGTATGGGGCTTATTTTGACCAAAGCCTTAGCGTTAATAAAAGAACAATACGATGTTGTGTTAATCGATTGTCCGCCTGTTTTAGGGGTGCTAATGGTTAATGCATTAGCTGCAAGCCAACATATTATTGTACCTGTTCAAACTGAATTTTTAGCGATTAAAGGCCTTGATAGAATGGTGAAGACCATGATCTTGATGGGGCGTTCAAAGAAAATTCAATATAGTTATACCATCGTACCAACAATGTACGATAAACGTACACGTGCCAGTGGCGCGGCTTTATTGATATTAAATGATGACCACAACAATCATTTGTGGCCAGAGGTTATCCCCGTCGATACAAAATTTAGAGATGCGAGTTTAAGTCATCTACCAGCTTCACATTTTGCGCCACGTAGTCGTGGCGTTAAAGCTTACGGCCGATTGTTGGACTATTTGCTGTCGAAGGAATTGTCACATGTCAAAATTGGTTGATGATCCCGTTAGTGATTATTTTTCATTGTTACTGCATGATCCCACCGTCGATGAAATGCCTGCGAGTGAACCGTTGCAGCACATAGCAATGACGAGTTTGCCGCAACATGAGCCTATAGTCGACGCTGTTACATATGCGCCTGCCGAGCGCGAGTCTCAGCTTAATCAACAAGCATTAACAGCGTTATTGGCACCTGTGTCTGTTGCACAAGAGCTTGAAAACAACATTCAGCCACAAGTGGTCGACGCGCCTGCAGTGACCCCCATTGTGGATGAAAGTATTATTGCTATGCCAGTCGATGAGACTGCACCGACTGAAGATAGCCTAGACGTTGATGCTCTCAAACCCAGTGTTATAAACAATAACCCAGCTACGGCGGTGAATATTACCGAGCAGTTATTGGAACAGTTGGATGAAGAGTTTCAGGTACTCTTTTTTCAGGTTGCTGGTTTAACCCTTGCCGTACCTTTAGTTAGTTTGGGCACCATTGTAAACCTTGGGCGCATTAATCACTTAGTAGGGCGAGCCACTTGGTATATGGGAGTGCAGCAGCACCGCAATACTCAGTTAAATGTTGTTGATACTTGTGCGTGGGTTATGCCCGAAAAATATGATGATAACTTGGCACAAGCAGTGGATTATAAATATATCGTTGTGCTGAAAGACAGCAACTGGGGCTTAACCTGCGAGTCACTAGTTAATACGGTTAAAATCAACAAATCCCAGGTTAATTGGCGCCATCAAGCAGGAAAAAGGCCCTGGTTAGCCGGGGTCGTTAAAGAACAAATGTGTGGCATTTTAAGCGTTGATGCATTGATTGAAATGCTCGACGCTGGCCTTGGTTGCCAAGGCTAGTTTTAGCGCCAATTGCCCTGAACCACAATAATGGCAGCGAGAATGTAGTATTGAGTTTAGAAATATTAAAATTGGCCGATAGACTGATAAGTTTTTAATATTTTTAGACTAAATTGATTGGTTTGATGAGCGTAGAAAGATATGCTTATTCAGTAATTAAAATGGATAGTTAGCAAACTATTGATTGAGGCAAATATGACAAGTTCTAATAGTGTAGCCGCAAAAGCTAATGACGATGCGGTTTTACAATGGGTGACGTTTAAGCTAGATAACGAAACTTACGGCATTAACGTGATGCAGGTACAAGAAGTGCTGCGCTTTTCTGATATTGCCCCAGTGCCTGGTGCGCCACATTACGTGCTCGGTATTATCAATTTACGTGGTAATGTTGTCACCGTGATTGATACTCGCTCTCGTTTTGGGCTCGCGTCAGCTGACGTGACGGATTCAACTCGAATTGTCATTATTGAAGCTGAAAAACAGGTGATCGGTATACTTGTCGACAGTGTTGCTGAAGTGGTCTATCTACGTCGCTCTGAAATAGATAATGCACCAAATGTTGGTACTGAAGAAAGTGCCAAATTTATTCAAGGCGTGAGCAACCGTGAAAACGAACTGCTCATCTTGGTTGATCTCGATAAATTGTTATCTGATGAAGAGTGGGTTGAACTGACGCAAATTTAAATAATTAGCGCAGCCAATTTGAGCGCTTTTATCTGAAAAGTGCTCATTTAAATGGCTGTATGAAAGCGAGCAAACTAGGTAAAAGCCTAATTTTTGATTTAAAGTACCGACTACCACCTGTTAACCCAGCTATTTTTGCGTGCTGAATGTAGCACCTCCAACCGGGTTGGGTATATGTTTATACAAAAGAAGAGAGATAAATGATTACTGAACAAGTGCTTATTGCTATTGCACTCGCGTTTGTTGTTTTTGTTGTTGGTTTAGTATTATTTTTACATAAACAAAGCGAAAAACTACAAATAAAAGTGGAAGCATTAACCTTATTGGTTAAAGACGGCGATAAGCAAAGAGAAGCGGTAAAACGTGAGTTACAGGAACTCAGAAGTGGCACTATTGGTGTTGGTCGGCGAGTACTTGAGCTAGAAAAGAAACTGCAACAACAAGATGTCAAACTTGATGAAGCCAGCCAACAAGATCCACAGGCCAAATTGTACTCAAGAGCGATGAAAATGGTCGGTTTAGGTGCCGGCATTGACGAGCTGATGCATGAGTGTGAATTACCAAAAGCAGAAGCAGAGCTACTTCTTCGGTTACATGGTAAAAACTAGTTGCTAATTAGTAGCTTAAATGCTGATCTTTAGTATTAATTATACCTCCTCCATTATTTTTTGATGCATATTATTCCATTTTTCTGGAAATTTCCCCTCAAGTACGTAAGTAAACGCAATGAGTTCGGCAATCACTAAGTAAAGAGCTTCAGGTATAGTCTCTTCAATACTGAGTTGCTGTAGAAACTCACATAGATGTTCGTCTTGGTGAATGTGCACTCCTGCAGCCAAGGCGAGCGCTACCATCTCCTGTGCAACAACATCCTCTCCCTTAGCAGTCACCTTTGGTGCCGTGCCATGCTCGTACTTTATCGCCACCGCCTTCGTTGATTTTGAATCGCTGTGCATGTAAAGACCTCTTCTATTGGGGTTAAACGTTGACCTTAATCAAGTAGTGATCGCCGGGTAATAATGTTGCTGCAACGGCTTGAAGCTGTGTATTAACCGCAGTAATCGAGAGCCCTAACTGGGTTATTTTTTTACTTAGACTTGGGCTTAGCATATTGATTTTTGTTAATAGCTCTTGGTTGTCACTGGTGAAATTGACGGCTAACTGTAGCGCGTTATTATCGCGATGTTTTGCTTCATTAGTGTTCCTAGCTAATGCGCGAGCCGTTATCCCCGCAGTATTGGCGGAAACAGTGACTAATAGTGGGCCGCTAGAGAGATTAAATTTGAGTCTAAGTTTCCATGTCTGCTCACCATTAGTTTGGTTTTTTTGCTGCTCAATATGGCCTTCAAACTGCTCTTGATAATGATTTACAGAGTAAGGAATAGTAAAGTACCAATGGTTAACACCGTCAACAGCGCCTGAGTGCTGCTGATAAAGGCTTACATTGTTGATTAACGCCTTTAATGGTTGGGTTATGCGCTCGTTATCCATTAAAGCTAAGAATTGATCCGGTAGCCCAAGCGTTGCTTGTAATTGCGCTATTTTTGCCGTGAAATCTACAGAGGGTTGGTGGCTGACTCTACGGCCGATAAGTAACTGACACAATAAGCTGACGGTGCTGATATGAGTGTTAGGATTGCTTGACCATGTGCTTGGATCAATATTATGACTCATGGCGCCCAATAATTCTTGGCGCAATAGCTTGGGCTCTGACAGCGACGAAAGTGTATTAGGACTTAAATTGGGCATTAACTTAAATAATGCACTGGCTAAGCTTGAGGGGAAGCTTTTATTAGGCTGCGAATTAGGGGGAAGGCCACCGGCTTTAGTCAAGGCGTCCATTAGAAAATGTGGCTGCGGCGATGATGCCTTGTCAGCGTTTGGCAATTGCTGCTCGAGTGTTGATTTGGCGTTAGTTGTAGATAACGTGTTTAATGCCTGAAATAGCAGCTTGTAGTTTACACTGGCATCAGTTTTTACGGTGTCTGCTGCTGGCATTGGCGTTGTAACGGCTAATACAGGTTCCGAAGTCGTAACAGGGGCACCTAAGTTAATTGGGATACTCGTTTGAATAGGTGTTACTTGTAGGCGTAATTGTTGATTTTTGGCTGTTATTGCAACAGAGTAGGGGCCATCAGCAAGCTTGCTTAATATCGGCAGAGGCAGTGTTTGCCCGTTGGTAAATTGCAGAACCCCACCGATATTGTCAGCGGTTGGCAGTAAATATCCCATTTTATTTTTGCTTACTTTCAACAGTTTTTTTTGTGAAATTCCATTTGTCGCAGCCAGAGAGACGATTGATTCTGGCAAAGGGAAAAGCAAAGATTGACCTAGCAGGAGTAAATGTATTTGCTTGTAATAACTGGCTATTACGGGTTGCTGTATTATATTGAGTAGGTAGGAATGCGCGTTAGCAAGTTGCTTTTTTGCCATAGGGTTTATTTTAATGGAATATGCTTGCCCTGCTAGTTGCAGTAAAACAGCCTCTTTAGCAACGGTTAACTCTACTGGCAGTAATGAGTTTGACTGCATCGCTGCGAGCTTATCGCCGACAGAGTGTAAACTTATAGTGTTTATGTTGGTTGTGTTCAAAAACTACCTGCTTAAGTGATTAAAATGGTAATGAAATATCACAAAAATGTATTTGACCAGATCGTTTATCTGAGTATGCTTATCGTGCTTAATCGTTGTCTTATCATATGATTATGATAACTCTATCTTCAACGTACACGACTTTAACTGCCAAAACTCTTTATCGGCAGTAGAGCATAAATATTTAATAGATGTATTAAGCGAGATATTTAGCCTTTTTTATTGAGACAATTATGACGTGTAAATGGATTATACTTTCTTTGGCGATAGTCGGTTTTTCAGCAATAGCGACTGAAAGCAGTACCGCGGATGAAACTGAAATAACGGTTACATACAATGATCCCCGCGACCCGATAGAGGGGTTCAACCGCGTTATGTGGGATTTAAACTACTTGTACATGGATCGTTATTTCTATCGGCCAGTAGCGCACGGTTATAATGACTATATTCCAGATCCTGTAAAAAACGGGATCAATAACTTTGTACTTAACCTCGAAGAGCCCAGTAGTGTTGTTAACAATACTTTGCAGGGAAAGTGGGGTTGGGCTGCCAACGCTGGGGGTCGATTTACCGTAAATAGTACTTTAGGCTTGTTAGGCGTGGTCGATGTGGCTGAAATGATGGGGATGACACGTAAGCAAGATGATTTTAATGAAGTACTTGGTTATTATGGTGTTCCTAACGGTCCATTTTTTATGGCTCCTTTTGTAGGGCCCTATGTTACCCGAGAGATCGCATCTAATTGGGTTGATGATCTATACTTCCCTCTTTCTGAGCTGACCTTTTGGCAAACAGTGTTAAAGTGGGGCCTTAAAAACTTACATCTACGGGCAGAAGCAATTGATCAGGAACGATTAATTGAAAATGCTTTAGACCCATATACTTTTGTTAAAGATGCATATTTCCAACATATGGACTATAAAGTATATGACGGTGATATTCCTCAAAGTGAAGATGACGACGAGCTTCTTGATGAATATATGGATGAACTTGATTAGATAATAATATTGTTGACCATATTCAATATGAGCCGACATGAGCGGAAACATATAACAAGGATGTGAGTTTACGCTGTTTTGGTAAAGGACGGCAAATGGCGCTAAAAGAATTAAAAATTTTGATAGTGGAGGACGATCCCGTTTTCCGCCAGATAGTTACGTCTTTTTTGACCAGCCGTGGCGCATTTGTTACCCAAGCTGACGACGGTGTAGCAGGTCTTAATCAATTTAAAAACCAACGTTTTGACGTAGTCATTGCCGATTTAAGCATGCCTAAGCTTAATGGCCTTGCCATGCTTAAGGCAATGAACAAACATCGGCCAGAAGTCCCCTCTATTATTATTTCTGGTAACCAAACTATGTCTGACGTCGTTGATGCGCTTAGGCATGGTGCAAGCGACTATTTAGTTAAGCCAGTGCCAGATCTTTACCTTATTGAAAATGCCATCATAGAGTGCTTGCCCAGTTCAATGGAAGACTCGTTACAAATTGATGAAACGGAGTCTTTATCATATTTAGAGTTGAACCAAAATCTTGAAATACTAGAGCAAAGCGAACAAGCAGCAAAAAGTGTACAACAACAACTGTTTCCACCAAGTCGAATTGAATACCCTAAAGCTAAGATTGACTATAGCCTGTTTAATACCAACGAAGTGAGTGCTCACTTTATTGATACAGCTTTACTAGATGAAACGCATATCATGATGTATATGGCACATTTCTATCCGCATGATAATCGAGCTGCTTTTGCTAGTGTTTTATTAAAAAGCTTTGTAAATCATCAGTTAAAGCAATATCGAAATCAATTGTCGACCGTAATTATTCAGCCATTTGAAATGCTCAGTTATTTAAATGACAGAATGACAAAGTCAGGCTTAGATATTTATGTCGACATGTCTTATGTTGTGATTGATTTAAACCTCCAGCAAGCCGCCATCGCACAAGCTGGCAGTGAGTTTCGTTGTTACTTGCGTAATGACGAAGGGCTCACGCCGCTAGCTCTGGCTGACTCATTACAATTAGGAGTGCTTGATTGGGGTCATCCTTCAGTTCAGCATAGGTCGCTGAAAGCCGGTGATAAACTGTGTATTTTAACAAATGTGAGTGAGCACAAACTTCAGCTGCTCAATGATCAATTTCATGGGCTTATACATGACACCACATCAGCCGCCGGTGGCTATATTCAACTAGCGTTAGAGTCGGCCGAATAGATTTTGTCCCGGCTATAATCACTCCCCATTCGGCAATTTATTCAAAAATTGCCGCCAAAATAGCCAAGCTTAAAAACAGCAGTGCTGGCAACAACAAAGCTGCGCCAAGCAAACACCTACTTTTAAGCTAGAGTCGTAGCTAATTTCAGCTGATATCAACATTAATTTTCAATGAGTAGTGTTATATATCTTAACCTCAGCCTGTCACCCACTAAACGTCGATGTGTCAGCCAAATACTCTTGCAGTTGATGACCGCATACACTTAAGGATAAGACATTAGATCACATCTAGAAGAGAACGCTAACTTTAGCGTGGTGGAGTCTTAAGGGCGGTTGCCAGCTTTAAAGCAGGAGGTAGTGCGAGTTATATGGGAAAGTATATTGTTAATACTAGCAAAGCTTAGATTGGCTCAATTAACTTACAAACGACAATAAAAAAGTGCTTCGTAAAAACGAAGCACTTTAATGTTTAACCAGCGTGTTTCAACAACAAGCCGATATAATATTAGCGCTTGATAGCTTCGTGTTCAGCTGTCACCGCAATCTCTTCTTCAAGTGCCTGCTCTTCCGTTTCTGCATGGTCTTCAGCACCGTGCATCCACGTAACAAGCTTATCAGCCATAAAGTACAAGATGATACCTGAAACAGCCGATGTAATTGCGATACCTGCAAAGATAGCCATCGCGTTAGCGAGCTGCTCTTCTTTACCGCCATCGTGACCAATAAATGATCCAATTACGCCACCAATCTTATTCGCACAAGCAATGAACAAGAACCATGCGCCCATCATTAATGATGCAATACGCAGCGGAGCAAGTTTTGTCACCATTGAAAGCCCGATAGGAGATAAACATAATTCACCCATAGTATGGAAGAAGTATGCACCCACTAACCACCACATGCTTGATTTGGCACTAGCGTCGCCGCCCATTTCAAGTACAGCACCAATCATAAATAGGAAGCCAACGCCTAGAAGTACTAGGCCTAAAGCAAACTTAACCGGAGAGTTTGGTTCATTTTTACCAAGGCGAACCCAAATAGATGCAATAACAGGCGCAAAAATCACAATAAACATTGCGTTAAGTGACTGGAACCAAGTGGTTGGGACTTCCCAGCCACCAATCATACGATCAGTAAAGTCGTTGGTGAATAAGTTAAGTAAGCCACCTGCTTGCTCAAAACCTGCCCAGAATATAATCGTAAATAAACCTAAAACCATAATTACTTTAATGCGGTCACGTTCAACCTGAGTTAGAGGCTCTTTACGTTCATTACCCGCAGCAGCATTTTTTTCTTTTTCAAGTTTCGCAGCTGGGTAGCGGCCGATGTCACCAAGTAGCTTTTGTGCAAAAAGGAACTGGATGATAAGGGAGAATATCATACCAATACCGGCACATAAGAAGCCCATTTGGAAATTGCCATCATTAGCTGCAACGACTGAACCGACAATAATACCGGATAGGAAAGCACCTACGTTAATACCCATGTAGAAGATAGTAAATGCACCATCACGGCGGTGATCACCTTCTTCATACAAGTCACCAACCATGGTAGAGATATTTGGCTTAAATAGACCATTACCCAGAATCAGCGTACCAAGACCAATATAGAACATGGTCGTTTCTAAACCAGGGACCCAGCTATGCGGTAAAGCAAGCAGGAATTGACCCATAGCCATTAATGCGCCACCAATCATAATCGCTTTACGCTGTCCCCAATAAGTATCAGCTAACCAGCCACCAAGCAGTGGGGTTAGATAAACTAAACCGGTAAAAGTACCGTAGAGCGAAATTGCATCAGCCTGAGTCCAGCCTAAACCGTGCCCGCCTTCTGTTTGTACTTTATCTACTAGATATAGCACCAATATGGCGCGCATCGCGTAATAACTGAATCGTTCCCATAGCTCTGTTGTAAACAACAGGAACAATCCCTTCGGATGCCCAAGCATCGTCCCCTGGGGTTTTACTCCGCTCATTTAATCTTCCACCTTCAACTTGTGATTGCCCGTGGGTTAAAAACACCACAGAAATGTATTTTCTTAAAATTATCACGATTTTACGTTACTAACGGGCCATAAATCGTGTTTACGACCTGCAATGTAGCGAATTCAATCGATATGTTTTGTGCTTATATTCTAATTTTTATAATTTAAAGCTAAAAATAGCGTTAAACGGGATAAAGCCCACCTTATATACCCTTTAAAAGGGGCTTAAGTCAATTATAAGGCGGTGACTGCTGACTTAATGAGCTGAAAAGAGACAGCCACAAATAATTACATAAAAATGGGAAGCTGAGTTCCATTTATAGAGTAAATTACTTTTAAAATGGCAGGTAATTTTGCTAGTATCTCAAGCAGTGAAAGGAAGTCACAACTTTATAAAAGAATAAGAGAGATAAAATGAAAGCTTGGTATTTGATTTATTGCAAACCTCGTGGTGAAAAGAGAGCGCAACAAAACTTAGCTTTACAGGGCATTGAAACTTATCTCCCCACTTACCCTGAAGAACAGTTACAAAAGGGACAAGTAACTGTACGCCGTGTTTCACTGTTCCCCAACTACCTTTTTGTATATTTTGATCCTGATGTGACTAGCGTCGCACGCATTCATAGTACCCGTGGGGTAATCCGCATTGTAGGTTGTAAAGAGTTAATGACCTCGATTGATGACAGTATTATCCATGAGCTAAAAATGCGTGAACATCATTTAATATCTACAATCGAGCCGGATATTGCGCCATTAAATATGACGCAAGGTGATAAAATTTGCTTTATCGACGGTCCTTTCAATGAGTTAGAAGGGGTATTCGATGAGGCTAATGGTGAGAAACGTTGTTTCGTACTATTTGAAATAATGGGCAAGCAACAAAGGGTTAGTGTCGACCGTGCCGTCATTAGTTCTGTTGAGCAGCGCTTCGGTTAGCTTTGTGTTGCTCCGGTAGTTGCAATTTGTTTCTTATCATTGCAATCTACCTCGTCATTATTTCAATGTTTCTTTTATTCAATTTGTGGGGATTAAATAAAGCAATATTTAGGGAGTGCCAATTTTGTTAGGTTGTTGGTTGTAAATGTTGCTTTCGGTAATGACTTAAAAAAATGTTTTTACAAAAAATATAGAATATTTTTTTAAGTTAATTAATTTGATAAGTCCTTAGGTGGTCGGGCATGTTGGAAGCCGTAATCCATGGGCGGTAGCGTGTCAAAAATATGCTGCTGAAGGCGCAAATTAGGTAGAAAATTTAAAAATTAGAACCCCACAAGGATGTTAAACAAAGTTTAGTTTAGGGGGATGGAGATAAAATGGATTGGTTTTTACCATTAGTGTGGACATTTTCAGTATCGTTTTTAGCCATAAGGCTGGCTAAACCTATCGCTGTAAAAATAGGTTTAGTTGATATACCGACTCAACGCAAGGTACATGTTGGTTCCGTACCGTTAGTTGGGGGTATTGCGATATATATTGGTGTATTAACGGCATCTATGATGTTTATTGAGCAAAGTCAGTCGCTAAACATTTACTTACTATCTGCTGCAATGGTTTTGTTTATTGGCGTCTTAGACGATAAATATGATTTGTCTGTGAGGTTGAGAATCGCATCTCAAATTTTCGTCGCCTGCATGATGATATTTGGTGCAGAACATTACCTTCACTCATTTGGTGGGCTGTTCGGTCATGGCACTATCAATTTAGGAGTGTTTGGCATACTGGTTACAATTGTCGCGGTTATCGGCTGTATTAACGCATTTAATATGATTGATGGAATTGACGGTTTAGCAGGTATGCTCAGTCTGGTGGCCTTTTCTTCACTCGGTTTCTTATTTAGTGCTGTTACTTCTGAGTGGTTCTTGTTGCCCATTATTTTTATTGCAGGCTTGGCTGCTTATTTAATGTTCAACTTAGGGTGGCCATCTAAAGCGTTAACGAAGGTGTTTATGGGTGACGCCGGTAATATGTTTATTGGGTTAACTATCGCTTGGCTACTTGTTATTGGTACTGAGGCCGAAATGGGAGCATTTCGCCCGGTTACTGCTCTGTATATTATTGCAATACCACTGATGGATATGGCTGCAATTATGTATCGGCGGATAAAAAAAGGTAAATCACCATTCAAACCAGACCGAGATCACTTGCATCATATTTTCGAAAGGGCAGGTTTTACTCGCCGTCAAACCTTAGCAATCATTACCGTTATTAGTTTTATGTTTGCAGGTTTTGGTTGTTTAGGTGAGCTTTATCAATGGCCTGAATGGCTAATGTTTATGTTGTTTATTGCCGTTTTTTCTATGTATAACTTAGTTCTTTCCCGTATCTGGACAATTATCGCTTATTTTAAAAAAATTAAGTAAGTCTCTAATAATATTTGAATATGTGATGTTATGAAACCAATTATAAATTTTCTAGCTGTTGCACCTGTTTTGTTTCTTGTCGCCTGTAGCTCTACGCCTCCGACAGTAAAAGCGAAAAGAAATATGATAGAAACTGTTAAAGTGTCTAATAGCCAGCAAACAGTGCCAAAAGAGTTATGGCTTGAGTTAAGTCGTCGGCAAGCGGGTGAAGTCATTCTTTATCAAGATGTAAATATTAAGTTGGAGCAAACATATATATCGGCTCTTGGTACGCAATGCCACAAGGTGTCATTGTTTAAGCGTTTAACTTCGTTAACGCCACAAACACGCGTTGTGTGTCAATCAGCTGACAGCTCATCTTGGGTGATGACACCAAATGTTATAGATAATAAAAATGAACTGATTAGCCTAGGCAATGACCAATGATAATAAATATGACTAGAACAGTATCTATAAGCTCTTTATTAGCTATGTTTAGCTTGTTTCTTATTTCAACCGTGTCAGCTGAAACGTTGAGTGCACAACAACTGGCAACGTTGCAAAATCAACAATCAGCCCCTGCAACAAACGCACAGCAAAGTAGTCAAAGTATAAACTCCTTAACGGCTTTGCAATCTGCATCCGCGCCAGCATTAACTAACTCAGCTATGGAGCAAGGCAGCTTTAATAGCGCTCAACGACAAGGGTTATTGTTACCAGGCGAGGCTACCGCTCAAGAGTTACTGCCTGTATCAGAAATAGGGTTACCACCACCATTTGGTGCCAATTTGTTTGCAGGTGGTTATGAGTCAGAACGGTTAGACGGGCTCAATGATGATTATATCATCGCACCTGGAGACAAAGTATCAATCAAGTTGTGGGGTGCCGTTAACTTATCGGAAGTATTAACGGTAGATAACTTAGGTAACTTATTTATTACCAATGTTGGCCCAGTTAATGTGGCCAATGTAAAAGCCAGCCAAATTAATACCGTGGTAACAACAAAAATCCGCAGTATTTATAAAAATGCAGTCCAAATTTACGTTAACTTACTAACCTCTACTCCGGTAAGTGTGTTTATTACTGGTAATGTAATTCGTCCAGGCCAATACGCTGGCCTTGCTTCAGACAGTTTACTCTATTTTCTAAAACGTTCTGGTGGTATAGATTCAGAGCGAGGAAGTTATCGTAGTATAAAAGTTATTCGACAAAATAAAACGATTCATGAAATCGACCTGTATGATTTTATTGTCAAAGGCTATATGCCTCAATTTAACTTCAAAGATAATGATGTCATCTTAGTATCACGCCAAAAAGCTACCGTTGTTGTGTCTGGCAGCGTGCGATACCCGTTTAGGTTTGAATTTAAAAATGATACAGGTATAGGCGAAGAGCTTGCAAATTATGCCAGCCCTCTAGCTAAAGTTAGCCATGTAGGTGTAGTTGGTGATAGAGCAGACGGACCTTTCTCTGTTTATATGGCGCTTGAAGAGTTTCAACAGTTTAAGCTTAAAGATGGTGACAGGCTCTTTTTTAACGATGATATACGTGCGCAGGTATTTGACATTCAAATTGCCGGCAGTTACAGCGGACCATCTTATTTTGCAGTCAAAAATAATACTCGCCTGCATGACGTGCTAGCTCAGGTTCCGATTGATGTCGACCTCGCTGATTATAAAAACATATATATTCAGCGTCGTAGTGTTGCTATCGCACAAAAACAACAGATTGAAGATTCCCTCAACCGTCTTGAGCGAAGTGTGTTTACTGCACCTGCCTCTTCTGATGGCGAAGCTCGTATTCGCGCCGAAGAAGCTAAAATGGTTCTTGAGTTTACCAAGCGTGCGCGCACGGTTCAGCCGCTAGGTAAAGTTATTGTTGCTGACAACGGTAAAATCGCCAATATACAATTAGAAGAAGGCGATATTATTTATATACCACCACAAACTGATCTGATTCAAATTGGTGGCGAAGTGATTATGCCGCAAGCCGTTGTTTACAATCCCAATGCGAGTATTAAAGACTATATTGCATGGGCAGGTGGCTATTCGGAACGTGCGAATTACGAACAAATAATGGTAGTTAATGCTAATGGCATGGTAGATATAAATTCTAATGGCCCAATTAAACCTGGCGACCAAATTATAGTGTTGCCACGTGTTGATGCAAAATTGATGCAATCGGTTAAAGATGTAACCCAAATAATATACCAAATCGCTATTGCTGCTAATGCTATTTAACTAGGTAATAAAATTGTGACTCAAATAATAAAGCGAAATAACTGGGCTATATGGCGTGACGTTATTTTTGCATTGTTTGTACGTGAAATTAGAACCGGATTTAACGATAAGTTTGGTATTGCTTGGTCAGTTGTTAATCCTGTAGCTTTCATTTTTATTCTGTCTTTTGTTCGTGGTCGAATGGACGGTGGTGAAACTCATACCATACCTACTTTTGCATTTATGGCATTAGGGCTTATTCTTATTCAGTTTTTTTTGGAAACGGTAAACTCCACCTCAAATGCAATTAAGAAGAACAAAGCTTTATTTGCATTTAGACAAGTACAACCTATAAGCAGTGTTTTAGCTAGTGCCTTGTTTGTGCTGCTTGTAAAGGTATTCGTTTGCATTGTTATCATGTTGATAATGTATTTTTTGAAGATGGAAATAAGAATTGATGACCCTTTAGAGTTAATAGCTGTTTTCATTTTAGTATGGTTTACTTCTGTATCCGTAGGCATTATTTTTGCAATTTCATCTTGTTTTGTACCAGAAACCGATAAAGTAAAAGGCCTGTTGCTGAGACCGTTCTTTTTTATTTCTGGTGTTTTCTTTTCGTTACAGGATTTTCCGCAAATGATGTGGAAGTATTTAGATTGGAACCCAATGTTGCATGCAATTGAATTAGCTCGTTATTCAGCTTACGGAAGTTATGGTAATGCTGGTGTGAGTTTTGGTTACCTTACAGGTGTGACTATTTGTTTATCATTTTTAGCTTTAGCATCGTATCAAGGCTATTGGAAACAAGCTATTAGTCGCTAACGAAACGCATGATAATTTGGCTATAAAATGATTAAGTTAAATAATATAAGTAAGTATTACCCATCAAAAATTGGGGATCAGTATATTTTCAAAGATCTCAGTTTTGAGATCCCATCAAACCACAATATTGCAATATTAGGTGCTAATGGCTCAGGTAAATCGACTTTATTTAGGTTACTTGCTGGTAGCGAATATCCTAATAAAGGGCAAATTGTAACCGACCTTAATTTATCATGGCCTGTAGCATTAACTACAGGTATTCATCCACAAATGACTGGCCGAGAAAATACACGGTTTATCGGCATGATCAATGGAGTTTCTGATATAGACGCCTATGTTGCACGAGTACGAGATTTTTCTGATCTTGGTGATAAATTTGATTTACCAGTAAGAGTCTATTCCAGTGGTATGCGCCCTAGGTTAGCCTTTGCTTGTTCAATGGGGTTAGATTTTGATGTGTATTTGATCGACGAAGTAACATCTGTTGGGGACGCTAGCTTTAAGAGAAAAACTAAAGCGGCACTAACGGAGCGAAGTAAAATAGCTAATGTTATTATGGTTAGTCATGAAATGGATGAGTTAAGGCATTTTTGTGATAGTGCAATTGTACTAGATAAAGGGAAGTTGAACTTTTACAACGATTTAGAAGAAGGTATTAGCAAATACCAATCACTATAAAGAAAAAATTATGAGTAATTTTGCAGTCGAAAAAGTAGAAAAACGCTTTCAAAAACTAGCTCGAACGTCACTCAAAGACATTTTGAATGATGTACCTAAGTTACTGAAAGTGGCCAAAGAAATTGAGGCAGAAGATGTCGCGCTAGCAAAGCGAATCGTTGAAAGAGCAAAAAAAATCTACCCAACTAATGGCATCGTTGACAATGAGTTAAAACGTTTGACTACATTGGTCAATTCACTGATTGAAGCTGAAAAATCGAAGATGCAAATGATTGAACAGCCATCAGTCAAAGCAGATGAAGTGAATTCAAGTATTCAAAAAAATGTACAAGATGAGCCTGAAACAATAACATCTCCACTAAATTCAACACTACAACATCTAGTTAAGCCATGGGTAATATTTTTAGTTTTGCCTTTTGCAATATTTTCATTTTATCAAATTGTTTGGGCGAGCGTAGGTTATGAAAGTCGCGCTCAGCTAATTGTACAACAGCCCGACGGCTTGGCAACGATGGACTCATCTCTTGCCATGTTAAGTGGTCTAGGGGTTAGCTCACCATCATCTTCAGATCTTGAGTTAGTGAAAGCTTATGTGCATTCGCAAGATATGTTTAATTTCCTCGAACAAGAAACTGATTTTACAAAACACTTCAGCGAATCTAATGTGGACTTTTTTTCAAGATTGCATAGTTGGTCTACAAAAGAAGATAAATATTCATATTACCTTGATCATGTTGCAGTTGAAATTGATGAAAAGTCAGCTGTGATAACAATTACAGTTCGAGCTTTTGATGGTGAGTTTGCTCACGAACTCAACAATGAACTAGTTAAACGAGCTGAGTGGTTTATCAATTCGATAGGTCATCAACTTGCAGAAGAGCAGTTAAAGTTTATTAATAATGAGCATCAACTGGTTGAATTAAAACTTAAAGACGCAAAGACAAAGCTACTGAACTTTCAGCAAGATTTCAATCTATTAGACCCTCAAGCTGAAGGGCTTGCGATGCAACAAATTACTTATAGTATTGAAGCCAATATAGCCACCCAAGAAGCAGAGCTAAAATCTCTCCAAAAAGTGATGACGGACAAAGCGCCTCAAGTTATCGGCACGATTGCTAAAATATCGGCCCTTAAACAGCAACTTGAGTATGAGCGCAATAGGCTTTCAATGCTACATCCTACAAATATTAATGTAGATAAACAGCAAGTACAGAGCAATTCAGTAAGTGAAGTTTTATCTAAGTATTCAAGCTATAAAATAGCATTAGAATTAGCGCTGCAATCCTATACGGCATCACAGGTTTCTTTAGAGAAAGCTCGGATTGAAGCATACCGCCAACTCAAATATTTGATGGTTGTTGAGGCTCCTACGCTGCCTGAGGATAATCAATATCCTAAGGTGGTCTATAATTTATCGTTATTTGCTGCCTTGCAGTTAATGTTATTTGGTATTGGAAGAATTATTTTAGCAACCGTTAAAGAACTTGGTTAAAAGATATCTTTAGCAGTTGAAAGTGAGTTTATGAGAAATAGTAAAATAGAAAAGAGTCATTCGAGATGTAAAGGTATTGTTTTAGCTGGCGGAACGGGATCTAGGTTATACCCGTTGACTAAAGTTGTTAGTAAACAATTAATGCCAATTTATGACAAACCAATGATTTTTTATCCAATATCTACCCTAATGGTAGCTGGTATAAAAGAAATATTGATTATCGCTACTCCTGAAGAATTGCCACGTTTTAAAGAGCTACTTGGTGATGGCAGTGATTGGGGAATTACTTTTGATTATGTTGCGCAACCAAGTCCTGATGGTTTGGCACAAGCTTTTATTCTAGCTGAGCAGTTTCTTAATGGTGCTCCAGCAGCCTTAGTTTTAGGTGATAATTTGTTTTATGGGCACGACTTGTCTACGTCACTAAGACGTGCGTCATCTAAGCAAACTGGCGCCACTGTGTTTGGTTATCATGTTGCTAACCCAACGGCATACGGTGTGGTTGAGTTTGATTGTGATGGAAGCGTGCTGTCCATTGAAGAAAAGCCTGAAGTACCCAAGTCTAATTATGCGGTGCCAGGCTTGTACTTTTTTGATAATCGAGTGGTCGATTTTGCCAAAAATGTGAAACCTTCAGCACGAGGTGAGTTAGAAATCACCGACGTAATAGAGCAATATTTGCGAGCAGGTGAACTTAAAGTTGAGATTATGGGTCGCGGTACAGCCTGGTTAGATACGGGGACGCACGATAGCCTACTGCAAGCTGCTAGTTTTATCGAAACTTTAGAAAAGCGTCAAGGCTTAAAGGTATGTTGCCCTGAAGAAATCGCTTATCGGTCTGGGTTTATTGATGAAAAACAGTTAAGAGATCTAGCAATGCCACTTAAAAAGAGTGGTTACGGGCAATACTTGCTTAATATGGTTGATCAAAAAGTTTTTTAACCCTTTCCAATCAAAGCGGACAGATTATGAAGTTTATAGATACAGCAATACCTGACGTAAAAATCATAGAACCAAAAGTGTTTGGTGATGAACGCGGCTTTTTTATGGAAACATTCAGAACAAACTTGTTTAATGAACATTGTTCTGAGCGCGAATTTGTTCAAGAAAATCATAGTAAATCAAGTCATGGTATTTTGCGCGGATTACATTTTCAAACAGAAAACACCCAAGGTAAGTTGGTCAGAGTTACCCGTGGTGAAGTCTTTGACGTTGCGGTCGATCTAAGGCAAAGCTCTAGCACCTTTGGTCAATGGGTTGGGGTAGTACTTTCGGCTGAAAATAAACGTCAACTATGGGTACCAGAAGGTTTTGCTCATGGGTTTTATGTGATGAGTGATGAAGCTGAGTTTGTATATAAATGTACCGATATTTATAATCCAACAGCGGAAATTTCACTAAAGTGGGACGACCCAACACTTAATATTGACTGGCCCTTGGTTGGTAGAAAACAGCCTGTATTATCTTTAAAAGATGAGCAGGGGTTATCATTTGAACAAGCTCCAAAATTTTAACTTTTGACGCTCCATTGTACGGTTTAAATCTGTGGATATCAGGCTTAAGCTGAAGTGTATTTTAATAACACAATTGTAGCAATAAACAGGTAAATCTATGAAAGTGTTAGTAACCGGCCGCGGTGGTCAATTAGCATGGGAGCTTGAGCAAACAACTCCTGATGGTATTGAATTTGTTAGCTTCGATGCCATTGCACTTGATATCACAGACTTTGGCCGAGTTAATCAAGTGTTAATGGCTGAGTCGCCAGATATCGTGATCAATGCTGCGGCTTACACCGCAGTTGATAAAGCCGAAACAGAGCAACAAGCAGCATATGCGGTTAACGAGGTTGGCAGCCAGCATTTAGCTATAGCGTGTAAAAATATTAATGCCAAGTTAATACACGTATCGACAGACTTTGTTTTTGATGGCACCAAAACGATGCCATACCAAACAGACGACACGCCGAACCCAATTAATGTTTATGGCGCTTCAAAGTTAGCGGGCGAAATTAAGGTAAACAATATATTAGGTAATCAAGCTACCATTATACGGACAGCCTGGGTATATTCTGCTAATGGTAATAACTTCGTTAAGACCATGCTGAGGTTGATGGCTGAAAGAGAAAAGTTAGGCATTGTTTACGACCAAGTTGGCACTCCAACATGGGCCAAAGGGCTGGCAAAAATGATTTGGGGCTTAATTGAGTTAAATAAAACCAACCCGGAAAATAAAGCACAGTTGTTGCACTGGACTGATGCCGGAGTTGCTTCGTGGTTTGACTTTGCTGTAGCAATTCAAGAACTGGGCATTGAAAAAGGGTTACTAACTCGCGCTATACCATTATCAGCCATACCTGCAGCAAATTACCCCGCACCTGCTGCTCGACCTAGCTTTAGCGTTATAGACAAAGTAACTGCTGAAGCAGCTTGCGGAATAAGCACAGTGCACTGGCGTAAACAGCTATGTAAAATGTTAGATGAATATATTGCTAACCAATCACACTAGCATCTTTAAAAATTAATCTAAGGTTTTTAATTTCAGAGTTTAAATATGAATAATAAAAAAATATTAGTGACAGGTGGTGCCGGTTTTATTGGGGCTAATTTTGTTCATTACTGGTTAAACAATAATCCTAACGATACAGTGGTTGTATTAGATGCACTAACTTATGCAGGTAATATAGCAAATCTTGACCCAGTAATTGATAACCCTAATTTTACTTTTGTTCAGGGTAATATTTGTGATACGGAGTTAGTTGAACTGTTATTAAATGAGCATTCAATTACTACCATAGTACATTTTGCAGCTGAGTCTCATGTTGACCGCTCGATTACCGGTCCTGATGCATTTATCGAGACCAATATTTTAGGTACTTACAGCCTGCTTAAAGCAGCAAAAAAAATATGGATTGAACAACCTACATTAAAAGGCGAACCAATCGTTGACCATCGTTTTCACCATGTCAGTACGGACGAAGTATATGGTACGTTAAGTGCGACAGATCCGGCATTTACAGAAGACACTGCTTATGCGCCCAATTCGCCGTACTCAGCCAGTAAGGCTGCATCGGACCATTTAGTACGCGCTTATCATCACACTTATGGTTTACAGGTGACGACTTCTAATTGTTCGAACAATTATGGACCGTATCATTTTCCCGAGAAATTGATCCCACTTATTGTCACCAATATCCTTAGTGACAAGCCGCTACCTGTATATGGTGATGGTCAACAGATCCGTGATTGGTTATATGTAGAAGACCATGCCCGTGGCATAGAGCTAGTCTTGAAACAAGGGCGCGTAGGCGAAAATTATAATATTGGTGGTAATAACGAATGGGCCAATATAGACATTGTTAAGCTTATTTGTAATAAAATGAATGCTAAGTTTGCTAATTCACGGGAACTCACAACTCAGTTTCCACAAGCAACGTCAGTGATCGCTGGTTGTGCTGAGCAGCTAATAACCTTTGTCGAAGACCGCGCAGGTCATGACAAACGCTACGCTATCGATGCTGACAAATCTAATACTGAACTTGGCTATGTACCAATTCAAAATTTTGAATCCGGTTTTGAAAAGACCTTAGATTGGTTTCTTGATAATAGTGGTTGGTGGCAATCAATTTTAGATGGTAGTTACCAGAAATAACTCAGAATATTAAAATTAAAAAATGGAATATATAATGAAACTTACTCCCGTAATTATGGCCGGTGGCTCAGGAACACGCCTTTGGCCATTAAGTCGTTCACTTTTTCCAAAACAGTTTTTAGCGCTTGCTTCTAACGTCAGCATGTTACAACAAACAGTGCAACGTACCGCGGGTTTGCCAAGTGATGATAGTATTTTGTTATGTAACGATGATCACCGTTTTTTGGTAGCAGAACAGCTTAGGGCCCTTAATTACAAAGGGGCGAGAATTATGCTTGAACCTGCAGGGCGAAATACGGCTCCAGCTATTGCTTTAGCAGCATTTGATATTGTAGCTACTAAACAAGATTCATTAATGATGGTAATGGCAGCAGATCATGTTATTGACAATCAAAAAGCATTTGAACAATCGGTTATAAATGCGATTGAACTGGCAATACAAGATAAGTTAGTCACATTTGGTATCGTTCCTAATGCACCTGAAACAGGTTATGGATATATCAAACGAGGTCATGAATTACAAAATACAGCTTTTGATGTTAATGCATTTGTTGAAAAACCTGATCTTGAAACGGCTCAAGCCTATATTGACAGTGGTGAATACTACTGGAATAGCGGTATGTTTATGTTTAAAGCCAGTGTCTATCTAGCATCACTCAAAGAGTTTTCTCCAGCGATTTATGCAGCGTGTGAGCAGGCTTACAATGAAAAAACAGAAGATTTAGACTTTATTCGCGCGGGTAAGGAAGCATTTTTAAATTCACCAGATGACTCTATCGATTACGCGATAATGGAGCGAACCACTGATGCCGTCGTGGTGCCAATGGATGCTGGTTGGAGCGATTTAGGCTCTTGGTCTGCATTGTGGGAAATTGATAAAAAAGATGATAACCAAAATGCTGTCAATGGCGATGTTGTGTTACATAACACATCAGGGTCTTTGGTTCACGCAACTAACCGGTTAGTCACTACGGTAGGGCTTGATGATGTCATCATTGTTGAAACAAAAGATGCCGTGTTAGTTGCCGCTAAAGATCAGGTTCAAGACGTCAAAGAAATTGTTAATAAGCTCAAAGCTGAAGGTCGATGTGAGTTTAAACATCATAGAGAAGTTTACCGCCCTTGGGGGAAGTATGACTCTATTGATAATGGTGAGCGCTATCAAGTTAAACGAATTACGGTAAAGCCTGGTGCAAAACTGAGTGTTCAAATGCATCATCACCGCGCTGAGCATTGGATTGTTGTCTCTGGTACAGCCAAAGTGACTAATGGTGATAAAGATATTTTATTAACTGAAAACCAATCAACTTATATTCCAGTTGGCGTTATTCATGCTTTAGAAAATCCGGGGAAAGTTGACCTAGAGCTTATAGAAGTGCAGTCAGGCAGTTACTTGGGTGAAGACGATATCGTTCGATTTGAAGACCGTTATGGCAGAGTAGGTAAATAATAATGGCAGCACAAATCCTAAATACTAAGCAGATACTGGCCAACAGTGGGGTTCAATTCGGTACCAGCGGCGCAAGAGGGCTAGTGGTCGATTTTACGAGCGACGTATGTGCTGCCTTCACTGCTGCATTTATTAATGTAATGAAGGTGGGCTACCAATTTAATAAAATTGCTATTGCAATTGATAACCGCCCTAGCAGCTACGCAATGGCACAAGCTTGTTCAGCAGCCGCAGAGCAGCTCGATATTGAGGTCATCTATTATGGTGTACTACCAACCCCTGGTCTAGCGTATGCGGCAATGCAGCAAAGCATTCCATGTATTATGGTCACAGGCAGTCATATTCCCTTTGATCGCAATGGGCTAAAGTTCTACCGACCAGATGGTGAAATTAGCAAACAAGACGAGCTTGCAATTCTTAATGTAAATGCGTCATTTTTCCAAATAGATACCATTAAAGAGCTGGATTTAGACAATAGCGCCACAGAGCTATACGTCAAAAGGTATACCAGCCTTTATAGTAACAAACCGCTACTAGGTAAACGAATTGGTATTTATGAGCATTCAAGTGCTGGCCGTGACTTATATGCACAAGTTTTTGAGCAATTAGGTGCTGAAGTCATTTCTCTTGAGCGGACAAATACATTTGTTCCAATTGATACCGAAGCGGTGTCAGAACAAGATTGCCAAAAAGCAATAAATTGGTCTAAAGAGTTTAATTTAGATGCAATTTTTTCAACCGACGGTGATGGTGACCGGCCTTTATTAGCGGATGAAAATGGCACTTGGTTACGAGGTGATATTCTCGGTTTACTTTGTGCGTCTCAATTAGAAATACAAGCTTTAGCAGTACCTGTTAGTTGTAATACGGCGATCGAACTCAGCCAATATTTTTCTACCGTCACAAGAACTCGTATTGGTTCGCCTTATGTCATTGCGGCTTTTGAGCCTCTAAGTAAGCAATATTTGTCTGTCGCGGGCTTTGAAGCTAACGGTGGTTTTATTTTGGGGTCAGATGTTTCATTAAACAACACACTGATTAATAGCTTACCTACGCGAGATGCTTTGTTACCCGCTATCGTGGTTTTAGTGGCAGCGCAAAAAAGTAGCTTAGTGGATTTAGTCAGCTCATTGCCTCGCCGAGTGACGGCAAGTGACAGAATCAAAGATTTTGCCACTAGTCGCAGTATCGCTATCATTGAACAAGGTCAACAAAATCCACAAACGTTACTAGAACGTCTAGGGTTTCAACAAGAAACTATTGCTAAATTGGATAGTACTGATGGCTTAAGAATGACATTGTCTAACCAAGATATCATTCACTTAAGACCTTCAGGCAATGCGCCTGAGTTACGTTGTTATGCGGAATCTCGCACTGAAGAAACTGCAAAAAATTACGTATTGCAGGTGCTAGATAAAGTGACATCTATTTAGCTGCCTTGATTAACTACAGTACATTTTGCTGTAGTTAAACTTTAGCTAAAAATGTTGCGCTTTTTACCTGCTATATAGCTGTTGTGTATTTGGGTGCTAGTTACTTTTTGCACGCCAATAAGTCATTTATGGTAAGTTGATGTTAGAGAATAAATTGAGAACAATATGTCATTATTAATTTGTACTGGCCTAGTTAATTCATCTTGGGAGCAACTACCTCAGCAGTTTAATTCTGCCGGTTTGTTAGATATTACCAGTAATAATGAGGTTGCCCATCTTGTTGAGCAAATATCATTAGCGGCAAGTTCAAAACAAATCGCTAAACTCTTAACTGATATAGGTACTTTTTGTACGAAGAATGACTACTTTATTACTTTACCGTTTGGTGTTATTACAAGTGAGTTGGCGGCGGGTGTCTCTTCTAGTCATGAGAGTGACATAAAATGGCTTCTGTTTTATGGGCGGCCAACACACTATCTAGCCAATATATCTAATAACCCGATAACAGCCAAAGCGTTTGAGGTACATTTTAGTCAATGGCAACAACAAGCTCGCTTGCTTGGTGAGGTCTACCGCCAAGTATCGCCAATGGCAACATTGTTTAATATTGGTGAATGCATAACAAGCCCACAAGCGTTTATTGACTACATTGGAACATTAATTGACTCTAAGCTCGATGCTCAGAGTGTTAATATATTAGAAAAGTCATTACCTGAACAGCTAGTAACTTATCTTGGGGAAACAGCCTTTGCTGGCTCAGAGCAATTAGAGCTGTTAGAAGAACTGTACGATGACTTAAAGCTACAAACTGATTTTATTACTTCGTTATCAGAATTTAACCAATTAGAGCAAGTGGCATTAAGTGGTTTGTTTATTGAGCTTCAAAGTGCAGTTAGTAATTTAATGTTAAAGGCAAAACGGCTTAATAAATCTTTACTGCACAAAGGTGTTGAACTCAGTCAATTAGATGAGGTTAATGTTACAAATAAACATGAGTTAGAAAGACTTGTGCTTGTAATGGCAAATGTAGAAACTGAAAACACAGTTTTGCACACAAAAATATCAGAGCTTAATCAAAGTCATTTATCAGAAGTTGAGCTACTCACACTGCAACTGACTCAGCTGCAAGATGAACTAGCGTCAATTAATGCCATCAATTTTGATGCAAATGCGCAACTGCAACAGTTAACTAATAGCCTTAACACATCGCAAAGCGAGCTTGAAAATGAACTAGAACATAACGCTAAATTATCATCTGATTATGACAATCTAGTTATTAAGCATGAACAGGCATTAGTGGAACTTGACTCTTTAAATGTGAAACTGCAAGAAGCTGCAGTGATTAATAAGCAAAAACAAGAAGCTATAGCGAATTCAGAAGGTATTGAAGAGCAGTTAAATGAAGTTAGCAATCTAAATGCTGAGTTGATGGCTGAAAGTAAAGTGGCTTTGTTGCAAATAAATCAACTGCAAGAAGAGCTTGAAGATACATTTCAAAATAATCAAGAACTAGCTCAAATGGTTGAAAGCTTAACCAGTGATTTGCAGCAAGCGTTACAGGCAAAGGCAAATGTTGATGCTGAAAATGAAATTACGCTATTGCAAATAAATCAACTGCAAACAGAGCTTGAAGAGGTGTTTTCAGAAAGGCAAGAACTGGCCCAAAAGCTTGCTAGTCAAGACGGTAATTTAAAGCAGCTGCTGCAGGAACAAGTCAGTAGTCATGCTGAAAATGAGAAAGCATTGTTGAATATTAATCAACAGCAAGCAAAACTTGAAAATACATCTAAAAATAATCAAGACCTAACTCAAACGGTTGACAGCTTAAAAAGTGATTTGCAGCAAGCGTTACAGGCAAAGGCAAATGTTGATGCTGAAAATGAAATTACGCTATTGCAAATAAATCAACAGCAAACAGAGCTTGAAAATACATCTAAAAAGAATCAAGAACTAACTCAAATGGTTGACAGCTTAAAAAGTGATTTGCAGCAAGCGTTACAGGTTAAAGGCAATGCTGATGCTGAAAAAGAGATTACGCTATTGCAAATAAATCAACTGCAAGCAGAACTTGAAGAAACATTTCAAAAACAACAAGCACTAACTCAGACGGTTGAAAGCCTAGGAAGTGATTTGCAGCAAGCGTTACAGCTAAAGGCAAATACTGATGCTGAAAATGAAATTGCGTTATTGCAGATAAACCAATTACAAGAAGAGCTTGAAATATATTTTCAAAAATTTATAGAGCAGGAAAAATCAATGGACAAGTTAACGCCAAATAAAATGGCTAAAATTGAGCAAGCTTTTAGCTATGTTTCTATTAATAGCATTGACTTGCTTGGGCAATACGATACAGATGGCTACCATGAGTTAAAGTTACAGCTAAATAACCTAGCCCTAGCTGATGGCCGACTTTTTGAGTCTTTGCGTTGTAAGTTGGTGAATAATTCGGGGTGCTTAGGAATTGAGTTTAGGCCTACCGATGAGCTGGCTGATTACATACAGTGGCACGACAAATACAGTGATGAGTATGGATCTTATGTTGTTTATTATCCTCAACCTTCCGGGCCTTTAAAGGCTGAACAAGACTATTTGTTTGAACGACTCAATAGTAGTGATCGAATTCTAATTAATAGTATTGCCAATAATTTAGCCCATTACTTGGCCGCAGACGACGCATTGGTAAACCTTGCTGAGTTATCAAGTGCTTCATTACGACACTGGCGTGTTAATGCTTACCAGTTGGCCTCGCAAGCCAGTAAAGCCAAAGATTGGATGAGCTTCGACGCGATTAATCTTAAAGAAGAGATGCGAACAGAGGGTTATGAACACCTGTGGTTAACATTTGACAACTTATTAATTGGTGAGCGTCATTTTGAACAATTTGACATAAAAGCATCTGTTACAGAAATTACCGACGAAGCAGTGTTTGCGAATCAATTTTCACTTGAGTTTAGAGAGCTCGCCAACGGTTTGGCACCATTACAAGCGTGGCCACCTGAAGCATCGGATGATTTTGGCGATAAATTGATTTTAACAATCAATACCGTAAGCGATACGCTTGAAATACAAGGTATTGAGCACTTAACTCCAGCTGACCAATCTTTAGTTGGGCATTTGATTAATAATTTTTCGGCATTTATTGGCAAGTTACATCAGCAGCAAGTTGTCTTCGATAGGTCATGGCAACAGTGGGAAGGCATTGGTAACCGCTTATATTCACTAAAGCACCAGCCGGTTCAAGTTGTGGAATCTTTTGAACAAGACGTTTTCTACAAAGTGGATGAGATAAAGAGCCTTGAACAAAATGAACCCCCATTGCAAAGTGCAGATAAGTAATATTAATCAGTAACGGGGTACGATATTACTATGGCATATGAGTTGGCGGTTATTGACCCCGGATTAATGGAGCTTGGCGGACATCATGCTGGTTTTGCAACATCGCTACAGGAGTTGCTTGCTCAAGGGGGCGCAAGCGCCCCTAAAAGGGTTAAAATATACGCGCATACAGCAATAGACCAGCGTTTGGCTCAGCAGTTAATGCCAGACGAGTGTGCCGGCAAAATGGAAGTTGAACTTTTATTTTCAACCAACTTTTATCAATTATTTGAAAAACAAAATACCATTGCAGATGCCAACTCATACATTAATAAGTTAGCCCGTGAGTATTTTAAAGCTCTTTTGGCTTACTATGACGAATATGAGTATCGCCGGACTAAACAAAAGCAAGTTAACAAAGCGCTCTTTTTTTACCCCTGCTTAAGTTGGGAACACGCCAACGCATTATCTATAGCGCTTTCAATGCTTGATAGTAAGCAGCATGGTCAACATACAGTAGATGCACAACATGTTGTTTGTGCAATGTATAATCCAGGCATTAACCATCAAGGCTCAACAACAAATTTAAGCCAGCGGGTTAAGTTTTATCATGGGTTTCGGCGTTTGGCTCGTCACGCATGTGTTAGAATTTTTGCTAGCGATAAAGAGCTATCGACTCAGTATCAGCAGTTACTACAAATGCCAAAGCCGTTACCCATTCATCCGTGCTACTTGCTGGACTGGGCGCAGCTTGCAAATACCCAAATAGCATCCAATAAGGTTAATCAAGTCGCAACAGTATTGCTTTATAGTGGCGATGCAAAGCAAAACAAAGGTATTAATTTAGTTCCTGAACTTGTAGATGTGTTAGCGAATAATTCGCCGCAATTACAATTACAATTACAATTGCAAGTGCAATATACAATAAGCTGGCAGTATCCAGAAATAGCTGAAGCTTTGGTTAAGTTAAGTCAACAAGCTGAACAATATTCTAATTTTAGTCTCTATAACCAATTTTGGAACCAAAGCGAGTTAATACAACACTTAATTGATGCTGAAGTTGTACTATTACCCTATAACGCCAAAACATATAGTGATAAAAGTTCAGGTTTTTTGTGGTTATGCGCGGCATTGAATAAGCCCGTGATATTGCTTGGTGAGTCATGGTTATCGAGAGAGGCTAAAAGGTTAGGTGTTAATTTAACTATTGTGCCCGAATTAAATGTTGTGCCAAGTGATTGCAATGCTGCTGAAAACTACATTAATAGCATAGCGAAGGCCATATTGGGTGTTGTAGTACACAAGGCTGAAAAGTTAGCCGAGGACAAGTCAATTATGCCAGCGGATACTTCAGAGCCTGAAGTTGTTACACAGTATAGGGCGCAAATCTTTGGTGCCATGTTTGACTGGTTTAAGCTACTAAGTAAGCGCCCTACATAAATAATACAGTGACATTACATATCAGTACATAAGGAAGAGCTAAACGAATGCTAAGTTATTTGCAGAATTTACTTATTGAACCTAATACCAAATTAGGTAATGTGCTGCACCTTGGAGCTGGACGTTGTAGCGAATGGTCAACGATTGGCATATTGTCTCCACTCGCAGTAGTACTGGTTGATGCGCATAGTGCTTATTGCAATAAGCTGAGCAAAAAGTTCAAACAGACAGCCAGTGTGAGTGTGTTGAATTGTTTAGTTCAGCCAAATGAATCTGCAATTAATAGCTTTAATCATTGTAATAACCCACGTTATAGTTCGACGCTTGTGCCAAGCAAAATTATTGATTATTTACCGAATTTAGCGGTTGCTGAGCAAACTGAAATTAGCCAGACCAGCTCGTTAAACGCATTGATTGATCAATTACACTTTACCAAAAGTGTTACCGAGGCACCGCGATTAAACCTACTGGTTATTGAAACCTTAGGGGTTGAAAACGCCATATTAGCAGCAGCCACTACTGAGCGACTAACTCAGTTTGATCTGATTGCGGTGCGAAGTAGCGTTGAGCCAATGTATGAAGGCGGTGACAAAGCGAGTGACGTGATTTCAACCCTTACTAACCAGTATTATGATTGTGTATACCGCAGCGATGCTGCTAATGGATTCGTAGAGCTTGTATTTAAAGCCAACCATCACTTGATTCACAGTATTGGGCAGGTGCAGGCGCAACAGCAGCAAATTACAAATCTTGAGCTTAAACTGCAAACAGGGCAACAACAAATTGTTGCTAGTCAACAGCAAGTAGCACAATTAGAACAAGTCCATGCCGAGTATCAAACACAAGCTGTTGAGGAGCTCAGTAATATTTGCGGCGAAATTGCTCGCTTAGAAAGTGAGCTCACCCAAACGCAAAAGCAAGTAGCGTGTTTAACTGCTGAAAAAGACAAGTCGCAAGCGCAGTTGTCCCAATTTGATGCGCAAGCTCAGCAGGCTAACGCGCAATACCAAGCACTACAAACTGAACACCAGCAATTAACGCTAGTAAATAACCAACTGCAGGAATGCAGCGAGACTGAAAAGACCCAGTTGCAAGCGCAGTTGTCCGAGCTTGATGCGCGAGCTCAGCAGGCAAATGCGGAATATCAAGCGCTACAAGCTGAACACCAGCAATTAACGCGAGCAAATAGCCAACTGCAGGAAGCCAGCGAGGCTGAAAAGGCTCAGCTGCAAGCGCAGTTGTCCGAGCTTGATGCGCAAGCTCAGCAGGCTAACGCGCAATACCAAGCACTACAAACTGAACACCAGCAATTAACGCTAGTAAATAGCCAACTGCAGGAAGCCAGCGAGGCTGAAAAGGCTCAGCTGCAAGCGCAGTTGTCCGAGCTTGATGCGCGAGCTCAGCAGGCTAACGCGCAATATCAAGCGCTACAAGCTGAACACCAGCAATTAACGCGAGCAAATAGCCAGCTGCAGGAAGCCAGCGAGGCTGAAAAGGCTCAGCTGCAAGCGCAGTTGTCCGAGCTTGATGCGCAAGCTCAGCAGGCAAACGCGCAATATCAAGCACTACAAGCTGAACACCAGCAATTAACGCGAGCAAATAGCCAGCTGCAGGAAGCCAGCGAGGCTGAAAAGGCTCAGCTGCAAGCGCAGTTGTCCGAGCTTGATGCGCAAGCTCAGCAGGCAAACGCGCAATACCAAGCACTACAAGCTGAACACCAGCAATTAACGCGAGCAAATAGCCAACTGCAGCAATGCAGCGAGGCTGAAAATGCCCAGCTGCAAGCGCAGCTGTCCGAACTGGATGCGCAAGCTCAGCAGGCTAAAGCGCAATACCAAGCACTACAAACTGAACACCAGCAATTAACGCGAGCAAATAGCCAACTGCAGCAATGCAGTGAGGCTGAAAAGGCCCAGCTGCAAGCGCAGTTGTCCGAGCTTGATGCGCAAGCTCAGCAGGCAAATGCGGAATATCAAGCACTGCAAGCTGAACACCAGCAATTAACGCGAGCAAATAGCCAGCTGCAGCAATGCAGCGAGACTGAAAAGACCCAGTTGCAAGCTAAGTTGTCCGAACTTGATGCGCAAGCTCAGCAGGCAAACGCGCAATATCAAGCACTACAAGCTGAACACCAGCAATTAACGCGAGCAAATAACCAACAGCAGCAATGCAGTGAGGCTGAAAAGGCTCAGCTGCAGGCGCAGTTGTCCGAACTTGATGCGCAAGCTCAGCAGGCTAATGCGCAATATCAAGCACTACAAGCTGAACACCAGCAATTAACGCGAGCAAATAACCAACAGCAGGAATGCTGCGAGGCTGAAAAGGCCCAGTTGCAAGCGCAGTTGTCCGAATTATCATCTAAGTTAGATGAGCAAACCCATTGGCACCATGAAAACAAAAAATGGGCTGAGGCTCTAGTTGTTCAGGTTGAAGAAGGTAAACGTCAACTTGAAGAGCGCCAAAGGAGTGCTGATTTAGGGCAAAAGCTTCAAGCAAAAGCGCAAATTGATTTAGATGAACTAAGGCAAAAATATCAGCAAAAACATCATAACGAGCAGCAGCTAGTCGAACTAATTAAAGAGCTCCGCATTAAACTGCAACAGGCTGCGAATTATTACCAACAACTACAGTTACAAGCTACAGAGTTGAAGGGCGCGGAAGACGTAAATATTGCAACAAATTCAGTTTCGCTATTAACGCCGGCGACTGAACACACAGAAAATGAATCAACCAGCAGTAATTTAACTGAAAATAACAAAAGTAATGTGAAAAGTAAGGCGAAAAAAAACAAGTCAAAAAAGCGCAGTAAAAAAGCAAACAAGAGGCTAAGCAATGTCTGACAGTCAGCTAACTGCTTTATTAAGCGAACTTGAGCGCTCTTTATCATTAATTGATGAGTCAAAGGTCATAGAACCTGCGGATCCTAAATCTGCGTTGCCCAGTGGTGCCAAGCTCATTAATTTTAGCCAGCCCGATTCACTGCTGGCTAAGTGCGACCAAGTATGCGCTAAATATCAAAATGACAAACCAGTATTAAGGGTCATTCATCATCTTGCTTGCAGTGGCGGTTCGTTAATATCGAAGTGTTTTTCAGCAATGCCTAACGCATTTTTATTGAGTGAGGTTCACCCACATTCATATCGTCATTTACCAAAGAATGGCGCTCAGTTTTTACCATCAGACATTGCGACACTGGCAAAGCAGGCTAACTTCCCTCATTCTGATAAGCTAGCAAAAAAAATATTTACCAATGCAATAACAGCTACCTATGAGCATGTGTCACAACTTGGGGGCATACTGATATTAAGAGACCATAGCCATTCGGATTTTTGTGTAGGCGATAAAGTCGCAACAAGTTCAACAGTAGTGAGTACCTTAGAACAACAGTTTGACATCCAATCTATCGCTACATTAAGAAACCCAATTGATGCATATGCATCATTAAAGAAAAACTGGTGGTTGCATTTTCAGCCAGATGATTTTGATTCATATTGTGACAGAGTTTTAAAATTTTTATCTCAATTTGAAAAATCAAAAATATTCTTCTACGAAGACTTTGTAAATCAACCTCAACAAGAATTAGCAAATATGTGCGAAACCCTGGATTTGCCTTTCTATGATGATTTTCAATTCCTGTTTGATGTTTTTAATGTCACAGGAGATAGTGGCCGAAAAGGCAATAGCATTACCCCCCGAAAAAGAAGAGATATTGAACCAGAGTTAAAAGAGCAAATTGTTAAATCGAGTAACTTTAAATTACTATGTGAACAGTATCATCTTGATTACTTTCCAAAATAAACTTCATGCCAACGTTTAATTGATGACAAAAAGAAACTATATGAAACCTCTAATTTATAAACAGATTGAAGTATTAAAAAAACACTTAAAAAATACCGAAATCGATGCCGCTAAGCTTCAAGCTCAAGCACTAATAGGCCAAGGCATAAGTGATACCGCGACCGGATTAATCAAAGCGCTCTGTAAGCACCATGGTCAACCACTTGAGACCTTATTGAAGCATTCTGTAGCCCCAGAAGTCGCCATAGATTATTCAAAAATAGATAAACTGTCAAAGCTAGATGAGCTACCGCCTAAGCAGGGCATCAGTATTGTTAGCTGTTGTATGAACCGTAATGAAAATTTAAAAAAAGCGTTGAAAACGTGGTTAAAACTCTCTGTTGATGAAATAATAATTGTTGATTGGTCTTCAAGTACACCGGTAAGTGAGACATTAGCAGGTATTAACGATTCAAGAGTCAAAATTATTCGTGTAGAAAATGAGTCAAAATGGATATTAACATATGGTTTTAATGTTGGGTTGCGTGCAGCTTCATTTGAAAAAATATATAAACTTGATGCTGATATAGAAGTTAGTCCAAACTTTTTGGAGTTAAACTCCTTCATTGATTTTGAGTACGTTAGAGGTCATTGGAAAACTGCCCTCGATAATGACCAAGCAGATCAAACTTATGTTAACGGATCATTTGGTTGCTATAAAAAACACTTGCTTGAAATCGGTTTTTACAATGAGTATATAAGGTCATATGGTTGGGATGACTCTGATATATACTCACGCCTGTCAAATGAATGTGGCCTGAAAAGAAAGTATTTAAGTTTTGATTCCGTCGTACATATGACTCAAGAACAAGAAGAGCGACTCGCTCACCAGAATGTATCTAAAAATAAGTTCTTAGGGCACTTTGAGTCTACAGAATATTATAATATGAGGAATAAATACCAAACATCACTTTATGGGGATTGGTCATGTAAGCTATTGAGTGATTATGAAATTACGGATGTTAAAAATAACGTAGTTTCATGCAGAAGAATAAGTGAAGACTTGCCAATACCTAAACAAGTAATTACTGATGCTGAAAGGTATGCCGTCATCAAGCTTACCAGCTGGTTTGATCCAGAACTAACCAATGTTTTATACTTATATCCCGAAATGCCATTCTTAGTGAAAGAACACTTTTATCAAGGTGTCCCTTTTTCATATACAAAAGAAATTGTCAATAATATAACCTTGAATATCCCTGCGGAAAAAGGTGAAGTACTTACGGGTAATATTCATGACTTATTAATGAAAATGCAACCGCAACCGCAGTTTGAGTATATAAGGGCTAATAGTCTACCGACTTCGTTAGAGCTAGAGTGTGATAATGTGAAGTTATGGTTAGTTACAGCTAATACTGATAATCAGGAGGGCAGTGCTAATTTAGAAGGTACGGAGTCTAGAGTCTTTATCACAAGTTTATTTGATGAAAGTAAGCCTGAGAGACTGCGTGAATACCTATATTGTATTCAGGAAAATTGTAAGCATTTCGATACCTTATTTTTATTTTATGAAAAAAGTAGTGGTCTACTTTACCAAGAGCTTAAAAAGTTGTTGGGTAATACTGTTTACTGGCAAAAAATTATTTTTTGCACATATCAAGAAAGGCCTACGTTTAAGTTTTTATTTGATATAGCAGATAAACTTTTTCCAAATGCCATAATATGTATTTCTAATGCAGATATTGCTGTTGACGAATCAATAAAAAAGATAACCCTTGATAAGTTAGATGATTCATTTTTTGCTATTAGTCGACATGAAGTAGACATTAATAGCAAAAAATCAACAGGACTTATTCTAAACCAATTGGGTATTCCTAATACTTTTTCTGCCGATATGTGGGTATACTCATCCCCACGAAAATATAAATTCAAATCGGATTTTCCAATAGGAACTTTCCATTGTGATTCATTTATGAATTATTATATTGATAAATCTGGTTATAAGTTGTTTAACCCTTGCTTAGATATAAATTTGTATCATATTCATGATCCTGTATTTAATTCATCTGAAGAAAAAGCGATAAAGCAAAAAGAAGAGATTGAGAAAAAATTGCAAGAAGAAGTGAACTTTAATAATGGGGTCTACCCATTGAAAGGTTCCAAGTGGGGAATGATTGAAAGTTATAATTTAGAAACATCGTGCACAGGTGTTGTTGATTGGTTTAACACCTTAATTAAGATAGAAATTCATAATGGTAATGTAGTTCAAGGGTTAGCTGCAGCTTTAATTGCTTTAGAAAGTTTTGAATCAATAAATTGTCCTACCAGTGTGTGGTTAAATCTTCAGCATCCAATTAATGATGCCAATACGTATAAATTAGTAGAATCATTTGTACAGTTTATTGATTCACCCTATTTGCATTTTGGGGTTTATCATTCCGAATCTAAAATTGCGAAAAGCGATGAATTGGTTCAATTGGATGTTAGCCATGCGCAGCTCATTGAAACAGTAGAAAGCCTAAGAAATAGAGAATGCAGTGATTTTTGGGGTTTTGTTAATAAAAATTATGAGTTTAATGGTAAGTTTGGCTTAGATTATGACCCTTTTATTAGTGCATTATTTCAAGTCGATGCCTCTGATATTCATACCTATAAGCTAATTAATGCATTACAAACTCACCAATTAGGCTACCTAGAAGCTTTTATCACGCAAATGGCTCCTGGCAATTCAATGGTGGCCTTTAAGAGTGATATTGAATGTATGTTAAAAAAAACAAGTCAAGCCGCAACGAAAAATAACAATAAAATCCCGACGATAAGCTTTATAACCTCAGTGTATAAAGGTGAAGAGTTTATGAGAGGTTATTTGGAAAACATAGCTATAGCCGCACTAGAATGCGGAGGGGAAGTCATTATTATTGATGCTAACTCTCCTGAACAAGAAATTGATGTTTTTAATCAGTTTATTAGCGACTTTCCTGAGTATGAGGTTCTATTTACTTATGAAAAATTAGACCATGATCCAGGTTTATATAATTGCTGGGAATTAGCAATAAATAAAAGTTCTGCTGAATATGTTAGTAATGCAAATTTGGATGATAGACGAAGCCCATTTCAAGCTGGGGTGCTAATTGAGCAACTAAATAACAACCCAAAATATTCAGGTGCTGCAAGCGCGATGCGGGCAACAACCGCACGAAATACTCCTTGGTATAAACAAACAGAAAATCAGTATTGGTTTAATAAAGGCTATAGAAAGCATATCGACTTCGATGCACTATATATTAAAAGCGAAGATAACATCGTTAAATCACAAAACATCATGCATTGCATGCCTATTTGGAAAAAATCATTACACAAAACGTATGGATATTTTAACGAAGAAAAGTACGGCACCAGTGCTGACTGGGCATTTTGGCTAGAATGCACGCAAAATGGTGAAGTGTTTTGCTTAGTACCGCAGGTGTTATCACAGTATTACATTAATGAGCAATCGCATAACCGAGTCAATGACCCCAATGGTACTAAAGAGAAAAGAATAATTGCTGATTATTTAAATGTAAATCAGACTGTGTTTGAACAACAATAGATAAATGACTTGATGGGATATGATTCATGAGAATTTTACATTCAAAAAAATTAATATTTATAAGCAAACCACGATGTGGTTCTACCTCTGTACGTCGATTTTTAGATTCTCAAATGCAAGAAGGTGATGAGAAGTGTGATTATGGTAATGAATTCCCAAATATGCCTGAGTTGCACCCGCATATGTCTGCACCTGCAGTGCATTCTTATCTATGTAAAAAAGGGGTAGATGTAGATAAGTACACTACATTTACCATTACAAGGCATCCTGTAGCTATGTTGTGGTCTTATTACAATTACTTCAAACCTGATGTTAATTATCGGTATAACTACTCCCCGGAATATCAATCAGCTCAACTGTTAGACTTTAGCTGTTGGCTTAAACATGGTCATGTAGGTATTGGTTTATGGCGGGAGTTTTGTCCAGATTTTATTACTGGAAATGACTTTTCTCCTTTATCTTTGGAAGCTCATGCAAATGATAAAAATAACATTAATTTAATCGATAAGGTATTCAAGTTAGAGTCATTAAGTGAGTGTGAAGCTTGGTTAGGAGATTTTTTCGATATTAACGTTGACATAGATGCGGTAAACCAAAGTGATTCAACGAGGATGCCTAAATTATCAGAAGAGTTATTGGATAAAGTTCGAAGTGAGTTTGCAGTAGAAAGCATCTTATATAAAATATAATAAACTGGAGTGGAAATGGTCAATCTAAAGAATAAAGTAGTAAAATTTTTTTCATGTTGAAAGTGCTGGCCTTTGTTACGTTAACAACCCAAAAGTTGGTTGTACTAATTGGAAATGCATCATGCGTTACCAAATGGTGCTGAGGATTACCTTAAACCGGCGTTAGCTCACAATCGAATTGATAGCGGTTTGTCTTTTGTTACAGAGCAAACTCACCCAATAGAGTTAATAGGCGATAAAACAATACCGAAATATGCCTTTGTGCGAAATCCATATAGCCGAGTATTATCTGCGTATCTTAATAAAATCGAGCCATATGCCGAAGGTGTAAGAGGTGAAAATGATGATAATAATTATTTTTACAGGGTATATACTGAAGTGGATGCATATCACTGCAATAATTTGCCGTTAGTGTCGAAAGTTAACTTTTACTGCTTTCTACTTTGGCTGACAAATGTTAATAATGTACATACTCGAAATGAACACTGGCGGTCACAAGTTGAACTGCTACAAACAGGTAGTGTTGATTATACGTTTATTGGTAAACTTGAGAATTTAGATGATGATGATGCACCAACTTTGTTAAATTATATTGGATGTGACATTGACTTCCCAAGCCAAAAAAAGGTGAGTTTTGCACCTACAAATGCAACCAGTAAATTAGAAAAATATTACACTGAACAAGAACTAAAATTAGTGAATGCCTTGTTCTTATCTGATTTTGAATTTTTTGAATATGACTTAATAACAGATTCTTTGGAGCTGAAATGTTAGTTTTATAAAGTTGTGCCCCTAAGGACTGTCGTTGTATCTTTTGAACTAATAATCCTGTGGGAGTGAAGAGGACAGGTTGGTTAACTGTTGGTTAGGTGCTTTACTATAGAAAAGTAGGATTCCACAACAGCTTAGCATTATTTAATTTGTTATTTAGGAGGTTATATGATTTATTATTTTCCGCACATCCCCAAAGCTGGTGGTACAACATTGAGAAAAATTTTTTATAATGCTTTTGGGCCGGAACGCTGTTTAAAAATTTGGAATGGTTTTAATTCTGATTGTGATGCTGAAAGCTTTGCACTATTCGATAAGTTTAACGAGTTTGACTGTATTGTTGGTCATTTAAGTTTGCCATCTTTTTTATTAAATAAATATGCAGCAGAAATGCTGAAGCAAGGAGAGGTTAAAGTTATAACGTCTATTCGTGAACCAATGGAGCGTTTAATTAGTCAGTACAATTATACGAAATTAAATAAAAAGCACCCTCACTACCACAGAATACAAAATGTGGAAATTGAACAATACTTATTGAATCAGCCCTGCAATCAGCAATCAACATTTCTTGCTATCGATAATGTTAATGTTGTTGGTAACATAAGTGTTTGCAATGTTGAAAATTCCATTCCATTCTTTGCAAATTATTTAAGCAAAATAGTTGGTCGGGACGTGTCGACGAATGTTGTCCCTACCAATTTGACAAGAGATTTAGACCCTTCTGCTTCATTGTATGATGTAGAGGATATATCGGAGGATGTTAAATTACAGTTTAAAGCGAATCATTCTTTAGATTATCAGCTTTATGAGCGTCTAAAGTAAGTGTTTTTTGTTTCGAACTGTTACCGGATAAATATTCAGAAACATATAATGTCAATGTCAATGTCAATGTCAATGTCAATGTCAATGTCAATGTCAATGTCAATGTTAATGTTAATGTTGATGTTAATGTTAATGTTGATGAGTGTAGCCCGCCGGTAGTATTTGTTGTCGGAATGGATAGGCTTTGAACTAAGGTTTAAGTCAAAGTGTTTAGTGCTTCTAAGTTAACAATTTTAATCATTAATATGTGATTTTAAGGAGGAGAAAGTTATGTTAGTAAGCCATACCAATAAATTTTTTTCACTAAAACAGCAAAGGCTGCTGGCACTTCAGTAGAAGTGTTGTTTTCCTGAAGGGGAGTGGACACTTTCCCATTTCCGGGATGAATACATAAATAATGATACAGGTATTGTTGGCTACCGGGGGAGTAATAAGGGGAACTCTAAATTTTATAACCATATGTCAGCAAGTGATATAAAGCATAATTTATCTTTAGAGATGTGGAACGAATACTTTAAATTTACAGTCGTAAGGAATCCTTTTGACAAAATGGTATCCGCTTTCTATCATTTTGAAAAAAGTGGTAATAAAGACAAGTACCTTAATGACGGATGTGACGATATTTCCAGATTTCGTAACTGGGTTCGCCCCGGAGATAAGGTCATCGATTGTTCTGCTTACTTAATTGATGGTGACATCGCATTAGATTACTTTATTCGTTATGAAAACCTAAAAGGTGATATTGAACAGGTATGTAAAAAGTTAGGGCTTAAATATGATATAAAAGACCTACCAAAGCTGAAAGCTGAAAGCTGAACATAGAGATAGAACGATAAGTCTGCAAGATATGTATGACTCAACAACAGAGTCAATCGTCAGAGACTTATATAAATTTGAGTTTGAGTATTTTAATAATAACTTAGTGTAAAAAAGAGAAAAAGATGAAAAAAGCGTTAATTACCGGTGTTACCGGACAAGATGGCTCATATTTAGCCGAATTTTTATTAGAAAAAGGTTATGAGGTGCATGGAATTAAGCGCCGTGCCTCATTATTTAACACTGCACGGGTTGATCACATTTATCAAGATTTACATGAAGATAATCCGCGTTTCTTTTTACATTATGGTGATTTGACCGACAGTTCAAATTTAACCCGTATTTTAAAAGAAGTGCAACCTGATGAAGTGTATAACCTAGGTGCGCAGTCTCATGTTGCGGTTTCGTTTGAATGCCCTGAGTACACCGCTGATGTCGATGCTATGGGAACATTACGCTTACTTGAAGCGATTCGCTTTTTAGGCTTAGAAAAGAAGACTAAGTTCTATCAGGCCTCTACTTCAGAACTTTATGGTGAAGTACAAGAAATACCACAAACAGAAACCACACCGTTTCACCCGCGTTCACCTTATGCAGTAGCAAAAATGTATGCTTACTGGATTGTGGTTAACTACCGTGAATCATACGGCATGCATGCTTGTAATGGTATTTTGTTTAACCATGAGTCGCCGCGCCGTGGTGAAACCTTTGTTACCCGTAAAATCACCCGTGCTGTTGCTAATATTGCCCAAGGCTTAGAGCAGTGCTTATACCTTGGTAACATGGATGCATTACGTGATTGGGGCCATGCCAAAGATTACGTGCGTATGCAGTGGATGATGTTACAACAAGACACCGCTGAAGACTTTGTAATTGCCACAGGCAAACAAATTTCAGTGCGTGAATTTGTGCGTATGTCTGCTGCTGAAGCGGGTATTATGCTTGAATTTAGCGGTAACGGCGTTGAAGAGATTGCTACTGTTGTTGCAGTTACTGGTGATAATGCCCCTGGTGTCAATGTGGGTGACGTGATTGTAAAAGTTGACCCTCGCTACTTCCGCCCAGCAGAAGTTGAAACCTTACTGGGTAACCCTGCTAAGGCGAAAGCTAAGCTTGGTTGGACACCTGAAATTACTGTTGAAGAAATGTGTGCTGAAATGGTACAACATGATTTAAGCCAAGCTAAACAGCATGCATTACTAGAAAAGCATGGTTTTAATGTAGCGGTAGCGAAAGAATAATACTGACGAAAAGAATGCAAAGGTCAGCTTACTGGCTTTTGCATTTCAGTAAAAGGATGTTATATGAGTGAAGGAGAATATGGCAGTTTGTCTGCAACTCGAGAAGGTAGTGGCCCTTCTTCATGGGCAGAGGCGCATTGGCATGCGCGAAATGTTTCTTTATATCCGTCAAATAATCAAGATTTTCTTGATGTACAGTCATGCATTTCTCAGCATTTATTGTCTGGTGATTTACCGACTAAACCAGTATTGACGGCTGAGCAAAATGTTATAACAATTGGGTCATGCTTTGCTGCTGAATTACGCCATTTTTTAGATGAAGCAGGCCTTTCATCTAACAGTTTTTGGATCCCTTCAGGGCTAAATAATACCTTTGCATTAAAAGATTTTCTTAGCTGGGTTGTAACGGGTAAAGAAACTGCAACAGGCTATCGGTATCAGCGTAACAATGACGGTTCAATAGACGACTGGGCTCCCGAGTACGAAAGAGAGTTTTATTTACAAAAACTCATTAATGCTTCTTCATTTGTGTTTACAATTGGTCTCGCTGAAATATGGGAAGATACCATTTCTAAAAAAGTTTTTTGGCGAGGTATTCCTGATGACATTTTTGATGAGCAGCGCCATTTTTTCAGGCTATCTACAGTTGAAGAAAATGTTGATAATCTAAATTGTATTATTTCGCTATTACAATCAATAAATCCTAAGTGTTCTATTGTTTTTACTTTGTCACCCGTACCTTTGAAAGCGTCATTTCAAGATACTTCCTGTATGATTTCAGATTGTGTTTCAAAGTCTGTATTACGCGTAGCGTTGCACCAGGTGATATCTGAAAAGCATCCCAACATATATTATTGGCCATCGTTTGAAATTATTAAATGGTTAGGCTGTCACCTTCCTTACCCTGTTTATGGTACTGATGATAAAGTTGTTCGGCATGTATCAAGGTATATGGTTTTACAAATTTTAAGCTCTTTTACTGAAGTTTTTTATGGTAAGCATATTAAAGAGCAGGTTTTTGATAACTTTGAATCTGCATTAGTGAAGGTTGATGGCGAACATGGCCAACCACCATTTTTATTTAAGGGAACTGTTGTTTCTGCTTAATTATATTTGAGAGTAAAAAATGAAGAGAATTTTTGTTGCTGGCCATCGTGGAATGGTCGGTTCCGCTATTGTCCGCCAGTTAAAAAGCCATAGCAATGTCGATATTGTCACTCGTACAAGAAGTGAATTAGACTTAACCAATCAGCAAGCGGTGGATGATTTTTTTGCTACTGAAAACATTGACCAAGTATACTTGGCTGCAGCAAAGGTTGGCGGAATACATGCAAATAACACTTACCCTGCTGATTTTATTTATGAAAATTTGATGATTGAATGTAATATTATCAATAGTGCTTTTAAGGCCGGTGTAAAACAATTGTTGTTTTTAGGGTCATCTTGTATTTACCCTAAGCTGGCTGTACAGCCAATGCAAGAAACGGCTTTGTTGACCGGCACGTTAGAAGAAACCAACGAACCGTATGCGATTGCTAAAATTGCCGGAATTAAGCTGTGTGAATCTTATAACCGTCAATACGGTGTTGATTACCGCAGTGTTATGCCAACCAACCTTTATGGACCTAATGATAACTTTCATCCTGAAAACTCCCATGTGATCCCTGCTTTGTTACGCCGTTTTCATGAGGCTAAACTTGCTGGTGATGAACAAGTTGTTGCTTGGGGCAGTGGTAAACCTATGCGCGAGTTTTTACATGTGGCCGATATGGCGGCAGCCTCTATACATGTAATGGAGCTTGAACGCGATATTTATGACGCGAATACCGAGCCTATGCTTAGCCATATTAATGTTGGCACGGGTATTGATTGTACCATTCGTGAACTTGTTGAAACGGTTGCAAAAGTCACCGGCTTTACGGGCAGTATCGTATTTGATGCAACTAAGCCAGATGGCGCACCTCGAAAACTGATGAACGTTGAAAGGTTAGCTGCATTAGGTTGGACATATAACATCGATCTTGAGCAAGGCCTAGCAGATGCTTATGCGTGGTTTTTAGCTAATCAAGATAGCTTTAGAGGCTAGGGTGTTGAGTTAATATTGTATACAGCTGCACAGTATTGATAACTTCAATTTAGCTTTTTTGATGCAGCTGTTTAAAAGGCGTTTTTACACAATGTTTTTAGATAAAGATATTTTCACTCAAGTTATCGACTCTACTCCATTAGTGTCAATTGATTTGGTCATTGAAAACAGTGCTGGTGAGGTTTTGTTAGGGCTTAGAAATAACAAACCCGCGCAAGGTTTTTGGTTTGTCCCTGGTGGAAGGATCCTTAAAAATGAGTCTATGGATAGTGCGTTTCAGCGCTTATGCCAGCAAGAGCTAGGGGTGGCTGCTAGTCGCGCTGAAGCTGAGTTTCTTGGCCCCTATGAACATTTTTATACTGATAGTGTATTTAGCGACTCTGTATCGACCCATTATGTGGTTTTAGGTTATAAATTACGGTTAAACATAGAGCTAGATTCGCTGCCGTCATCACAGCATAATCAATACTGCTGGATGACTAAAGCTGATATTTTAAATAGCAACGTTGTTCATAAACATAGCCAATGGTACATAGAGTCTTAGTTCGACTAAATTAATGGTGAATATTTACAATGAATAAAATTGTTCTGGCTGCAGCACTTAGGTTGCTACCTTATAAAATTCAAACTAAAGCGATAAGCAAAGCACTTAACTTTTTGCTTTTACCTGCACACACCAAGCCATTAACGGATAAATATTTATCTATTGGTTTAACAGACCCCAATAAACAATGGCTATTTATTAAGTCGTCAGCGGGGTTTGAGGGAGTGGCTTTGCGCGATAATATTGATATGGCTAATACCGTTTCGATAAACGTGGCTCTTGCTACAGTCATTGCTTCACGTGATAAAAATTGTTTAACTAACGCAATTAAATCACGTGATATTGCAGTAGATGGTAGCACTGAAAGTACCATGGCATTATACAGAGCTATTGATGCGATTAAACAATCGCAACTAGACTCGTTAAGTCGGCACTTTTTTGCATTTTTAAAAATGAAAGATACTACACCGCCACGCTTAAATTTAGAAACTGTAACTTTAATGGATGTGAAAACTTCAGCGGATGTTGACTTTTTACGCGATGAGGCTATTCGGTTAGAAGCTACCGATCTGAATATGGCTTATAAGTTAATGGAGTTAGCTCATAATGCCCGTCCTTCTGGACCATTGATTAAAGAAAAATTAGAAGAATACCGTATTAAATTGCAGTAACTTTGTTATTATTTTAGTTACTCTAGTTATGCAAAAAAAGGAGCCGATGGCTCCTTTTTTATTGGATAAATTATATGAGTCACGCTCAGTATCTATTTGTTCTCTAGTTCAGTTATTTTACTTTCTAAGTCTTTCACTTTTTGATATAAAGCTTTAATCGCTGCAAGAGAAATACCATTGCTGTCTACACTTGAAATGTGTTTTTCATCAGAACCAACATTAAATGCACTATAAAAATCTTGGGCCATCGGGCCAATGTGAGTGACCTTTCCTTTATCTTTGATATAGCTCCAATGGTTGATGGCAAGAGCATCGATTGACTTCAAAATTGAATCATAATTTACTTCGGATATGTTGTCTTTTAATAAACGACTTGAGCTTTGATTGACAACGCCTGCGACAGTAATGTCTCCATTGTTTTCAATGATTAATGGCGTTGTTATCGTGTCAGTTGTTTTATCATGAAGGACAAAGTTTAAGCCTGTAGGGGCGTTTGAGATTAACCACACTGTATTTTTAGTGGTGTCTTCCATCGATAGCCAGCCAGGGGCGTTATTTTTTAATGCTAACAGCGTTCTGCCTGTTGCACTTGAATTATTCTCTTCAATTGTTGCTAATGGTGTAAACCGACCACAAGCAATATTTAGGCTTCCATTTGAACCACAAGTCGTTGCATCTGTATCTAGGTTGTCACCTTGGATATGGGTCTTGCCATCTCCGTTAACAAGCATTGTATAGTCTGCTTGATTATTACCAATTAATAGTGCATTGGAATTATTACTTACAACATGTAAGTCTGCTGCTGGTGTTGCTGTACCCAAACCAATATCACCATCGGTATCAATATAAAGCGAGTTGTTTGGGGCGCTTGGGCGAATTTTAAAGGGTAATGCTGATCCGTTACTTGCATCACGAACAAAGAAGTTGGTTTCGTTGCTGCCTATATCCCATGCTTGTGCTGTAAAGCCTGAAGAACTATTTTGCTCCAAACGTAGGGTAGGGGTGTTGCCACTGACTGCATGCAAATTAAACAGTGGCGTTGAAGTGCCTATACCCACTCTGCCACCGTCGTCAACATACACGGAATGGTTTGGTGCACCTGCTTCTATTGTAAAAGGTGTTTTGCTGCTATCAATATCATCAATTGAAAACTTGTTGGCACCACCGTTGGCGGAATCATTGATTGTTATTTGCCAGTCGTTACTCGGAAACGATGAGCTAGCACTGGTGTCTTCAAACTTGATGCGTAAATTGTTTTCTTTCAAGCGAAGGGTGTCAAAATTAAAGCTTTCACCATTGACACAATCAAATCCGGCACAGAGGCTCCCAGTAACAATTACGTCATCTTGAAACACCTGGGCTGCATAGAGGTTGCTTGAAATGAGCAAGGACAATGCAGCCATAGATAGTGTTATTTTATTTTTCATTTTCATTCCTGTTATTGCTCATTCTGTGATGAACTCTGTTCTGCTAATTTGTTACTTGAATTAACTAACCCTGTTTGAGGTTCTGTTTCATCTATTTCTTCAGTTACAAACTCATTGTCTTTTACGTTAAAGTAACCTGAAGAGCTTATTATTTTTCCTGTATTTCTAGCCGTATTATTTCGACCTGTTTTACGGTCATTTATATATTCTACTTTGCCATTTTGAATATATTGTATTTGATATGTGTAGTTGCCAGAGTTATGGATCTCTAGGGTGTCAATATCGACTTGAGTGTCACCTTTGTAAAAGGTGTATGCTTTATAGAAGTCGTTAGGGCCTGATATCGTTATATTGGCTTCATCAAAATTGTTACCAAGTTCTATATCTAATACTGAACGGCTTTGTACAATGCTTGCTGCTGACACAGTTGCAGACCCTCCAATAACTACAAGTAGCACCGTAAAGCTGCTTAGTTTCCGTATAAAACCCATCGATTCCCCCCTCCGCCCAAAGTTAACTGTATGTTAACAAAGTGATAACAGGAAGCAAGTGATTGCTTGGTTTTGTTAACTTGTTTGGGGTTGTTAGTTTTTTTGTTTATCTTTGCTGTTGATTTTGAAAGAATATTTTTTTGGGGTTCTTGTGATTCTTAAATATGATTGTTACTTATGTGTTACATTTTTTGCTTTTGTGTACCTTGTTTTGCTATTGTAGTGCCATATTGAGTTTATTCAGTATTGTTTGGTTTACGCACTTACTTTTTTTAGTTTGTTGTAAGGATTTAAGTGTTAACTTTACCGCGGGGATGAAAGGGCATTGCATGTTGAAAGCACTAAAGGGATTCACTTGTGGTTTTTATCGAACATGGTTTATAGGAGTTTTGGGTGTAAGCTTATTCAGTTTTTCTGCCTTTGCTGCAGATGGTGACTTAACTCTTGATGGAAATCTCAGCAGTGCAACTATAACTAGCAACAGTTCAACGACTTTAAATTATTTATTAACCAATACGTCATTAACTGAAACGGCCTCTGCAATTGGGTTTAGCATTAATCTACCTGCTGGTGTGGTTATTTCTGCATATACAAACGATTCAACCACCTGCTCTACTGGAAGTTATACTCTCTCTGCTGGTGGCGGTGAAATATCCGCTTCAGGCTATCAACTTTCACCAAATCAAAGTTGTGAATTTAGTTTTAATATAACGGGCGAAGCTGTTGAAGGCGGCTCGTTTAATATTGCTTCAACAAATTTAAATTCTAATATTGGTACTGGAACTGACACGTCAACAACATTGACGGTAAACGCAGTTGGTGTTGCAGCTTCATTAACTATGGCGCCTAGTGAAATTTCTGTTGGTAACATTAGCAGCGTGACACTTGAATTAACTAATACGTTAGATTCTTTCGTGTATGGCTTTTCAGGTAGTATCAATCTTCCAATAGGTTTGACACTGGCACCGTTAGCAAATTTACGTTCTGATTGTGGCAACTATATGGTGCTGGGCGGCAGTGCTGGCGACAATAGTGTGGCTATGTCTTCTACTTACTTTAATAATGCTCTTTTTGCATTTTTACCTGCGGGTAGTGTTGATGTTCCAGCCAGTTGCAGTGTCTCTTTTGATGTAATTGCCGATATCGCTGGCAATTTTAATTTAAGCACCACAGATTTAAGTCACGCTGCGGTTGGTATTGGTCAAGCTTCTGGTGCACTAAGTGTGGTTAAGCAGTTTGTAAATATGTCGCTTGACCCATTAACCGTTGTGCCCGGCCAAACGGCAAATTTAAACGTTAGCATTACTAATTTCGACCGTAGCAGCAATGCTGAAAGTATCACTTTTACTGATGTTTTAGGTGATGCTTTGTCGGGATTAGTTGCTACAGGGTTACCTTTAACTGATGTTTGTGGTTCTGGTTCTGTTCTAAGCGGGACAGAAACTGTGGTGCTGACAAATGGTATGTTGGCAGGAGGGGAAAGTTGTGATTTTTCCATTCCTGTATCTATTCCTGCTAACGCTACTATTGGTTCTTACACTAATACCGCTAGCGCAATATCTTCTAGTTTAAATGCGAGTTACCCTGATGCAACCAATGCTTTTAGAGTATCAAACGTACCAACAGTATCTTTTGATGTAGTAGAATCTGCCATTACGGCAGGTAGTGATATTACTCTTAGGTATGTACTCACTAATGTTGATAGCGTTAATGCTGCTTCTGCTCTAAGCGTAAGTACTTTTTTCGGCGGGTCTTCAGTTGCTAGTATACAAACCTTACCTGCTGCAAACTCTTGCGGTGCTGGTAGTACATTTACACAATCAAATAATACTGATGGTATTTATTTTAATGTCGCAACAGCATCTTTGCTGGCAGGTGGCTCTTGTACTTTCGATGTTATTTTAACCTTAAACGAAGCTATAACATCGGGAAGTTATAGCTTTAGTGCAGAAGAAGTTACGGCAACCATTAATGGTAATGTTGTAGCAGGTCCGTCCCCCTCTACTAGCACTGCTTTTATTGTTGATTCTGCTCCCAACATGAGTTTTTCTTTCGAAGAGGCTGTATTACTTCCTGGGCAAGCTACTAGTATTAATGTTGCTTTAACTCATAGCGCTAACTCGTCAGATGATGCGACCGATATTGAGTTCACTTTGAATTTAGGCGCAAGCCTCACTGGGCTAGTTGCAACTGGGCTGCCATTGGTTGATAGTTGTGGAGTGGGTTCTACTTTATCTGGTAGCGCTATTGTTAGCTTTTCTGGTGGTGCATTGAGCGCTGGTGCTTCTTGTAGTTTCAGTATACCTGTTCAATTACCGGTTGATACTGTCGGTACGTTTGCATTCACAAGTTCTACTGTGATAGCACAGGTAGCTGGTAATACCGTACAGAAAGCCGGCGGCAGTGCAAGCGTTGCTATCAGTGGTTTACAGTTCACAAAAAGTTTCAGTGACAGTTCGATTAAAGTCGGTAGTGCAGGTACTAGTGTTGAGCTTACTTATTTAATCACCAATCAAGCGGGTGCTGGAGACGCCAGCGCTATTCAGTTTACTGACAATATTTCAAACTTTATTGCAGGTGCTAATGTTTCATCAGCAGTTTTAAATGGATTTTGTGGCGCGAGTAGTGCGACATCCGGTACCACCTTTCTTGTTGTGACAAATATTGAAGTTTCTGAAGGTAGCAGTTGTAGCTTTACTGTTACTTTAAATATACCTGCAGGAACAACGCCTGGCAGCTATCGCAGTACCTCAAGTAATGCTTCTGCGACTGTAGCTGCTGTTAACCAGTCTGTGACAGCCGCGACGGCTTTATTAAGTATTAATGAGCTGACAGTTGTTACTCAAGTAGATATATCAAGCCCTACATCAGAGTCGGTTGTTAATTTGACAATTAAGTTCTCAGATGACGTTGTTAATTTTGATTTATCTGATATCAACGTAGTAAATGGCGCTTTAAGTAATTTTACTGGGTCTGGGTCAACTTACAGTGCTGAAGTAACACCAAGCGCTGATGGGGATGTGACGATTCAAATTCCTGCTGGTTCTGCTAACTATGCCTTAGACTCAGCAGTTAGTAACCAAGCTGCTATTGATATTGTATTTGCCTATCAATCAGAGCCATTAGTACCTACACCGAGTTTATCCATCAGTTCGCCGTCAAGCCTAGTCGCTAATGTTGGCCCTGTTACTTACACCATTAGTTACACTGATGTTGAAGTTGTAAATTTAAGAGCTGAAAACATTAGTTTGAATGCAACTGGTTCGGCATCGGCAACCATAGCTGTTATTAATGGTGATACGAGTACTCCAACTGTAACCTTAGACGGGCTTACCGGAGCTGGCTCTTTGGGAATTACTATTGGAGAAGGGAGCGCAAGGTACAGTACTAACGCTGCTCCAATGGCGGGCCCTAGTGAGGTTTTTGCTGTGGATACCATAGCACCCTCTGTGACTTTAAGCGCCTCTGGCGCAGTACAAACTGCTGCGTTTATCGTGGATATACTCTTTGACGAGAATGTGCTTAATTTTACTGAAGAAGATATCAGCATTACCAATGCAACCTTATCTGATTTCCAGGTTGTAAATGCCAAAAATTACAAGGTTACAGTGAATGCTACTGGTGAAACAAATATCACCATCAAGGTCGCTGAGAATAAAGCTAATGACAGTGCAAATAACTCAAATACAACATCAAATACATTAAATATTCAATATGATGATCTTGAACCTTCAGTTGATATATCCGGCCCTTCTGGCACTGTAATCGCACCATTTACACTTTCATTCATGTTTAGTGAAGATATTACTGGTTTTGATATAAACGATTTAGTTCCAACTAATGCTACGTTGAGTTCCTTTACAGCTATTGATGCTACGAACTATTCAGTGATCGTTACGCCGATAGCCCAAGCGAATGTTGTTGTTAATATCGCTGCTGGTAGCGCGGTTGATTCGGCACTTAACCCCAGCCAAGTAGCTAATTATTCAGTTGTTTACGACATCAATGACGCGCCAGTTATTAGCGGCGCACCTGCGACCAGCGTTGCTGAAGACAGCCTGTACAGCTTTACGCCAACAGTGAGTGATGACGATGCCGGTGACACATTAAGTTTTAGTATCACTAACAAGCCAACTTGGGCCAGCTTTAATAGCAGCAACGGTAACCTGTCAGGTACTCCAACTAACAGCGATGTGGGCAACACCAACGGCATTGTGATCACGGTTGATGATGGCACGCTAAGCGCTAGTCTTAGCGGCTTTAATATTAGCGTCACCAATGTCAATGACGCGCCAGTTATTAGCGGCTCACCTGCGACCTCAATTGCTGAAGACAGCCTGTACAGCTTTACGCCAACAGTGAGTGATGACGATGCAGATGACACATTAAGTTTTAGTATCACTAACAAGCCAACTTGGGCCAGCTTTAATAGCAGCAACGGTAACTTGTCAGGTACCCCAACTAACAGTGATGTGGGCACGAGCAGTGGCATTGTGATCACGGTGTCTGATGGCACGGTAAGCGCTAGTCTTAGCGGCTTTAACATTGCGGTCACCAATGTCAATGACGCGCCAGTTATTAGTGGCACACCTGCGACCAGCGTTGCCGAAGATGCTAGCTACAGCTTTACGCCAACAGTGAGCGATGACGATGCCGGTGACACATTAAGTTTTAGTATCACTAACAAGCCAAGTTGGGCCAGCTTTAATAGCAGCAACGGTAGCCTGTCGGGTACTCCAACTAACAGCGATGTGGGCAACACCAACGGCATTGTGATCACAGTGTCTGATGGCTCGGTAAGCGCTAGTCTTAGCGGCTTTAATATTAGCGTCACCAATGTCAATGACGCGCCGGTTATTAGCGGCTCACCTGCGACCAGCGTTGCTGAAGACAGCCTGTACAGCTTTACGCCAACAGTGAGTGATGACGATGCAGATGACACATTAAGTTTTAGTATCACTAACAAGCCAACTTGGGCCAGCTTTAATAGCAGCAACGGTAGCCTGTCGGGTACTCCAACTAACAGCGATGTGGGCACGAGCAGTGGCATTGTGATCACGGTGTCTGATGGCACGCTAAGCACTAGTCTTAGTGGCTTTAATATTAGCGTCACCAATGTCAATGACGCGCCGGTTATTAGTGGCACACCTGCGACCAGCGTTGCTGAAGACAGCCTGTACAGCTTTACGCCAACAGTGAGTGATGACGATGCCGGTGACACATTAAGTTTTAGTATCACTAACAAGCCAACTTGGGCCAGCTTTAATAGCAGCAACGGTAACCTGTCGGGTACTCCAACTAACAGCGATGTGGGCACGAGCAGTGGCATTGTGATCACAGTGTCTGATGGCACGCTAAGCACTAGTCTTAGCGGCTTTAATATTAGCGTCACCAATGTCAATGACGCGCCAGTTATTAGCGGCGCACCTGCGACCAACGTTGCTGAAGACAGCGTTTACAGCTTTACGCCAACAGTGAGTGATGACGATGCCGGTGACACATTAAGTTTTAGTATCACTAACAAGCCAACTTGGGCCAGCTTTAATAGCAGCAACGGTAACCTGTCGGGTACTCCAACTAACAGCGATGTGGGCACGAGCAGTGGCATTGTGCTCACAGTGTCTGATGGTAGCGTTACTGCGGCATTGAGTGGCTTTAATATTAGCGTCACCAATGTCAATGACGCGCCGGTTATTAGCGGCGCACCTGCGACCAGCGTTGCTGAAGACAGCGTTTACAGCTTTACGCCAACAGTGAGCGATGACGATGCCGGTGACACATTAAGTTTTAGTATCACTAACAAGCCAAGTTGGGCCAGCTTTAATAGCAGCAACGGTAGCCTGTCGGGTACTCCAACTAACAGCGATGTGGGCACGAGCAGTGGCATTGTGATCACTGTGTCTGATGGCACGCTAAGCACTAGTCTTAGCGGCTTTAATATTAGCGTCACCAATGTCAATGACGCGCCAGTTATTAGCGGCTCACCTGCGACCTCAATTGCTGAAGACAGCCTGTACAGCTTTACGCCAACAGTGAGCGATGACGATGCGGATGACACATTAAGTTTTAGTATCACTAACAAGCCAAGTTGGGCCAGCTTTAATAGCAGCAACGGTAACCTGTCGGGTACTCCAACTAACAGTGATGTGGGCACGAGCAGTGGCATTGTGATCACAGTGTCTGATGGCACGCTAAGCGCTAGTCTTAGCGGCTTTAATATTAGCGTCACCAATGTCAATGACGCGCCGGTTATTAGTGGCACACCTGCGACCTCAATTGCTGAAGACAGCCTGTACAGCTTTACGCCAACAGTGAGCGATGACGATGCGGATGACACATTAAGTTTTAGTATCACTAACAAGCCAAGTTGGGCCAGCTTTAATAGCAGCAACGGTAACCTGTCGGGTACTCCAACTAACAGTGATGTGGGCACGAGCAGTGGCATTGTGATCACAGTGTCTGATGGCACGCTAAGCGCTAGTCTTAGCGGCTTTAATATTAGCGTCACCAATGTCAATGACGCGCCGGTTATTAGTGGCACACCTGCGACCAGCGTTGCCGAAGATGCTAGCTACAGCTTTACGCCAACAGTGAGCGATGACGATGCGGATGACACATTAAGTTTTAGTATCACTAACAAGCCAAGTTGGGCCAGCTTTAATAGCAGCAACGGTAACTTGTCGGGTACTCCAACTAACAGCGATGTGGGCAGTACCAACGGTATTGTGATCACTGTGTCTGATGGCACGGTAAGCGCTAGTCTTAGCGGCTTTAATATTAGCGTCACCAATGTCAATGACGTGCCAGTTATTAGCGGCTCACCTGCGACCTCAATTGCTGAAGACAGCCTGTACAGCTTTACGCCAACAGTGAGTGATGACGATGCCGGTGACACATTAAGTTTTAGTATCACTAACAAGCCAACTTGGGCCAGCTTTAATAGCAGCAACGGTAACCTGTCAGGTACTCCAACTAACAGCGATGTGGGCAACACCAACGGCATTGTGATCACGGTTGATGATGGCACGCTAAGCGCTAGTCTTAGCGGCTTTAATATTAGCGTCACCAATGTCAATGACGCGCCAGTTATTAGCGGCTCACCTGCGACCTCAATTGCTGAAGACAGCCTGTACAGCTTTACGCCAACAGTGAGTGATGACGATGCAGATGACACATTAAGTTTTAGTATCACTAACAAGCCAACTTGGGCCAGCTTTAATAGCAGCAACGGTAACCTGTCAGGTACCCCAACTAACAGCGATGTGGGCAACACCAACGGTATTGTGATCACGGTTGATGATGGCACCGTTACTGCGGCATTGAGTGGCTTTAACATTGCGGTCACCAATGTCAATGACGCGCCAGTTATTAGCGGCGCACCTGCGACCAGCGTTGCTGAAGACAGCCTGTACAGCTTTACGCCAACAGTGAGCGATGACGATGCGGATAACACATTAAGTTTTAGTATCACTAACAAGCCAACTTGGGCCAGCTTTAATAGCAGCAACGGTAACTTGTCGGGAACCCCAACTAACAGCGATGTGGGCAACACCAACGGCATTGTGATCACGGTTGATGATGGCAGCGTTACCGCGGCATTGAGTGGCTTTAACATTGCGGTCACCAATGTCAATGACGCGCCGGTTATTAGTGGCACGCCTGCGACCAGCGTTGCTGAAGACAGCCTGTACAGCTTTACGCCAACAGTGAGCGATGACGATGCGGATGACACATTAAGTTTTAGTATCACTAACAAGCCAAGTTGGGCCAGCTTTAATAGCAGCAACGGTAACTTGTCAGGAACTCCAACTAACAGCGATGTGGGCAACACCAACGGCATTGTGATCACGGTGTCTGATGGCACGGTAAGCACTAGTCTTAGCGGCTTTAATATTAGCGTCACCAATGTCAATGACGCGCCGGTTATTAGTGGCACACCTGCGACCAGCGTTGCCGAAGATGCTAGCTACAGCTTTACGCCAACAGTGAGCGATGAGGATGCGGATGACACATTAAGTTTTAGTATCACTAACAAGCCAAGTTGGGCCAGCTTTAATAGCAGCAACGGTAACTTGTCAGGAACCCCAACTAACAGTGATGTGGGCAACACCAACGGTATTGTGCTCACAGTGTCTGATGGTAGCGTTACTGCGGCATTGAGTGGCTTTAATATTAGCGTCACCAATGTCAATGACGCGCCGGTTATTAGCGGCGCACCTGCGACCAGCGTTGCTGAAGACAGCCTGTACAGCTTTACGCCAACAGTGAGTGATGACGATGCGGATGACACATTAAGTTTTAGTGTCACTAACAAGCCAAGTTGGGCCAGCTTTAATAGTAGCAACGGTAACTTGTCGGGAACTCCAACTAACAGTGATGTGGGCACGAGCAGTGGTATTGTGATCACGGTTGATGATGGCACGGTAAGCACTAGTCTTAGCGGCTTTAATATTAGCGTCACCAATGTCAATGACGCGCCAGTTATTAGTGGCACGCCAGCGACCAACGTTGCTGAAGACAGCCTGTACAGCTTTACGCCAACAGTGAGTGATGACGATGCCGGTGACACATTAAGTTTTAGTATCACTAACAAGCCAACTTGGGCCAGCTTTAATAGCAGCAACGGTAACCTGTCAGGTACTCCAACTAACAGCGATGTGGGCAACACCAACGGCATTGTGATCACAGTGTCTGATGGTAGCGTTACTGCGGCATTGAGTGGCTTTAATATTAGCGTCACCAATGTCAATGACGCGCCAGTTATTAGTGGCGCACCTGCGACCAGCGTTGCTGAAGACAGCGTTTACAGCTTTACGCCAACAGTGAGCGATGACGATGCGGATGACACATTAAGTTTTAGTATCACTAACAAGCCAAGTTGGGCCAGCTTTAATAGCAGCAACGGTAACCTGTCGGGAACCCCAACTAACAGTGATGTGGGCAGTACCAATGGCATTGTGATCACGGTTGATGATGGCAGCGTTACTGCGGCATTGAGTGGCTTTAACATTACGGTCACCAATGTCAATGACGCGCCAGTTATTAGCGGCGCACCTGCGACCAGTGTTGCTGAAGACAGCGTTTACAGCTTTACGCCAACAGTGAGCGATGAGGATGCGGATGACACATTAAGTTTTAGTATCACTAACAAGCCAAGTTGGGCCAGCTTTAATAGCAGCAACGGTAACTTGTCAGGAACCCCAACTAACAGTGATGTGGGCAACACCAACGGTATTGTGATCACGGTTGATGATGGCAGCGTTACTGCGGCATTGAGTGGCTTTAACATTGCGGTCACCAATGTCAATGACGCGCCGGTTATTAGTGGCACACCTGCGACCAGCGTTGCCGAAGATGCTAGCTACAGCTTTACGCCAACAGTGAGCGATGACGATGCCGGTGACACATTAAGTTTTAGTATCACTAACAAGCCAAGTTGGGCCAGCTTTAATAGCAGCAACGGTAACCTGTCGGGTGCTCCAACTAACAGCGATGTGGGCACGAGCAGTGGCATTGTGATCACGGTTGATGATGGCAGCGTTACTGCGGCATTGAGTGGCTTTAACATTGCGGTCACCAATGTCAATGACGTGCCAGTTATTAGTGGCACGCCAGCGACCAGCGTTGCTGAAGACAGCGTGTATAGCTTTACGCCAACAGTGAGCGATGACGATGCGGATGACACATTAAGTTTTAGTATCACTAACAAGCCAAGTTGGGCCAGCTTTAATAGCAGCAACGGTAACTTGTCGGGAACCCCAACTAACAGCGATGTGGGCAACACCAACGGCATTGTGATCACTGTGTCTGATGGCACGGTAAGCACTAATCTTAGCGGCTTTAATATTAGCGTCACCAATGTCAATGACGCGCCAGTTATTAGTGGCACGCCTGCGACCACAGTTAAGCAAGATCTACCTTATTTATTTACGCCAATAGTGACCGATGATGATGAATCCGATGTGCTTAACTTTACCATTCTAAATAAACCAGAATGGGCGAATTTTAGTAGCATTGATGGCACATTATCTGGAACGCCAATTCACTCAGATATTGGTAAAACCCAGAGCATCGTAATTTCGGTATCGGATGGAACTGTAACATCAGATCTATCGACTTTTGCAATCGAAGTGCTAAACGTGAATGATGCACCTGAGATAACAGGTACGCCGAATTTAACGGTTAAACAGGGTCAGTTATACAGTTTTACCCCAACAGTTACAGATGCAGATGAAGCGGACATATTAACCTATAAAATCAGTAATCAACCTAGCTGGGCACAGTTTAGTATGGTTGATGGCACACTTAGTGGTACCCCTACGAATGATGATGTAGGCAAGACTGCAGATATTATGATTTCGGTTTCAGATGCCGAGGTGCAAGTCGATCTCGCTTCATTTGATATAGAAGTAATTAATGTTAACGATGACCCCGTATTTGATTCTGAGCCTATTACTGAGGCAACGGTATTGGTTGCTTACCAATATAATATTCAGGTAAGTGATGTCGATATTGATGATGAACTGACAGTCACGCTTGTATCTGCACCAGATTGGCTAACGCTTAATACGCTTAATCAGTTGGTCGGAACTCCGCCGGTAGAAAGTTCTGATCAAGACTATGTTATTGAAGTTGCAGTGTCTGACGATATCATTACTGAGCCGGTTATTCAGCGCTTTACACTCAGTGTGTTACAACCAACTGATACTGAAGTGTCGGTTATTGCTAACCTTTCTCCTGCTCCTGCGATATTGGCACAACAGGTGTCGTTAGTGATTGAAATCAATAATGATGGATACACTGCTGCTACAGGAGTTGAGTATAAAATCAACTTTGCTGAACAACTAACAGTGTCTGCAATCCCTACTGACTGTACTGAAACTGCTGATGGGAGCATCAATTGTATACTCGTTGATGAACTTGCTATTGGTGATTCGGTGAGATTTATTGTTGATTTTGTCGTTGCTGATATTGCAAGTGGCTATACGTCGGTTGCAGTTGAAGTGAGTGGTGATAACCTCAACGGAGATACATTTAACGACCAAGCCGATTTATTATTGGGCAGTGAAATTGTAGACATTGCTGGCGACGTTGTTAGTAGTACGGCGGCATCAGTCGGTTATGTGGTCGATATGAACGGCGATCAGCTAAATGATTTACTTATCTACCTAGCCAGTGAACAATCATTACAATTAATGCTCAATGACGGTTCCGGTCAGCTTTTACCAACTTTAAAGATTAACCTTGAACAGGGCGTTAGCGCCATGGTTGCTAACGATATTAATCTGGATGGTCATATCGATATTGTAACTGTTGGTGGTGCGCTGCAAGGTAACCGTGTTTATCTATTAGACAATGAGTTTACAGTTACCGACGTAGAGTCGTTAGATGCTGTGCTAGCTGACTTTGTTTTGCTGGCAGATCTTGATTTTGATGGCGCGCCAGAACTCGTGCTTGCTGGGAATTATCAAGATAGCATTGCTATTTATTCTGGTGTTGGAACAGGGGCGACAATCGTCAACAGCCTGCCAATATCAACTTTGGTTCCCGCCAATCTCAATACAAAGCCAATTGCGCAAGTTCAGCAACCACAAGATAGTGACACCGTTATTAATGAAGTTGCAGGCGTAAACGCTCTTAGTTTGGTGGCGACAAGTACTGGTGAGCAGTTGTTAGTCGGAGTCAATGGGCAATCGCCAGTGTTGGTTTCTTATGAGTCTGGTGACTGGCTACAAAACTCTGTGACAGCCCTTGGTGATGAGCTGGCAGAAATTGTGTCTACAGACGTCGACGGTGATAATAAAGCTGATTTATTAGTGCTTCGAGCTGATGGTTGGCATTTGATAATTGATGCATTTGGCGAAGCATATGAAAGTCAGGTGAAATTACCGAATGCAACGACGGTGAAGGTGACTGACCTTGAAGGTGATGGCGTTACTGAATTGATATTTGTGATGCCACAGGGAGTGAGTGTTTGGCATTACTTTGATGTAGAGGATTTTCGTCCGAGTGCTTATGTCATCGAAGGTGAATCAATAGAACATGTATCTCTGATTGATCTGAATAACAATGGCAACCTCGATATTGTTACATTTGATTCTCAAACTGGAGTATCAGTTTGGTATGTCAGTGACAGTGGAACGATTGGTCCTGATGACGTTGATTTGTCGGTGTTTGCTAGTGGACCGAGTTTCCCTAAGCAAAATGAGGCGTCTGCAATGAGCTGGTCTGTGTTTAATCATAGCGAAGGTGTTGCCACTAACGTGCAGTTAAAAATCAATGTCACAGAAATGCTTAACATCACTTCTTACCCAAGTAACTGTGTACTGGGTAATATTCAGCTTACTTGTAATTTAGTTTCAATTGCTCCGGGTGAAAAAAAGTTTGTCGACATTGAAGTTACACCTCAAAGAGATGAAGAGTTTCAGTTGTTGGGTGTAGTCAGTAGCCAAGAGTACGATTTGGATGAATCAAATAATAGCGTCAAGCCAAGGTTTACTGTAACAGCGCCCCACGATGGTGGTAGCCTGCCAGTATGGGCACTCATATTCTTGTTCTTATGTGCAAGGCAAAGAATGCACCGAAAATAATTAAAATAATGGATACAGGGTCGTTGCTCTGTACCGCGTAATACTTTTAGCGCCTATGTTCTCTTTTACATAGGCGCAATTTTTTGAAGGAATGTTGTCATGCTTAAAATATCAAGTTGGTCTAAAATTGTTGGAGCAAACTTGTTGTTGGGATATTGCAGTATGACTGCTAGCATCGCGAATGCCGAGTCTGTGCTCGATCATCAGCCGCAGGATCTACCTCTATTAGAGTTAATGGGGGAGTTTGAATCATCTAAAGATCCTAAGTGCCATGCTACTGCTACTCGCTTAGAAGGGTTGATTTATGGTACCCCTCTTTCAAAGCAAGCAAGATATCTTAAAACTGAATACCAGAAGGATTTAGTTCGCTCAATATGGCAAATAGCTGCTGTGCGTAATCCAGCGTCAGCCATGTTATCTGAGGCCGAAGTTAACGCAGCTGCTGCAACATTATTTGTTATCAACTCTAAAAAAGTGGCTAATGAATTAGTTTGGTTAGTGAGTATTAACGACCAGACCACTGAAATATCACAGCGTGATCAACAACATTATGGCTCTATTGCTTATACCATGAGAGCAATGCTTGCCGTTCAGCAAGATGTGTTGTTAGATTTTGATGCCGAATTACCAGAGCTCTCTGATGCTGCGGCTAAAGCGATGACTAAAAAGGTCGATTTACTTACATTAGCACTATTAAAAAATACAGATACACAAGCCAGGCTAGAAAATGCATATGAGATATCTGCCGCGCATATTCAACAAAACTGGTCAGCGCTCATCCCAGATCGACAACCAAAGCAAAATATAGTCGTAGCATCTTCAGTTACCGATCCAAGCGAGGTTCATAATAGCGGTTTATTGATGGGGATAATTGATCAAAAAATAAAGTCGTTTGAAGAGTACAATGACATAAATCAGACTTTATTTGCTCGAAATTTACAAGTATATTTTGCCAAGCTGTCGATGCCAGATAGCCCCTCAGAAATGGCAGAGTTTAAGCGCTACTTTACCGAAGCCATGATCGCATTTTCAGGAACACTCTACCTCGATTCACAGTCCAGAGTCGTTTCGGGAACCACAATTAATGAAGCTGCTGTCGCCGATTCCCTAGAATCGATATTGCCTCATACCGTCAATGAGTACGAGGATGTCATTTTTTATCCAAAATTTCCGAAACAGAAGCAAGTCATTATTGAATCTTACGACATGGATGCATTTAGAGATTCAGGTCTGCATTGGGTCTACTTTAAAGAAGCAATAATTGACGCTCAAGCATCGGTAAGGTTAGAGGCTGACCCTTTTGCTGCAGAATTAATTAGTGAGGCGATTGCTCACTATGGCGTACTCTTATTACGCAATGCCGGAAAAGAAGGTAAGCGAATTAAACAAAAGTCTTTGTCTGCGTCTTTGATAACAGCAAGCTATCACAGTATTGAGTCCACAATAGCTAATTATGCTAAGTATACTCCTGCTAAGGTTGAAAAATCGGTCATTGTTTCAGCTGATACACAGCCTCAGCCTGAAACTACGCGTTATTTCAGCAATGTCACAACGGATAAAGGCTTAATTGCCGAGCATAGGTCATCTGACTGGTTAAGTCGTTTACTGCGTAGTTATTTAGAAAAAAATGAACATACAGGGATTATCACCATACCACCAGCCTTTGGTGGTAGCGGTGTCGCAGCTGAAGATATAAATAATGATGGTTTAGTCGACATACTGATATTAAGTGGAATTGGCAATCGCTTATTTTTAAATCGAGGTGACCGATTTGTTGATGTCACACAAGCCTCCGGATTGTCGAATTTAAGTCAGCGTAAGGGCAGCGATGGCCGAGCGGGTGAACCGCGCCAACCTTTGATTGCCGACTTTGATAATGACGGCGACCAAGACATAGTGATTACTTACGTCGATGAAACTCATCGGGTATATCGCAATGACGGACAGGCAAAGTTTGTTGAAGTTACCGCGGTGGCTAACTTGGGTGGCAGTGGGTTAGTAGGTGGGCCCGCAACCACGTTCGATGTTAACAATGATGGTTTATTGGATATCTACATTGAATATTTTGGTAACTATTTAAACGGTGACCTACCGACATTAAAACGTCGTAATGATAATGGCGGCACCAACGTGTTATTTATTAATAAGGGTAACTTTAAATTTGAAATGGCTACTAATGCATTAGGAGCCGATAACAATGGATGGGGCCAGGCCGTTACCCACGCAGATTTAAATATGGATGGCTGGCAAGACCTGATTGTTGGTAATGATTTTGGCGTTAACGCTTATTATATAAATCAAGCTGGGAAAGGTTTTGTTGATGCTGCAGCGGCTATTGGTATTGATAAACCGACATATACCATGAATTTAAGCGTTACGGATCTTAACCGTGATGGCATAGCAGATATTTATGTCTCGAATATTGTCACCATGAATAAAGATCAAAAATACGTTTTACCGAGTGAAGACACTACCACAAAGTTTAATCCCGAAAAGATGGCCAATATGCGCGTAGTTGAAGGGAATGATCTGTTCATATCGAACAAGTCGGCCTCAGGCCAACTTAAATACCAACTCAGTGACCTCGTTGGCCGAGGGTATACCTCAACAGGTTGGGCTTGGGATGCTGACTTTTTTGATGTTGATAACGACAGTGATGACGATTTGTATGTGTTGAACGGCATGAATGATTATTATGTCTATTCAAGTGATAACCCGTATTACTCAGACCCACATACTGGAGAGTCTATTAATGCTGAATTTCCTGATGCTGCTAAAGCTAGTAATGTGTTTTTCCTCAATAGTGGTGGCAAGTTAAACAACGTGTCAGCCGTGAGTGGTTTAGACTTCATTGGTAATTCTCGCTCAGCTTCCTATTTAGACTTTGATAATGACGGTGATTTAGATGTCGTGGTGAATAACTATCACGGCACGGCAAAGTTGTTCCAAAATCACGCCGAAAAGCTTAATAATAATTGGCTTAAAATACGCCTGCAAGGGGCTCCTGAGTCAGGTGTAAACCTCGATGGTATTGGCGCTCAAATTATTGTTGGTACAGAAAATCAAGGATACAGTTGGCGACAGGTTAGCGGTAGCCAAGGGTATATGTCGGTTCATCCTAAAGAGCAGCACTTGGGGCTCGGTAAAGCAACCTCTGCCAAAGTCGCAATTATTTGGCCAAATGGGCAACGACAATTTTTTGATAATGTTGCCGCTAATAAAAGTTATACCATTCGCTATGCGCAGCAAGTCACTCCAGCTACAGCTCAAGTTCAAGGTGAAGAATAAGCTGGGTGTATAAGTGATTAAGCCTTGGATTGTAATAAAACGGTACAAGGCTTTTAGCTCAATCAATTTAGCCAGCAACCTGTTCTACACTGCTTGCTGGCATTTAATTAAGTGAATCTATTTATGTCTTTTACATTCAAACTTATCCTGCTTGCTTTTTGCTTAGGTTGTGTTTGCGTTGATGGCTCAGCCAAGACAGTTAACCAGAGTGAAGAGCTTAAACGCGCATTTTTAGAGCGAAAAGAGTGGCTCATTAGCCAACAGATAATAGATAGCAATGAGCTGCCTAGTGACTTAAACCCGCTAATTTTGTCGGATTCCCCTTATTTGCTTAGCCACTCGTTGCAGCCTATAAACTGGCGGGAGTGGCAAGATTCGTTTGAGCAAGGGCTTAGCGATAGCAACCAACTGATATTTGTTTCGATAGGGTATTCCACATGCCATTGGTGTCATGTCATGGCAGAAGAGAGTTTTAACAATCCTGCCATTGCAGCCATATTGAATGAACACTATGTCAGCATTAAAGTGGACCGCGAGCAATGGCCGTTAGTGGACCACCGTTTTAAATCGGCATTAGAAGTTATAAAAGGGGAAGCTGGCTGGCCCATAAATGTTATTTTAACGCCACAGGGTAAAATTATTTGGGTAGACTCCTATTTAGATAAAGCTAATTTTTCTAAAACAATTTTAGGTTTAGCTCAACGTTGGCTGGAGAACCCTGACGCGATTAATAAACTCGCAAAGCGGATTGAAACACAGTTGAAATCGGAATTGCCACAGGAATCATTAGCAAAATCACATCAACTGACTACAACTGAATGGGGGCAATTATTACCTAAGCAACATGCTTTTATTCATAGGCTGTTACGAGATGAGTTGCTCGGTACCGATCCTCGCTTTTTTAAAGAAAACTGGTTGTTAGGCCTATTGGATGAATATTTACGGACAGGTAACAATGATTATTTAAATAGTGTGGAAAACCAAGTGAACGATATCTTGCTTAGTCCTACTTATGATGCCATTGAAGGTGGGTTTCACCGATATGCTGTAGATAGCATCTGGCTAAGGCCACATTTCGAAAAGATGCTTTATACCCAGGCAAATATGCTAAGGGTATTGGCAAAGCTTTATGGCATAACAGGAAAAACTGAATATTCGGTTGCCATAAAGCAAACCAATGGTTGGGTAAATAAATGGTTAAGGCTAGATAGTGGCTATGCATCCGCGCTTTCAGCTATATCAGAAGGAGTTGAAGGGAAATATTATTTTGCGGACTTGATTAAAGTTGATACCCATACGAATCTGAATATAACTCCCCCTTTAATAAGTAGTCTATCGCCGACACGGGGAAAAAGTTTAGTGTATTTAAGTTCACTAGAACAAGATTGGACAAAAACTGAATCTGTACAGCAGGTTGCACTTTATAGACAAAGCCTTCAACAACCCTTGGTTGATGAAAAAGTAATAGTCAGCTGGAACAGCATGTACGCATTAGGGTTAATGGAGGCCTATGATTCCACTGGGAATGAGCAATACCTGCAACAAGCTGCAACGCTGTTAGATAAGCTATGGTCTACGTCACGAGTTGATGGGCACCTTTACAGGAGTATTTTCCTTAAACAAGCCAGTATTTCGGCTAATATAGACGATTATGCATGGTTTGCATTGGCACTATTAAAATTAAGTTTTGAGCAGCAATGGGATAAACACGGTAATCACAATCAACATTTAAATCGGGCTAAGTGGTTGCTCGATAAGTTGGTGGATGAGTTGTCTGTGATTGATAATTACCAAACTCTCACCAGCTTGAATCGAGATGATGAAATAGAGTCCGCCAAGGCTACTGTTTTGCAGGCATTAACAGTAGGGTATGAATTAACTCAGGAACGTAAATATCAATATTTTGTCAAGAAATTGAGCGTTTATGACCGTCGAAGCATCTCCAAATTAGCAAGCCAATATCGATTCGTTGCTCAGCAATCTCAGCGGTTTAATGTCCTCAGTTTTGGAAGCACATCCTTTGCTAAAGGGAAAGGTAAAGTAAAATCAGCACTGAATGATAGGATGATTAAACTGCATTTCGACCTTGCACCAGGTTGGCATATCAATGCTAATATTGTTTCAAACCCACGCTATATAGCAACAGAAGTGAACCTGCAAAAGCTTAACGGGCAGAAAATTGCTGCTGAAATTAGCTATCCTAAAGCTAGTCATTACTCGGTTTCCTTTGATGAAAATTTATTGGGGTTATTTGAGAAAGCCTTCACCATTAAGCTTACAGAAATAGACCGCCAACCTTTTAGTGAGCAAGTTAAGGTTTCGGTTGTATTGCAGGCTTGTTCAGATAAGTTATGTTTATTACCTGAAAAATTAAATTTGTATCCGTTAATAAGCGAATAGTTTTATAACTTAAACCTCTCACAGACAGTCGAATGTTGTTCTTAAACTGTCGTTAGTACAGGCTAATGTTCGCTTGACAATGATATTTTATGTTTATTGCAAAAAGATTACCGTTTTTTTCTTTTGTATAAAATGACATAATTAAACTCATTATATTTTATGGATAAAGGTTTCTGCCCAATGAACAAAATTAAGCAGTTAATAAAAAAAATTATTGGAAAAAAAGATGTCAGATTTCATATCGACACAATGAGACCTGACTTGATTAGCGGTTGGGCTTGTTTGATGGGCTCTCCGAAGCATAGTTGCACTATTCAGTTTAAAGATGGAAATACGGTTGTAGCTGAAACCACTGCAAATGTAATGCGTGAAGATTTGTTAGTTGCTGGTATTGGTAGCGGTGCTCATGGTTTCAGCTTTGATCCGGGGCTAAGTGTGTTTGATGTAACACCGAGAACCTTGCATATGTACATAGATGGTGTGAAACAAGCTCAACAATCAGTCACGATTAGGCAAAAGCCTGAACAAATACTGAACGCCTTTGGTTCTGAAATGGAAAAGCGTGTTGATGCTTTATTAGCATTGCATCGCGAGAAATTGACTCGCGAAATGGAACAACTTGTAAAAACTGAACAGAAGTAATTAACTATGCATCTTTTTGCCAATGAGCATGGGTTGATCGTATTTTGCCCGCTTCCCCCTAAGCCAAACGGCATTGCTGATTATTTTGCTGAGCAGGTTCCTTATTTGGCAAAGTCCCATTGTTTAACTGTTGTCATAGAAGATAGTCATCCAGAGCCATTAGGTATGCCTGGATATGTGGAAATTATCAGACTTACTGAATATTTAGCTAACCGTCAGCGTTACCTTGCTTACAAACATGTTTATCATGTAGGAAATAACAGCGATACTCAGTATTTGCTGCCTGTATTGCTCTCAACGCCAGGCGTTGTAGTGATTCATGATTTAAATCTTCATCACCTTATTGATTTAACCACTTTGGGCAAAGGCAATAAGTCAGCTTATAGTGCATCTTTATTCCATCAATATGGCCGTTTAGGTAAAATTATTGGTGAGCAACTTGATAACCAAGGTTGGAAAGGAAGCTTTTCCCCGTCAGAATTAGAGTTAAATGGCAGTATAATTGACTCTGCGAGTCACATTATCGTCCATTCTCAGTATTCTGCAGACAGAGTCATGGCAAGAGGTAAGAATAATGTCAGCGTTATTCCGCACCACCTTGCTCCAACAATTGCTAGCTACCCTAGAAAACTTAAGTTAGATTATCGACGCGCTTTAGGTTTACCGACTGATAAACTCATTTTTACGTCAATGGGTTTTATTGCCAAAGCTAAGCAAATAAAAGCAGTTCTTAGTTCATTACGAGAATTGAAACTGCAAGGGCTAGACTTCGTGTATGTATTAGCGGGGCAATGTAAACAATATGAATATGATGTATTTCAAGACATTCAAGCTGCAGGTTTAAGTGAAAACGTTATCGTTACTGGTTTTTTAAGCGAGCATGAATTTTATCAACATTTGGGCGCAACGGATCTTATTATCAATTTGCGTTACCCCTCTGGGGGGGAAAGTTCCGGAACACTGACGCGAGCCTTAGGTATGGGCTTATGTTGTGTTGTGGTTGATATTGGCCCTTTTGCAGAGCTACCTGATGGCGTCGCTGTTAAACTTAAATATAATGATGACTTTCAACATTCTTTAACAGAGAGTTTATTATCATTAGCAAATAATGCAGATAAACGAACTGCTATAGGTTTGGCGGCTAAAGTTTGGATTGAAAAAACTCATCGCATTGATATAACAACGAAAATGTACCTTAACTGTATAGAGGCTTCAGAAGGGTTAAAATCACTAGGCAATGTCACCTTTAGTGAGCAACTGAACCAAACTAGTCAGTACTACCTACCTAAACAAAGCATGTGCAAGCAGTTAACACAACATAAAATATTTGAGCACAATGGCAGGCCTGGGCTCGCTTGGACTGAGTCACTGATTCCGCTTAGTTGCAGTAATGAGTCATGTTTATTAGTTAATTTTGAGAGTTTTGATAGTCGTCTTTTAGTCGACATACTTGATTATGAAGAGTCGCAACTAACTTCTATATCGATAGAGCAATTATTCTCTGAAGCTTACTTTGAACATTGGCAGCAGTACCAAGTTGTTAATGCTCAGTTTCCATTGAGTTTGTTTGCTGACGACCCGATCTATTTACTGTGTTTTTTAAATGGAGTTTGTACCCTAGGTGCCAAGCTTGTATTAACCGTTACGCTAGACTTAATGGATAGTGAACCAGCAATATTGTCTACGCCTCAGGCTATTACTGAGTACCTTAGTGCTTCAGGTTTTGTGGTTGAGCAGGTGGTTACGGGAGAGCAAGATATAGATTTTAACCTGGCCTCAGGCATAGAGCCACAAGCGCAATGGTGTTTTACTGGGCTACTTTGGAGTCGTATGATAGATCGTTTCCCTAAACCTTTTTACCCTGTTGCTGACTCGCAATGTTTACTTTTAAACCGAAATGGATTTGATAAATTAGTGCCTATGACTGCCATTGATTATTTATTGGAGCCCATTTCATGAGCGGAACTAGTATAACTAACGAGGTATTTCTTGGTGATACTTATCCAATAAGACAACGTAATATTCTTTATTGGGCATTATGTCAACGCTTTCGAACGCAAACTCAAATGGTTGTGATTGATTTACCAAGTTCTATACCGACATTATTTTCTACAGCTTGTGGGTTCAATATATTTCAATTTACAAGCCTGTCTTTGATAAACGCTATAGGCCCGTGGTGCTTTAATGAAAGCAAAACGGATGACAATATTTTTAATACTAATTACTTAATTGGTGGCCGAGATATTGATTGGCATCATAGACAGTCATTCTGTGGTGGTGCATCGTCAGACCTAGGCGCAAAAAAAATCATTCCAATTCGAACGATTGATAGCTTATTTGGTGGTTTAAAGTCACTTGGGTGGTTGCACATCAATGATCAAGAGCACTTGCTAGAAATAATCGCGGCCGCTAAGTATACGATAACAACTCATCAGCCAATGATGACTGTTGTATTATCTCAATCCAATTCGGCATCGATTTTGAAAGCATTCATCGCATTTTGTACTTCGATTGATTATGCCGTTTATGATAATAAAGGGCAGCAATTATTGGCGGAATCTGAGTTAAACGGTATTAATGGCAGTGACATCTTTGCGCTGCATAAGACAGAGGTGTTACCGGCTTCATTGCTTAGTAAACTTCAAGCAAGTTCAAATGCTGCTCCAGCACCTGAAAGAGCGGCTTTTAGAGAGAAATTAGATATAGCACTTGTTGCGCAAACATCTCAAGGCGTTGATATTTTAGAGTCGTTGATTAGAAATCAGCAGCAATTATTTACACCATCAATGTTATTGAGTAAGAATGTTTATGAAAAAGAGACGTTCGATGGTGTTGAGTATCATTGGACTGGTCCAGATGCTCAAACGAGTTTTATATTACCCTTACCTCATTCAGGGCAATTTCATTTACAGTTTAATTTATTTTCTTCTCAGGCTGTAGCAAGAGAAATGCAAGCTTATTTGACCATCGACGGACAAAAGCCTAGGCCTATTTCTATACCTGAAAATGGTACTATACAATATGATTTTTGCGTAGCTGCTGAATCATTTAAAGGCTTTGTCAATATTCACCTCAATGTCAATAAAGTAGCGTACATACCTGACTCTGGAAAACATTTGGGTATTGCTATTGAAGATATTAAAATCTTTTGGCAGGAGAACTTGCAATGAAACAGATTTTAATTATTTCGCCGATCCCATCACACCCACAAAATCAGGGTAATAGTGCGAGAATCTATCAATTATGTAAAATGTGGCAAACCCTTGGTTTTCGTGTTCATTTTATTTACTTTGGTCTTGAAGGGTTGACGGAACAGCAAAGTTTGCAGATGACCCAGTGCTGGGATCACTTTTACTACGTACAGCCACAAGGAGGTGCAGCAGAGCCTTCTTTTGGTGATTTTTTTCATGTCGATGATTGGTATGATGAACGGGTAAGTACCTTAGTTGCTGAACTTTGCAGCATTTGGACTTTTTCTCACTGTGTAGTTAATTATGTTTGGTTTTCTAAAGCGCTTGAAGTTGTGCCCGACAGTGTCATTAAGGTCATTGATACGCATGATGTCTTTGGTGACCGCCATCTTGTGGCTAAAGCGGCAGGGATGGAACCTGTATGGTTTTATACTTCGAAAGCATTGGAGGCTATGGCACTCAATCGTGCTGACTTAGTGTTAGCGATTCAAGATGAAGAAGCAGAGTATTTTAACCGTATTTGCGATGCGCAAGTTGAGGTAGTAGGGTACGTTGTTCCTCCAGAAATTTTGTTACCGGCTCCTAAAGCGACGAACGGCAAGATAAGAATAGGTTACCTAGGCAGTGGCAACCCTTTTAATGTGGCTTCAATAATCTCTTTTCAACAGCATTTATTAAGTGCAGATATTGATTTGTCGCGATTTGAATTTCACCTAGCGGGTTCAGTTTGTAATGGTTTAGCTGATTCAACTGCACCATTTATTGTGCATGGAATGGTGGATAGTTTGAGTGATTTTTATCGGCAAATGGATATAATGGTTAACCCAATGCTAGGTGGTACTGGGCTAAAAATTAAATCTATTGAAGCACTCGCTTTTGGTCGACCATTAATTGCAACTGTGGATGCTATGGTTGGAATAGAAGTTGATAATCCTCACCAGACTTGTGCCTTGATGACCAACGTGGTTGATAGCTGTAACGCCATGTTAAATAATAACGAAATTAATCAACTGTACCAAGATTCTTTATTGGCGTTAGAGAAATATAATTCAAGGTTTATTTCTTCATTTAGAGCTTTATTTTCATAAAGTGTAGTGTATTAGATAATTTTTTGCTGCTGTAGTGCGGCAACTTAAAGAGATGATTAGATGTCAGAACATGTTATGAGTGAAGATGAAAAGCAGCATAAGTTAGATGGCTTTTTTAATAGGGTTATTCTAAAGAAAAGTGTCATGACCAGTTACTATCGGATGTTTAATATTTTCCAAAATATTTTACATGAGCATGGTGTTGAGTTTTTTGCTCACTCTGGAACCATGTTAGGCTGTGTCCGACATCAGGCTATTATCCCTTGGGATGATGATGTAGACGTGATGGTAGAGGAAAGCTTTGAAGCTGAGCTACTTTCAATCGTTCCGAAACTTCAAGCTGCAGGAATTACTCTTAAAGGGTCTGAGCACGACGGTCTTTACCAATTTTATTGCACTAGTAAAGAGATTTGTCCCCTAAACATATATATGCAGATAGATGTATTTATAGGTCAGCGGATGCAAATTGATGGCGAGTTACGCTTGCACTACAAGAGTGATGATTTCCGTGGTTGGTTCCCTAAGCGTTCAATCAAAATTGCTGATCTATATCCACTTAGAGATTACCCATTTGGGCCATTAACGATTAAAGGCATAGGTAATTATGAAGACTACTTTGCAAGAAGTGGCTTTAACTTAAAAGAAGCCATTGTGGCAAGGCATATGAACTTTGATGGTTTTTTACCTGAAATTGAAGAGTTAAAGGCTTTAGGGGTTTATCCAATTACCAAAGCGTCGATTCTTTCTTACCGTCATGAAATCCCGTTGGAAGAGGTCAAGACCTTAGTATCAGTTGCTAACGATGTTAAACCTCAAAAAACGGTTTTAACTTACGGTACTTTTGATCTATTTCATGTTGGACACGTTAGGCTTCTGAAGCGTTTACGAGCGCTAGGTGATCGTCTTGTTGTTGGTGTTTCAAGTGATGAATTTAATACCGGTAAGGGTAAGAAATCATTTTGTTCTTTTGAAGAGCGGGCTGAAATTTTGCTAGCGACTGAGTATGTTGATGCGGTATTTGCAGAAAACTCTTGGGATCAAAAGCGGGCAGACGTAAAACGATTCAACGTTGACATTTTTGGAATGGGCAGCGACTGGGCTGGGAAGTTTGACGACCTAAAAGACTGCTGCGATGTGGTTTATTTAGAGAGAACTCAAGATGTATCTACAACCGATATAAAAAAAGCATTAGCAAAAATTTCTGCTGAAGATGTTGTTGAGCTAGAGCAATCACTCCATTCAGCATTGGAAATTGTAGTTAATTTGGCTTCTTCAGTAGGGCGGTCAAAGTAATGGATAAAATGCGATTAATTATTCATGGAGGAATGCATAAAACGGGCAGCACTGCTTTGCAGGAAGCGTTGTCCTCGCATAATGAACTAAACCAGTTACAGGGGGTATTATTCCCAAATACAGGAATAAGGCATGATTATGGTGTTGGCTCGCGGCATTTTTATGTGCGTGAAACTCTTTTTAATACACATCATAAACAAGACAATGTTTGGGAGGGGTTATATCAAGAGGCAATATCAAAAAATTGTAATGTAATCATTTTGTCTTATGAGAACTTCTTATCACCGGGAATAATGGACGAAGGGGCAATAAATGAAATAAAGTATTATTTTGATGTTTCATTTATTTGCTACATTAGAGATTCCATATCTTACTTTAATGCAAAGTATAAAGAGTGGGTTAGGCGGCTAGCATTTGAAGGTGAAGCTGCGGATTTTGTGCTTGAACATTTAAAGTATGTCCATATTGATAAAATGCTTAAACCATGGATTGATTTGTGTGGCCTTGAAAATGTTTTTTGTTTTCCATTTAGGCGAGAGAGTTTTTTTAATCAATCTATAGTTGATGATTTTGGTTCCGTTTTATCATCTAGATTTAATGTGAATATTAAGCTAGATAAGTTTACTAGCAGAGTTTCGAATAGTTCGTATAATAATGCGCAAACGCTATTATGTTTATTGAGAAATAAGTTTTTTGGTGGTTTTAAGGCGATGAGTAATAGTGAGAGAGCTATTTTTTCAAAAATCATTGATAAGTTAGATAGCGAGGCAGGCTTGTTACTGAGTAAGTCTACATGTATTCAACTGAAGTCAATGAGTTGGCGTTCTAATCATTTTTTGCGACATAAATTTAACTGTATAATTGAAGAACCCATCGTAAAAGATTTACCTTTTTGTAGAGACTATCATTCACCTTATTTGCGAGTGAATTTAATTAATGAAATTGAACGTGGGTTGAACCGTAAACCTAATGCACTTGTGTAATTAAACCATTACTTTATCTAGTCTTTTTTAGTACGATAGAAATAAACTTATTTCTATCGTTTATATCTTGAGTAAACTAATTACTTTTTGCTTCTAAGTTTTTGTATTAATAGTAGTTAGATTGGTTTAAGATTTTTCTGTAAAATGATATGCCATATTTTCGCTGTTGCTTCAGCAAGTTGCTCTGAGGTTAATGGTTGTTCTTTTAGCACCTTTAAAGTGTACTCTAAGGTCTCTGTTAACAAAGTCACTTTCTCTTGCTCTGACAATTCAGGTGCATCACTCATGGTTTCTGACACAAACTTAATGCCATTGAGGTATTTATGTTCAAGCAACTGATTATCTTCTTTGAATTGAAGCAAGAATTGGCTACGTTGTTCGTTTGATGAAAAGTAGCGGTGCTTAATACCATTGTCTTTGGCCAGCCGGTTAACTGCGTTTGATAAACGAATTGCGAGAGCATAGTCGGTTAAATGATTTACGGCAAAATCTTGATGGCGATTAACTTCTGCCATGATGTGGGCTGTTGCCGGTAGTAGTGATGTATTAGTTGTATTGGCAGGATGTTGTTTCACAAGCTCTAGTAAGCTTGATTCTATTTGAAGTAACAGATCTGAAAGGGTCGATTTATCATGTAAATGCCTTTTTGAGAATGACCTTACGATTAAGTTGTCTATGCCAAAAACTTGCTCAAACGGTGCTAGCATTACCGTGTAGTGGAAAAGGTTTAATCTTGGTGTAGTACGAATATACTCATCAAAAGATACGGCAATAGCATGTTTTTTTGCCAGTTCGTTATACATTGACGTGACGGCTTCATCTTGTTGTCTCAGGTAAGTAATTATTTTTATGTGGTAACGGCTGAAGATGGTGTTGAGTAACTTACATTGATTTATTGAGAGCCGTTCTAACAATTCTGAAGATATAATAATTTTTGATGCGCCAGAATGATCTATTTCAGTAAATAACTTTTCTAACTCTGCTTTGTCATTAAAACCGGATTTCAACGATTTTGCAAAACTATGGTGACAAACCCCTTCGTTACGAAATGATTTTGGGTACAACAATCCGTGAGTCAATAATAGTTTTGAATGCTCGGCTAACCATTTTTGTACACTAGTGGTGCCAGTTTTAGACATGCCAATATGAAAATAGATAGTTTTTTGTTTTAAAGTATGAGGGCTTGTTTGCTTCATATTATCCAGTGCTTTCATATTAGATTGTAACTTTGCTTTAGGTAACTTGTTATATACTGCTAAATGATTATCTAGGTATTCAGGCGTATTAATTGGCGTGTCTTTGATTTTTAAAGCTAAAGTCTTATGGCTGTTAATGTGCTTAAGTACAGATGCATAAACAGGAAGTGTTGACTCGCTTAGGTGATGAAAGCTACCAGCAATTGGCGCGGTCACTAGCCCTAGTTTTGCAATAATACGTGCTGCTAACTCGTTAAGTACTTTACGGTTAGGGTGGTTCATGGAGAAGAAGAGTATTTCATTTAACCAGTTATCTTCAATAAAGTCCGACAGTGTAATATCTAAGCTTTGTTCCCGACGTTGTAACTCAGCCAGGCTGTTTTTTGCATTTTCAAGCACAAACTGACTAGAGTAATAATCTGGATCATTGATAGCTGCTAATGTTTTTGCGTGTGCACTGCTCGGATCGTTTAGGAAGTTATTGACTAAATTAAAATCATGGTAGTCACTGAACTCTTTTGCAGGTTCTCCAAGCTGTCTCAGGTAGCAAATTTCTGGGTGGTAACCACTAAAATAAATGCTCGGAAAGGATATTGAGTTACCAGTTGGGCCTAACAGTGTTTTGAGGTGCTTGGTGTTAAATAATGGTCCAAAGGCATCACTGACTTCTTGGTGAATAAATAAATCTACTTTATTTAATATACTGCAAACAGCATCATAATCACCTTGTTTGAGCATGTATGCAGCTTTTGGCATGGGGATGTATTCGTACTCAGCGGCAAAAAATGGTTGCTTCATTAAAATATCAGCAAGGGGACCTGCCTGGCAATTACCAAAAACGGTGAAAAATTTTTTCATATGGACTCGAATTATGTGTACTTGAATATCATAAAATTCAATCTTGAATGGTAGCCGATTTAACCAATGATGATAAGTAATAAATTTCAATTCGGGAGTGAAAAGAGGGCTGAAAATTATGATGTTTATGGATAACAGGTAATCACGAAAGCTTCGGGTTGGTTAGGTTACTGATGTTCACTAAGATATAAATGCAATCAGATCTCCTTCGGTATTGAAGCGCTAGCCTTGACTGAGCACTGAAAATAAGCGGTATGTGTTAACTTGCTTTTATGGCTGGGAAATAGATAGTTGCTTAACGAATCCTCAATTTACATGGTGAGGTTTACCTTAAACCATGACTTTATATTGATCTATTGGCCATTATTACGTACTTTAGTCAGCCTAGTTTATTGATTGGGTGTTTGTTTTGATTACCTCTTTTTTGCAATATTTTGAACATGCTGTTCAAGGCAGGCCTGATATAGATAAATTGAGGTCTGAATGCAAACAAGGTTACTTTCAATGGGCACTATTTATTGGCCTTCCTTCTTACGGCGGTTACGATAACCTTTCTGAAGAGCTTATTGCATTTTTAGCTTCCATTAGCGTGCAGTATGCCAATGTTTCAGACAAAATCACTAACCTTATGGTGCTATGTTTTCAGTATGATAAAGGCGTCGCACTAGAGGGTGAAGCTCATGTCTCTGCGAATCAATTATATAGCTGGTTTTTTAGTGAAGCAGTGGCTAAGTATCAGCTTAGGCCCTTTTTATCTAAGAGAGGGATCAGTCATTATTCCCATAAATTAGCCCAATTAAAGTTTGAACGTGTTAAGCACTCTCTGGGAGTAAATTTAATTGGCTACGCAAATAGCGCAACAGGGCTCGGAGAAGACTTGCGCACATTTGCCAGGTTATTAGATACTGCTGGAATTGCGTACAGTGTTATCACTTTACCCCATAATGCAGATAAAAAAAATATCAGCCAAACTTTTGTACCTTTTAAACGGGGGAGAATTAGGTACCCGTTGAGTTTGTTTTTTGTTAGCCCGCTTGCATTGACTGAGTTGAAATATTTACATGGTGGTCAGCTTTTTTCTCGAACGTATAACATTGGCATTCTACCGTGGGAGTTACCTCATTGGCCTGAAAGAGAGAGGCTTGCTGTTCTAGATGAAATTTGGGGGATATCACAATTTTGTGTTTCTGCTTTTAAAAATTCCTTTGATAACGTTGTTTCAATGCCATCTATTTTAATCGACTTTCCAAAAGACTTGAGTCAGCAAAATAAGCAGGAGATAGCGTGTAATTGCAACTTGCATTTAAAACCTTTCCGCTTTCTCTCTATTTTTGATGCGGCTTCTTATCTTAGCCGAAAAAACCCTATTGCTGCAGTTAAAGCATTTACCAAAGCATTTCTCCCTGATGTAAACGTAGAACTTATTCTAAAAGTTAGTCATTTAGATAAATCTTCAACTGAATGGCATGCTTTAGTTGATGCGGCTAAAAATGATAATCGAATAAAATTACTAAGCCAGTCGCTAACTGTCGAAAAAATTGATTCACTGTATGCGTCTTGTGATTGTTATGTGTCCTTGCACCGTAGCGAAGGGCTTGGAAGGCCAATTGCTGAAGCTATGTTACACAGTAAAGTTGTATTATCGACTGACTGGTCTGGTTCAACAGATTTAGTTAATTCAAAATGGGGTTTCCCAGTTACTTATGAATTGGTAGATATTAAACCCGGTGAGTACCCATTAGGTGACAATTTACAGTGGGCAGAGCCTTGTATCGAAAATGCAGCTAAGCAAATGAAGCATATATATGAAACTCCTGCCAGTGAACTCAAGGCTATGGGCGGTGAGGCGCGAAAACATATTTTACGAACGCGAAGCATTCCTGCTTTGAGGCAGCGCTATGAAAACAGATTAACCAGCTTGTGCCATTGTTGTAGCGATGCCCATATTAGAGATAGTTAGGTGGTGCTGTTTTCTTTTGCTGCCTCTGCATTGTCATTTTGTCATTTTGTAAAATGGTTCGAAATTTAATTTTTGCTGCGTTTGTTGGGCTATAACATCAAACCTGTCGTCTTCGTGTGAGTTTTTAGGGATATTAAATTGAAAGCCAATATAACCTTCTCGATGAAACTTCACTCTAGGTTGCTGTTGATATAACCTGTTCGCTATTTGAGTGTCGATTACTTGATTGTTTTTTAGTAAGCAAAGCGTAACAGGTTCTTGCGTAGTGGTGTATGCAGCTCCAACAATAAGATTGTGATCATAAGGTGAGAGTGCGGTATGGCTATACACCCAAGGTTTACCCAATTGTCTGTGTTGCACCCTTTGATTATGAATGCTTAGGGCTCGATGATATAAGATCATATCTTTAGCATTATGTTTGAGGATCAATTCAGTATGAGCTTTACTCAGGCTCTTTTCTTCTACAGTTTTGTTTTTGTTAATATTACTTCGGTATTCAATAAGGTCGATGTTTAAATCGGTATTGATAAGTTCAAGCGATTGATGAAAGTTCTCTGTAATGCCAATATTACCAATAAGACCGACAGGTATTCCGTCAAGCATATTGCTTTGTAAATTTTTAAAACTAGGAGTAACAATAAAATCTTCAAGCTCTTGATGGTAGCCATGGTTCTTTTTGTAATGGTTGTAATGTGAAACAACTTGAGATAATGGGTGACGAACAAAAGTTATTACTCTAGAGCTGTCTACAAAATTAATATAACGTGCGAGGTTAAAATGTCCAATGAGCCAGCTATTATTTTGATCAAATTGACGTTTAAAGCTGAATATATCAGCTTGTCGATAAACGGTGTTCTGTATGGGGGCACTCGTTTCTACCGAGAGGGGGCCATAATCGCATAACACTGATTCGAAATTGGCAATGGACTTTTTAAAACTGGTTCCCGCTGTTTTGGCAATATGAACAAATAGTACTGAGTCTGATAAGCTGGACTTAGCAGATGATTTTTTTACGAACATGCTGGTAGGGAGTATTTCAGTCAATCTGGGCTTTATTTTTTTTAACATGCTTTACTCACAATATGGTGGAGAAGTTAGTTCTATAAATATCAATGGCAATTTTGGAGCTGTTGACGCATCTGTATTTGCTTCTAGATTTTTAACTAAAGCCTTAACTAAATGGTTACAATAGAGGGTTGTGTTTTGCACGTGGTGCGATTTAGCTAATAAACTGTTTGGTTAGGTTGTCATCGATGGCTTTAATTTTATCATCTCTAGTAGCTGATTCTATCATGTATTAATTGATAAAATTTGATTCCAGCGGCTATAAATGGTCTTCTTTAAAGCAGCTAGGAGGACTTTAATTATTTTTTCATGGTACTATTTATAGTCGTTATTCTATGGTTTGCATAGGTCAATCATATTTGAAGTATGAGTGTTGAATGCTAAAAAAAATACTAAAAAAAGTAAGCAATTGTGGTACTACACATTCGTTGTTAAAGGCCGAAAATCAAAAGGAGGATGACAAGTTTTCATGTCTATTTGTTCATATTCCTAAGACCGCTGGCACAAGTTTCAGAATGGCTTTGGATGACTCTCAAGTTACTGTTTGTGATTATGGTTTTAATTCCAAAGCGACATCTCCGTTGGTTTTGAGTTATCTATACGAGAAAAATGACTTTTTGGGTTTTAAACAGCAGTTTGAGACGGGGCAAGCTTGGCTAGTGGGGCACTTTAATCTTCGTCGGTTTATTAATATGACTAATTGCTCTTATATGGTGACCTTTCTTAGAGAGCCTTGCGCACAAGTTATTTCGCACTACAACCACCAGAGAAAGCATAATGGTTATGATAAGAGTTTAGAGGAGTTTATAAAGTCACCAGCCTATAATAACTTGCAAAGCAGAATGTTGGATGGGTTACCTATTGGATTAATGGGGAATATTGGCATTACCGAGCAGTTTTCGTCATCCCTGACTTTAATTAACCATACTTTGGCCTTAGAGCTAGAAGAAAAAACAAACAATATAAGTAAAGAAAAATATCTCACAGAACAGGATGTTGATGACGAACTGAAACAAAGGATTCGTAACGCCAACTTGAAAGATATAGCATTGTACAATAATGCATTATGGCTGCAAGAACAGCGGCTTAGTAGTTTAAAAAATGGTACTCAATATGTACATGGGCATGTTGCCCGAGCAGTGTACAATCCAAATTTGCTTGTTGGTGCTGCCTATATCATGAACAGCGAAACGTCGGTAAAAGTATGCTTAACTTGTAATGGTAAAGTCATTAAAACAACGCTTGCAGCTGAGCTACATCGCCAGCACCCGCGAGTCAAATTTAATCGTGATGGTTACATCGGTTTTCAGTTTGCAATACCTAAAAGTGAAAATGTGAATGACGAATATCATGTTATTGTCGAAGAAACTGGGCAGAGATTAAATTTTCATTCATTCTTACATAAATAGTCGTGCTATTGCTTTTTGTTGGAAAGTTTATAAAAGGTAAGGCTAATTCAAGGTTTTTTTAATGTCTAAAAAGGTTGTTATTCATGCTGGACCAGGTAAAACAGGTACGTCAGCAATTCAGTTTTGGCTGAAAAACAATACACCAGAACTGAGGAAGCATGCAATTTTTTATCCTGATCATCTTCTTGATAATAATGGTGTGAGTTGTGGTAATTTGCAGGCAATTTTAACGCGGGATGAAAGTGGTAAGTGTTACTTAGATCCTAACAAAACTTCTATTTTGCTTGATGATTTTTTAGCATCTTCTAATCAAGTTTTGTTGCTGTCTTCTGAGTTCTTTTTCTATGAAATCGAGGCTTTACACCAAGCTATTCAACCACATATTGAGGTTGAATTTATCGTTTATCTCAGAGATCCTGTTGAGCAAATTGAATCTGGCCATAATCAAGGGGTTAAACGTCATAGAGTTAAATCAGAACTGCATATTCCATTAGACTTTAGGTTTGCTCAAATTGATTATTTAGAACAAATATTAGCCAGCAATAAAAGGATTAAGCTAAACATTCGGCCTTACGATGTGACGTTGTTTCACGGGGGCTCAATTTTGTCTGACCTTTTGTACGAGATTGGCTGTAATGCTAAAGTCCCTCATGTTGCCAGGGTTAATCAATCATACTGCTATCAGGCTCATGAATTTAAAAGAATTGCGAATCACTTTCCGATAGATAATTTTGAATCGAAACTTGATAAAATTCTCCAATCTTATCAAGGTGAGACGCCAGTTTTTTCTAAAATCAAACCAGAACGCTATTCAGATTTAAAACAGTCTGTTACATCAAGGTTGGAGAGGTTTGTCGATGCTCATTCTGAACTTAATTATTTATCGACCTGGGTTGATATCGTTAAGTTGTCACCTCAAAAGCCTTATACTGAGCGAGCTCTAACTCAAGAAGAGCTCCAAAGTGTTGTGGAGTATATTAAGCAGCAATCATTAGCTGTTTTCGAATTACTTAAACACTGTATCGCTAAGCATCCAGATCTATTGCTTCCAAATGAACATTTTTATCAGTGTTTTAATGTGGTGCCTGAAAAATCAACAGAAATTACAGGTATTGATAATTATACTTTATTAGCAAAAAAGTTATTGTCTAATAAAAATGGCCAATCAGCAGATGTTTTAAGAGAGGTTGCTTTGCATTTTGAGCGTTGCGGTGATTTAGGTAATGCGCAAAAATTTATGGAAGTTGCTCACCGTCTAAGACCAAATGGCGGCTATATTAGATTAAAACTTAATGATTATCGAATAGCTAAAATTGAGCTCAATGAGGCATCTGGCAATAAATATATGCGCATGCTTAGCAATAAACTGAAATATTTTAACCCGTTCAAATGAAGGAATTATTTTGATTGAAATGTTAAAGCGCATACTGGGACCGAAAGGGATCAAGTTTTTAAAATGGCTCCCATGTGTTCAGCCAGCATATCATTGGTTCTTGCGTGAAATTTATCGACCGTTATCTAAGCCTTCGCCGCTAAAGCTGTACCACAATTGGATTGATGTTGTTGAGCCTAACTTGTGGAGTAAACATTTAGATATTGAGCAACAGATTCTGATTTCAGTTGTAGTTCCAATTTATAACCCCCCAGTAGAGTTGCTTAAAGAGTGCGTGGCGTCGGTAGTTTCCCAGCAATATATTAAGTGGGAATTAGTGTTGGTTGATGATGCATCAACTCAAGCTGAGGTTAAAGAGTACCTAAAAAGCGTCACGCTATTAGACGAGCGGATAAAGGTCAAGTCTCTATCTGATAACAGTCATATTTCAGTTGCTACCAATGAAGGTGTTGCTTTAGCAAAAGGAGAGTTCATTGCGCTGCTTGACCATGATGATTTACTGGCTCCTAATGCTTTAAATGAAGTTGCTGTTGTAATCAATGCAAATCCATCAGTTAAATGGATATACAGTGATGAAGATTTTGTTGATGAAAAGTGTCGGCGAAGTAACCCGCATTTTAAACCAGATATGAATATCCACTTGTTACGAGCCCATAATTTTGTGACTCATTTATGCGTTTATCAAGCCGATGTATTGAGAGCTTTGGGTGGGTGTCGTGTAGGTTTTGAAGGTGCACAAGATTATGATCTTGCATTGAGAGCGATAGCCTTTCTTTCTGCCAATGAGATCTACCATATTGACAAAATCCTATATCATTGGCGGGTACATGAAGGTTCTACCGCTATGTCAAGCGAAGCTAAACCTTATACTGTGGATGCGGGTTTTAAAGCGCTAAAGGAACACCTAAAGACAATGGGAGTGGCTGCAAATGTTACTACTGGAGAACAACAAAATTTTTATCGAGTCAGCTATCAAATTGACCAGCCTCACTTAGCGAGCATTATCATTCCAACTAAAGATCAATATTTGATTTTGAAAGCGTGTATTGATTCTGTGCTATCGAAAACAAGCTTTGATAACTATGAAATTATTATTGTGAATAACCAAAGTGAATGTTCGGAGACGCTTGCTTACCTTTCAAAGTTGAGTAAAAAAGACAATATTCAAGTCATCACTTACGATAAACCCTTTAATTATTCAAAAATCAATAACTTTGCAGCAAGTTATGCGAACGGAGATACAATTGTTCTATTGAATAATGATACCGAAGTGATCAGTGAGAATTGGTTGGGAGATATGGTTGCTCTAGCGCATCAGCCACTAGTTGGATGTGTCGGAGCAAAGCTTCTTTACCCTGATGATACCGTGCAGCATGCAGGAGTTATCATGGGGTTAGGAGGCTATGCTGCACACTCTCATCGCGGCATATCTAATCATGATTCAGGTTATTGTAATCGTATACATGTGAATCAACAACTATCGGCTGTAACCGCTGCTTGTTTGGTTGTTCGTAAAACGCTATTTGATGAGCTCGGAGGCTTAGATGAAGACTTTCAAGTTGCTTATAATGATGTTGATTTTTGCTTGAGAGCTTCGAGTTTAGGTGCCCAAAACGTTTATTGTGCTAGCGCAGAGCTATATCACTATGAATCTAAGTCAAGAGGCGAGGATAACACAGTAGAAAAGCAAGCTCGATTTGAAAAAGAAAAAAAGAAACTAAAAGCACGTTGGGAGGATATTATTCTTAATGACCCCTTTTATAGTCGGCACCTTACGCGTAGTCGAGAGGATTTCAGTATTAGGTTACCACATGAATATTAAGGGCTGTTTGTTAATGGGTTTACTGTTACCTTTGATGTCTTTCAATTTGAAGTAATTGCTATGATAAAAAAATACGCCATGTTATTGGTGAAGCTTTGTGTTAGGTGCTTACCTGGCAAAATAAAAAATTTGTTAATGCAAAATCCCAAATTAGTGGCGTTGTACACTCGACTGATATTTAAATCTGGTATTTTATACGGAGAACCATCAGCAAAGAAAATGAAGCTGTACTACCAACGTTATATAGATAAGCAGAGTGTGTTATCTGGTTCGCTTGTGACTGTAGAGCATAACGCTATTATTCTTGTAAATGACAACAGTTTTACAGGTCTCGCTGATAGCTTGACCAATGCTGAGAAGGTATCTGGGCTGAAAAATGTTTTCGTTTGGTGCTCTTCTTCGATTCGAGATGAGGTTGATTTAGTCATTAACAAGCTCTCGAATAGACGTTTGTTTAGTATTAACAGCATCGTTGGTGATACCTTATCTGAGGCAGTTGCTTCTCTAATCGTGGCGAAAGAGGTATTTTTACTTCCCACAATAGTGATTAAAAGTGGGGTGCGTGTAATGCCTCAAATCTTGAGTAAAATGGCCCAGTTTTATCAGGTTGACTCTAGGATGAATGCAAGTGTCCTTTATTGTGATTCTGATGAATACAATAGTAATGGTATACGGTGTAACCCCGATTTTAAACCTGATTGGAATCCTGATTTACAATTGAGTAATGGTTATATCTGTGACGGCATTTGGGTATCTAGTTTCGATCGCTTGTTAAGTGAAGTGCCCATGTTTTATTGTTCTGATGCTATCGCTGATTGGCTTTGTGAGCAGTATTTTACCGTTTCGGACTTTAGCGTTGGGCATGTGAGTGAGGTTTTATTACATAGTCCTTATCTGGCGGAAAAAAATGACCAAACAGGTTTTTATCATGATTCTAGATATAAATATCGACTTGAAGCTAACTCATATCTAGGTGATTTAACGTTTATGACAGGTAGTGATGGTATTAGGCGTTATACTTGGCCACATCATAACCCGTTAGTTTCGATTATTATTCCAACCAAGAATGCTCATGAGTTAGTTAGAATGTGTATTGATTCAATCCTTGAAAAAACGGATTATCAGCATTATGAAATTATATTGGTCGATAATAATTCTGATGAAAGGAACTCTTTATCTTATTTTGAACAGATTGCGCAGCATCCTAAAGTCACAATACTGAAGTATCCTTTTGAGTTTAATTATTCTGCAATCAACAATTATGCAGTCAAGCGAGCTAAAGGCAGTGTTATCGCGTTGGTCAATAATGATATTGAAGTTATTAACCGCAATTGGCTAGGCCTAATGGTTGGGCATGTCAGCCGTAAAGATATAGGGTGTGTAGGGGCAAAATTGCTGTACCCTGATAACCGAATCCAACATGCAGGTGTAGTTCTTGGTTACGGAGGCGGTGCTGGACATGCCCACAAATATTACCCTAGTGATCATTGTGGATATATGAATCGAATCGCTGCAACACAAAATTTTAGTGCTATCACTGCTGCATGTTTACTCGTGAAACGGGATCATTATTTGAAGGTCGGTGGGCTTGATGAATCTCTCAAAGTTGCGTTTAATGACGTTGATTTTTGCCTTCGAGTACTAGAACTCGGGGTTAGAAATTTATACTGTGCTGATGCTCAGCTCTACCATCATGAATCTGTCTCAAGAGGTCCGGAAGATACCCCTGAAAAGCAGGCTCGTTTTAAGCAAGAGTTGCAACACTTGAAGGGTAAATGGGCTGAGTATATTGCTAAAGATCCAGCCTATAATTCAAATTTGACTTTATCTAGAGAAAATTTTGCACTGCGTAATCCAAAATAGTTGGGGGGGGGAATTTGATTATAATCAATATAATCATGTGTATTTATCGAAGAACTAGGCAGTTTGAAAGATAACTGGCAATTCAATGTGATTTATTCATGCAGTAATAGTATGATTCTATTGGCGTAATGGTTTTCTGGCATTTATAGGCCAATACTAGTAACTGATTTGTATATTTGTTCTAGCCATTTCATCGAGTAGCTTTGATGCTGCAAGTGAGTTTTTGGTTTTTTTGTGCTTTATGCTCTGCCCCTCGATTCTTTAAGAGAAAATAAAATTTATGTTAATTAACGATCTTGGTGAGCAATTTAGATTAATTCAATCACATTGTTTACCCGAAACCATCGTTAGTGTGTGTGGTATGTCAGTCTACAAAGCGGATAATTTGGATTGGCTTAAAGCTTCAGTTAACAGTGTTATTGATCAGACATTAAAAGCTTCATTATTTGTTATTGTTATTGATGGTGCTATAGATTGTGAAATGTACAATTTTTTGGTTGAAACAGAAGCTTCAAATCCCTCTGTGGTACTTATGGTTGGTTCTGAAAACCGTGGGTTAAGCCAGTGTATGAATGCTATTGTTGACTGGGTGACCCAATATGAACCACAATATTTTTTTAGAATGGATGCTGATGATATTTGCATGCTAAATCGTTTTTCTAGGCAAATACAGCTGTTAGAGAAACATAGTAAAGTCGATGTGTTGGGTTCTGCTTTGATTGAAATTGATGAAACTGGCGAGAGAGTTGGATGCAGGCGCTTACCTGTAAGGCATGAGGTATTGTTAAAGTCATTTTCTCGGCGTTGCCCGATTAATCACCCTACAGTAGTTATTCGTTTTAAAGTCTTTAAAGACGGTCATCGTTATTTAGGTAGCCTGCTTAACACTCAAGACTACTTTTTTTGGATCAAGCTGGCTAAAAGTGGATACCGCTTTGCAAATATTAAAGAACCATTGTTGAAGTTCAGACGCATCGGTGGCTTTTACAAGCGTCGCGGCCGTGGAAAGTCTTGGAATGAATTTAAAGCAAGGCTATATGCAATGCAAGAGTTGGACCAGTTCACGTTTTTCAACTTTGTGTATGCTTTAGCTATATTAGGTTTGCGCATGATGCCGTCTTTTATTGTAAAAAAGGCGTATATGTTAGACCGACTTTTATTAAAACGAAGAAGTGAACGTTAAATGATTGGTACTATCATTGTTGTTTATAATCCAGACCTCGCGTTGACGGAGCGCTTAATCACAAGAGTTTATGGACAAACTGATATCTTAGTTATTGTAGATAATAGTGCTCAAAAAAATGACTTTACTAAGATTGTTGAGCATTATGACTATATACACTGCCCAGATAATATCGGCATCGCAGCTGCACATAATAAAGGTTTAAAACATTTGTTAGCATCAGGTTGTGAATACGGACTGTTATTAGATCAGGACAGCCAAATACCATCTGACATGGCATTTAGTCTTTCAAGTTTACTCGTTGCATCGAAAAGCTTAGAGCATAATATTATCGCCATAGGCCCTCAGATCCATTGCCAGTTTACCGACAAAAAAGTGCGCTCACTGATACAAAAAGAGGTTTTTGAGTACGAAGATTTAGTCGGGGTAACACAAATTATCGCTTCTGGAATGATGATTGACTTAGGCTTGTTAGATACGGTTGGTCTTAAAGACGATAGTTTGTTTATTGATGGTGTAGATCATGAATGGTGTTGGCGCGCTCGTCGTTTGAACTTTAGTATAGCAAGAGCTAAAAAAGTTGAAATGGTGCATAGGTTAGGTGACTCTAGGGCTAAATTTATTGGGTTAACGTACAAAGTTGGCTCGCCGATCCGCCTATATTACCAGTTTAGAAATATTTTGCTGCTGAGCAGGCGTAGCTATGTTCCGCTGTACTGGAAGATAAGGTGTATTTGCTTTATTCCTATTCGGATTTTTTTAAATGCGATATTGCAAGATCAAAAGCGCACACGCATCCGATATATGTGTCGTGGTTTAATTGATGGCATTAAAGGTTCATCTGGGCCATATCAGCAAAACTGGTCATAAAATTTGAACTACCACCAACTATTAACAATCGCTATGTCTTATTCCATCTTTTATGGGATTTAGATATTGTATTTTGTTAATATTAAAATATAGACTCAGACTAAATTGGTCTGTGCTTAAGCTGATAATTATAAATTTGCAGCCGTTGTATTGCTGCTTTAAACCAAATATTCAAAGTGTTTAATTAGGATGTAACAATAATGACTGAAGATAGAATGACCCACCTAAAGGCTCTGGAGGCCGAATCTATTCAGATTATGCGTGAGGTTGCTGCTGAATTTGACAACCCTGTAATGCTGTATTCGGTTGGCAAAGATTCATCAGTATTATTGCATTTAGCAAGGAAAGCTTTTTACCCTGGGAAAATCCCTTTTCCTTTAATGCATGTTGACACTAACTGGAAATTCAAAGAGATGATTGAATTTCGCGACCAGATGGCAAAAGATTATAATTTTGATTTAATCGTGCATAAAAATCCTCGTGGGTTAGCGATGGATATCAGTCCATTTACTCATGGTAGTGCTAAGCATACCGACATAATGAAAACCGAAGGTCTTAAGCAGGCATTAGACATGCATGGCTTTGACGCCGCTTTTGGTGGCGCACGACGAGATGAAGAGAAATCTCGTGCGAAAGAGCGTGTTTATTCTTTCCGTGACAGTAAGCATAGATGGGATCCTAAAAACCAACGTCCAGAGCTGTGGAACATTTATAACGGCAAAGTTGATAAGGGTGAAAGCATTCGAGTATTCCCACTGTCAAATTGGACCGAACTTGATATCTGGCAGTACATTTACCTAGAAGGTATTAATATCCCTTCGCTTTATTTGGCCAAGCCACGCCCAGTAGTTGAGCGAGACGGTACCTTAATCATGGTTGATGATGAGCGTATGCCGATTGAGGAAGGCGAAGTTGTAAAAGAGAAAATGGTGCGCTTTAGAACGTTAGGATGCTATCCCCTTACTGGTGCGGTTGAATCTGAGGCGACTACTTTGCCTGAAATCATTCAGGAAATGTTGTTATGTACGACCTCAGAACGACAAGGTCGTGTTATTGACAATGACTCGGCAGGCTCGATGGAAAAGAAAAAGATGGAAGGCTATTTCTAAGCCCCTATCGAGTTTGCGGAACTCCCAGGTAATTGCGGGAATTAGTTACAGAGAAGCCAAAGGCATCGCGCTAATTTAATCATTATCGCTTCTCGAACATGAATAATTTGGTCTATGAGTATATTTTCAAGCTTGTAGATAAGGAATATAAATGAGCAACAGTACTAGTTTGATAGCTTCTGACATTGAAGCGTATTTGAAAGTTCATGAAAACAAAGATATGTTACGTATCTTAACTTGCGGTAGTGTCGATGATGGTAAATCTACCTTAATTGGCCGCTTGTTATTTGATAGTAAAATGATTTTTGAAGATCAAATGGCAGCTATCGAAAAGGATTCAAAACGTTTTAATACAACAGATGAGTCGTTTGACTTAGCGCTATTGGTTGATGGCTTGCAATCTGAGCGTGAGCAAGGGATCACTATTGATGTTGCTTACCGATACTTTGCTACCGAGCAACGTAAATTCATTATTGCTGATACCCCAGGTCATGAGCAATATACTCGCAACATGGCGACAGGTGCTTCTACTTGTGATTTGGCAATTATTTTGATTGACGCCCGCCATGGTGTGCAAGTGCAAACTCGTCGCCACAGCTTTATTTGTTCTTTATTAGGAATTAAGCACGTTGTTATTGCTATTAATAAGATGGATGCGGTTGATTACGATCAAAGTGTATATCAGCAAATTAAGCAAGATTACCGTGAGTTTGCTGCCGACCTAGCATTTGAAGATGTGCGCTTTGTGCCGATTTCCGCTCTTAAAGGCGATAATGTTGTTAACGAAAGTGAGCATATGACTTGGTATCCTGGGTCCACTTTGCTTAAGTTACTCAATACGGTGTCAGTCGAGTCTAATCGTAGCCATTCGTTCCGTTTCCAAGTGCAATATGTTAACCGTCCTAATTTAGACTTTAGAGGCTTTTGTGGCACGATTGCTTCAGGTGAAATACGTGTTGGTGACACTGTCGCTTCATTGCCTTCAGGTAAAGAAAGTAAAGTTAAGTCTATTGTTACATTCGATGGTGACTTAGAGAAAGCTTCAGTAGGTCAAGCTGTTACAATTACACTTGAAGATGAGATTGATGTGAGCCGTGGCGATATGTTGGTGCGTCCGCATGATAAGCCTAACTCTTCAAGTCATTTTTCAGCTGATGTTGTTTGGATGACAGAAGAAGCACTTTGTGTTGATCGTGAGTACGCTATAAAAGTAGGCAGTCAATCGGTATATGGTTATGTTGATAAAATCAATCACAAGGTTGATGTTAATACTCTTGAACAACTCGCGGCAACACAGTTAGAACTAAATGAAATCGGTAGCTGTCATTTTGCGACTACAGCTCCAATTCAGTTCGATTCTTATGCGGATAACCGTTTTACTGGTGCTTTTATCATTATCGACCGTTTGACCAATGTGACCGTTGGTGCTGGTATGATTAAAGAGTCTATCGATGGTAGCAAGATTAAAAAGCATAGTTACTCCGAATTTGAAATCGAGATGAATGCGCTGGTACGTAAGCACTTTCCTCATTGGGGTGCAAAGAAAATAGGCTAGTCTGATGATTTAGTAGAGCAAGGTTATTCTTGCTCTACTTTTTTATGGAATTGGAAAGGTGAGTCAGCTGAAATTGCCATATGTTTTGTTCATATAATGTTGGCTAACTAAGTTTAGTGCCTACCTGGTGCATTGCCTTTTATTTCTATCGCCCATGTAGATGTTTAAATTGATCTACCCATTAAATATATTGTAATTTTATGTCAATTGATGCTTATCTAACCTTGGGTGTATTTGCTGTTACGATTATAGCGTTAATTCGTTTTCAGGCGCGTACAGCTGCAATTTTTGGCCTTGTGTTACTCTCTTTAGTATTGTTTAAATTAGTATCAACTGAGCAGTTGTTGGCAAGTATTGCTAACCCAGGCTTAGTGACATTAATTTTATTGATAATGTGTTCTTTCGCGTTGGAGAAAACACGATTACTGAGATTGATCGCTTCAAAAGTCATCGTAAAGAGTTACCAGTCAACTTGGTTACGATTATTTGGTGTGACAGCGATATGTTCTGCATTTTTAAATAATACCGCTGTTGTTGCGACACTACTATCTCCGATCCGTAATAACCCTCATCATAAAGCATCTAAGTTACTACTTCCTTTGTCATACGCCGCTATTCTTGGCGGGACTTTAACCCTAGTAGGGACTTCAACCAATTTAATCGTCAATAGCATGTATATTGACATTACGGGAAGCTCGTTAAGTTTTTTCTCATTTACAGCCATTGGATTATGTTTAGTTTTTGGCTGTGGTGTAGTGCTGTGGTTGTGTAGCCGCTGGTTGCCTGAGATTCATACTGAAAATTCGAATGTTAAAGGCTATTTTATTGACGCTGAAGTGATGCCCAACTCTGAATTAGTGGGACGTACCGTCGAGCAGAATGGCTTAAGGCATTTAGAGTCTTTATTTTTGATTGAATTGGTACGTGAAGGTCACTTGATAACGCCTGTCGCACCCTCTGAAATGTTGCAGGAAGGGGATCGATTAATATTCAGTGGCGATATCACTAAAGTTTTACAGTTAAGTCAATTTTCTGGTCTTTCGTTGTTCGCTGAACAAAATGGTTTACTAAAAAGCAATTTAACTGAAGTGGTAGTTAAACCAGAAAGTATTTTAGTTGGTGCTTCATTAAAAACTGCTGGATTTCGAGCTTTATTTGATGCCGCTGTTGTAGCGATAAAGCGTGATGGTGAGAAAATATCCGGTAAGCTCGGAGAAGTCGATATACGAGCTGGAGATTTTTTGGTTCTCGCAGTGGGGGAAGACTTTAAAGGGCGGCGTAATATCACTAAGAACTTTATCATAGTCAGTGGTGTTGAACCTGATACTCGTATTAATGGTTTTAAGGCGTGGCTCTCTGTTGCTGGTTTTATCGGGGTGGTTGGGTTATCTGCTTTTGGTATTGTTGAGCTTCTAGAGGGGATGTTGCTTTTTTTAGGCTTATTGATATTTAGCAAGTGCCTGACAGTTAGCGAATTGATTCGGCGTTTTCCCGCTGACATTTGGTTGATTGTTTCTGCGGCTATTTTGTTATCCCATGCGCTTAATAATAGTGGCGTAGTTGATAGTTTGTCAGTTTTGGTTAATCACAATACTGGAGCTGAGCATATCTATTTAGCATTAATTATGGTCTATATCGCAACTTGGCTGCTGACTGAATTAGTGACTAACAATGCTGCTGCGGCTTTGATGTTTCCTGTTGCATACGGCATTGCAATCGGCTTTGACGTTAATATTATGCCATTTGTTATGGTGGTGGCATTTGCTGCAAGCGGTAGTTTTATTAGTCCCTATGGTTACCAAACTAACTTAATGGTTTTCAGTGCTGGCCACTATCAGCTTAAAGATTTTGTCAGAGTAGGGCTGCCCGTTAGTTTGGCTTACGCGAGCATAGCGTTAACAACAGTACCTATATTTTTCCCGTTTTAGTTGTTGCTTTAGTTTTTTGTTGTAGCAATTATACCTGTATAAAAAGGATTGAGAATGTCTCCGTATAAGACTATTACGACAGATGAAAAGTCATCTGATGTAGTTTGGCACGAAGCAAGTGTAACTCCAGCACAAAGAGAGTCTAACAACGGCCACCAAGGCGCAGTTTTATGGTTCACCGGCTTAAGTGGATCAGGTAAGTCGACTGTGGCGAATGCCGTCGATAAGATGTTACATGATCGGGGGTGCAAAACCTATATTTTAGATGGTGACAATGTACGTCACGGGCTCAATAAAGACTTAGGCTTTAACGATGTCGACCGTATTGAAAATATCCGCCGTATTGGCGAGGTATCTAATCTTTTTGTTGATGCTGGACTGATAGTTTGTAGCGCATTTATCTCGCCGTTTATTGCTGATAGGGCAATGGTACGCGCTTTGCTACCTGAAACTCGTTTTATTGAAGTCTTTATTGATACGCCTATTTCGATATGTGAGCAACGAGATCCTAAAGGGTTATACAAAAAAGCTCGTGCTGGTGAAATTAAGAACTTCACCGGTATCGACTCTGCTTATGAGGCTCCTGATGCTGCCGAAATTCACATAAAAACAGCTGAGTTATCTGTTGAAATGTGTGCTAAACAAGTCATCAATTATATGCTTGATAACAACATAATTAGTGCTAAATAGCGTAACAGGAAAGGGATTTATTAAATGAATTATGACGTGTTTAACGGCGATGCTGACGGAATTATTTCTCTGCTTCAATTACGCTTACACACCCCTGTTGACGCCACATTAGTGACTGGCGTTAAACGTGATATCAATTTAGTTAAGCAAGTTGATGTTGCGGCTGCGAGCAGCGTTACAGTACTTGATATTTCAATGGAAAAGAATATTGCTGCAGTAGAACAGCTGTTGAATAACAACGTACCAGTATTTTATGCCGATCATCATCGCAGCGGGAACATCCCAGAAAGCTCATTGCTCAATGCTAATATCGATCTCGATGCCAATACTTGTACAGCTTTGATTATTGATAATCTGCTAGATGGTGCATATCACCTTTGGGCGATAGCTGCTGCCTACGGGGATAATTTAATAGCCAAAGCTGACACGTTGAGCCGTAGTGCCAGTTTGTCAACTGAGCAATCTGAGTTACTGAAGGAGTTAGGAACGCTGGTAAACTATAATGGTTATGGTTCAAATATTAGCGATTTGCACTTCCATCCTGCAGATTTATATCGTGAATTGATTAAATACCCGAACCCATTTGATATGATCCAAGATGAAAAATCTGCATTTAACCAGCTGCGTCAGGCATATGTAGAGGATATGGCTCAAGCACAAGCCATTGCGGCTCGATATACAGGTGAGTACCTTGAGGTGTTCGAACTGCCTGATGAACCTTGGGCTAGGAGGATTAGTGGTGTGTATGGCAACATGCTGGCTAACCTTTCTCCAAGTAAAGCGCATGCAGTATTAACCCAAAACGCTGACAAATCTTATACGGTATCCTTGCGTGCACCATTATTGAATAAAGTGGGTGCTGGCGATGTCTGTAGCCAGTTTGATACGGGGGGAGGCAGAGCTGCCGCCGCTGGGATCAATAGCTTAAGCTCTACTGATATTGAACGGTTTATTAATATGACAGAAGACTTTTACAGTTAATTGATGAGTTTATTGATATCAATAATAGAGTCGATAGCTAACACGACCATTAAGGAACAAGTGATTGATGGGCAATTCGTCGATATTGCCCAATCCCATGCAGTTTGTTGTGAGATGCTGGCAGGCTTAGAAGATTATCAGTTTCCTATTTTGACCCCTTCGATCTCAGAACAAGTGAAAAGGAGATGGGGGCTTTATTGGGATGTTGTCGTGCTTTGTGATTCGTTAACTATCTCTTTGGTTGATATTAACGCTGGCAGCATTGTAAGTAAAAAATTCAATGTTGCGTGACCCATTCTTCAATCAAATGGGTGGCTGAACTCAGTTGAATATATAAGTCAATTTCATAACGAGGTGGTTTTGACTACTGTTTGGGTAAAATAATGGCAAATAAATTGTTCTAGCTTGAAAATTTGATGTTTATGTATGGGCGAATGATTTATATTATTTCTCTATTTTTGTAAGGTCTGAATATGAAAATTGCCATAGCAGGCACAGGTTACGTTGGTTTATCAAACGCAGTGTTATTGGCACAAAAAAATTCAGTGGTAGCTGTTGATATTATTCCCGAAAAAGTTGCTATGATTAACCAGAAGCGCTCAACGGTTGCAGATGCAGAGATTGAACATTATTTAAATCATATTAAACTTGACTTAACCGCAACCCTTGATAAAACCGCGGCTTATCAAGATGCTGACTACGTTATTATTGCGACCCCAACCGATTATGATGCCGAGTCGAATTATTTTAATACCTCATCAGTGGAAACAGTCATTCAGGATGTGTTAACAATAAACCCAAATGCGGTAATGGTGATAAAATCGACTGTGCCAGTGGGCTATACTGAGTCCGTAAAGCAAAAGTTTAACACTAGTAATATTATTTTCTCTCCTGAATTTTTACGAGAAGGTAAAGCCCTCTTTGACAATCTGCACCCCTCTCGCATCATCGTCGGTGAATGTTCTGAGCGAGCTAAAATTTTTGCACAATTATTGAGTGATGCGGCGATTAAAGATGATATTGAGATACTCTTTACTGACTCGACCGAGGCTGAAGCAGTTAAATTATTTTCGAATACATTTCTTGCTATGCGCGTAGCATACTTTAATGAGCTTGACAGTTACGCTGAGTCACATGGTTTAAATACCCGCCAAATAATTAAAGGTGTTGGTCTAGACCCGCGTATTGGATCGCATTATAACAACCCATCGTTTGGTTATGGCGGCTATTGCTTACCTAAAGACACTAAGCAGCTGCGAGCCAATTATGCCGATGTTCCTAATAGCCTTATCAGTGCTATTGTGGATGCGAACTCGACACGTAAAGATTTTATCGCTGACTCCATCATTAAGAAGCAACCCAAAGTTGTCGGTATTTACCGCTTAATTATGAAGGCGGGTTCAGAAAATTTTCGTACATCTTCAATCCAGGGGATAATGAAACGTATAAAAGCGAAAGGGATTGAAGTTGTGGTATTTGAGCCAGTACTGGATGAACCTGAATTTTTTCACTCCAAAGTGATGCAAGATATTCATGAATTTAAGCAAATATCAGATATTATAGTATCAAACAGAATGGTAGATGAACTAACTGATGTGGCTGCAAAGGTTTATACTCGTGACTTGTTTGGCACAGATTAAACACTTTGAATATACCATTAGAAAGTGTGATTTTTGACCAAAAAATCAGTGGTTCCCTTTATTTAGTTACCTTTAGATAATGTTATTTTTATTGAGATTCTTATGAAGTATTTAGTAACTGGCGCAGCCGGATTTATTGGCTCTAAGGTCAGTGAGCGTTTATGTGCTGCAGGCCATAAAGTGATAGGTATCGATAATCTTAATAATTATTACGATATAAATTTAAAGAAAGATCGTTTAAATCGGTTGGCTATAGAGCCTCTTTTTCAGTTTGAACTTTTAGAGTTAACGGATCGCACTGGAGTAGATGCGTTATTCGCAGCGCACAAGTTCGATAAAGTTATTCACCTTGCAGCGCAGGCTGGTGTTCGCAACTCTATTGATAACCCTATGGCTTATGCTGATAGCAACTTGATTGGTCACCTTACCATTCTTGAAGGTTGTCGACATCATAAAGTTAAGCACTTGGTTTACGCCTCGTCGAGCTCAGTTTATGGGCTTAATTCAAAAATGCCTTTCGCAACGAGTGACAGTACTGACCACCCAGTTTCATTGTATGCAGCGACGAAAAAAGCCAATGAATTAATGGCGCATAGTTACTCACACCTTTATGGTTTACCAACCACAGGCTTACGTTTTTTTACGGTTTATGGCCCATGGGGACGTCCTGATATGGCACTATTAAAGTTCACCCATAAAATCGTTAGGGGGGAACCGATTGATGTCTATAATCATGGTAATTTAAGCCGTGATTTTACCTATATAGATGACATTGTTGAGGGGATTATTCGTATTCAAGATTGTATTCCTACAGTTAATCCTGATTGGTCTGTAAAAAACGCTAACCCTGCAACGAGCTTTGCCCCATATCGCGTTTATAATATTGGTAATGGTAGCCCAGTTAAGTTAATGGACTATATTGTAGCGCTAGAGAATGCTTTAGGAATTAAAGCCATTAAAAATATGATGGGGATGCAACCGGGGGATGTTCTTTCCACTTGGGCTGATACTGAAGATTTATTTAAAACCGTTGGTTATAAGCCTCAAACAAGTGTTGAAGATGGGGTAAAACAGTTTGTGGATTGGTATAAATCTTATTATCCGTATTGATGTAACCGTTGAACATTATCCCATCCAAGCCTCTAATGCACTGAATGCATCCTTTCTTGTTGGCTGCCAATAGAGTTGTTTCACCTTTTGGTAGCTATTTAATTCAGCTTCACTACCATGCTCTTCGAGCGAAGCTGTAACCACTTTATTATGATGGTACTGCCTTATCTGGGCTTCAATATTGCTTGGAATTAAGCTGCTTGATAGCTCGGTAAACGTTGAGGTTTGTGGGCCTATTTCGGGCAGTGAATTGACGTATTCATACATGTCGCGGCAATGCTGTTGATAATGCGCTTTATCGAAACAGTAGAAAATCACGGGGATGTTGAGTGGCATGACGTCAATAAATAATGACGAGTAATCGGTGATCAGTAAATCAATGTTATCGAGTAATCCATACACGTCTTCTAAGGTAGAAATATTCATAATATTGGGCAAGTCACTAAATTGCTCTGCCAGTACCGCTTCATTGGGGTGAAGCCTGAGTAGAAAAAGTTGGTTGTGCTGCTGCAGCTGTTTTGAAAGTGCAGTCCAGTCAAATGCGACTTGGTACGGGTTACCTTGAATGCTATCTCTCCATGATGGTGCGTACAGTATCACCTGTTGATATTGACCATTGTGGAGCTGTTGCTTGAGCGACTTAAGTGGTGTTTTTGGTGCTTGCTGCTTTATTGGAAATACATTTTTCGTCGCCGGTTGTGCCTGTTGGCGGTAATAGTCGGTTCTGGGGTTACCGCAATGCAGTAATTGTGAGCCATTAAGCTTAAAGGCGCTAGTGAGTAGATTGTCGACCAGTGGGCTAGGGCTTAGCATTAGATCTGGCGTTATACGCTGTTGGTGAGCATGCAGGCTTTGTATTATTTTCTGGCTCAGGCTTTGTGGGTTAAACACTGCCGCCATGGGGCCGTGAGTAATATCAAATTCAATTTTTTTCATCGGTGTGCCATGCCATAGGTTTACTTTGGTAGCGCCACCTGCCAGCCATTGATTAATGTCACCAATATAGCTGTTGTAAAAGTAATATTTGGCAGTAAGGGCATGATAAATTCCCTTAAGAGACCAGCGTAAATACGCTTCTTGGCCATTCTCGTTGAGCTGATTTACGATCCGTAAATCGCCGCTTACCCAAATACAACGGACAAACGCGGTATTGGACCAATGTTTAAAAAGGTATTTACTGTTATCTGAAAACCGTTCTTTGTAACTGCCAAAAACGGCCTTTTTTTTACTGCGGGGCGTCAGCTTCGAAAGCTGGTAGATCAGCTTTCGACATATTGCCTTTGTCCATTGCAGTAAAGTGTATTGCATTATTTTAAGACCTTATATAGTAAGATTATCTCGCTGTTTACGGTATGTTTACTATCGGTATTATTTACGAGTTTCATTCGCTGGCGCGCCATTGTCGGCGAGGCTATTTTTGATCTCAGTCGATGAGATCTCGCCAGTTCTACCTAAGTACACAACATCGCACAGTACTGATAGCTCATCAAATTCGCCTTTCCAGTCATCTCCAATGCCAAAGGTACTGATATCATATTTACAAATGTCTTTGGCTTTTTGCCCCCAATGAGTTTCTGGGATCACCATGTCGACGTATTGGCAGGCTTCAACTATTTCAGCGCGTTGTAGGTAGCTGAAAAATGCTGCTTTGCCTTTTAACGCATTAAATTCATCAGTCGATACGGCGACGATTAATTTGTCGCCCATGGCTCTAAGACGTTTAAATAGACGTACATGGCCATAATGGAATAGATCGAACGTACCGTAAGTAATGATAGTTTTCATAATGTTCTCTCTTAATATAGTTGATTAGCCGAACTGTTATATATTTACAGCCGTTAAAGTTGTTATTACTTAGTCGCAGTGATAGCGGGCTTGGTTTTAGTCACGTTGCCAAACAGCGACCGCAGCACCAGTAACCAGTACTTACTGCGCTGCTCGGTATTGATGTACTCAGCCTCAATGAGTTGGCGCTCTTCAATCGGTGCTGAATGATGACTCACTAGCTGCAGCGGACCATATAGCCCTAATGTTGAACTACGGTTGTTAATGGCTATGTCTGCTTGAGAGGCTGCAAATGGCGTTGCACCAAACAACGCAATGTGGCCTGTAATTACCCAATAGAGCTGCGGTAAACGAGCAATAAACAGTGCGTTAATATTCCAACGGCGACTTGTTATTACTTTACCGTTAAGCTGCATCGACTCTTTTATAAAAATCTGATGCGGTTGATTAATGAGTGACATCAGCAGTAACAATGGAGCTAACATTAAACCAATTACAAACAGGGTGATGGCTTGGAGTCTGTCTAGCTTCGCCACTTGTTGGGATGGCGCGATTTGAGCCGACTGGGTGTTGTCAGCAATAATGCTGGGATCGGTCAGGTTAATGTGGCTGCCGTCAGTCGGCATCAATAACAACCCTTTCGAGACAATCGCATCGGTTACATTCAGCCCTTGCCCGACGTAGGTGTTATCTAAAATAAGGCAGTTTTTAAGGCTGCAGGCTTTTCCAACTAAGCAGTTTTGACCAATCACAATGCTTTGCTGCATATCTACGCTGCCATCTATCCACGTATTGTTTCCAATCACGCCCCAAGCGTTGTGCATTCTTAATGAGTCAGAATTAGTTTTTGCACCAACGAAAAAGCCTTGGTCTGCCGCAGAGCTACTAAAATAGCGTCCTTTAGGTTGAGCGCCAACAAACTTGCCTGCTGCCATAGTTTGGTTGGCACTCATGTAATTGGCGAGTGAGTCGAGCATAAAGCTGTCACCGTGCAAGATCTGGGTGGTACTGTGTTGCTCTGTTACCGTGTCGATTTTAGCTAATGGCCAGCTGATCTTGCTCGTTAAATCTGTCGCGGCAGGTAACATCATTAACCCTGCATGTTGGTTGGCGAGTTTGGCCACAACATGCCCTTGGCTGATTTGTTGATTAAATTCAACAAATGATTTAATACAAGGGCTTCTTAACATGTCACCACGCGCCAGTAGTATTGCTTCATTTGAGTCGAGCGATAGACGCTGTAAAACCTTGGGTACCGCTTCTTGCTCACGGCTTAAAAAGTATTCCACTTCTAGGCCCCACTGTTCACCGTTACCAATTCGTTTTTCAATTGCAGCAGACTGGCTTGAGGTAATAATTTTTACCTTGCTGATGTTGGCGTCGGCTAGATCTTCTAGCGTGAACTCAATCACCGCTTTATTGCCTACAGGAAGTAGTGCTGGGCAATAGTGCTCGTTAAGAGGGGCTAATTCATTACCATGTCTGTTTGCGAATATAATTGCTTGCATAGTGAACTCCTTAATATGCGCCACGAGCGAAAAGAACGGCTGGGATTGTTTTAACTAACAGCCAAATATCGGCGGTAATGGATTGCTGGTAAATATAGTCGATGTCGAGTTCTACCTGCTTATCAAATGGGATGTTGGAACGGCCCGATACTTGCCAAATGCAGGTGATCCCCGGCTTCACCATTAATCGATTTCGGTCATGCAAGCTGTACTGTTTCACTTCACTCAGTAGTGCAGGGCGCGGGCCAACCAGTGACATATCGCCTTTAAGCACGTTCCAAAGTTGTGGTAGCTCATCAATTGATGCTTTACGGATAAACTTGCCAATTAAGGTTATTCTTGGGTCTCGTTTCATTTTAAAGATCACGCCACCTTGCATTTCATTGTCTGTTTTCATCAGTGCTAAACGTTGTTCAGCATCTTGGTACATTGAACGAAACTTCCACATGGTAAAGGGGTGGTTGTTACGTCCTGCACGTGTTTGGCAAAATAGCACTGCACCTTTTGACTCGATTCTTATCATTAGCGCTAACAACATGAAAAATGGCATCAACAACGCAAGCAATATGGCTGAAACGGTAATATCAAGCATACGTTTGGCCCCAAGGTTGAGTTGTCTACGTAAGCTATGTAATGCGCGACGAGTGTTAGCTTGTTTCGCATCAAAAGTAGGGGCGTAACGTACGTTAGTATTGGTTAGCTTGGTCGCTACGGGTTGTGCGTTTTGGATCTTATTAAGCTGACGGTTTTCTTTCCAAACTCGCATTAGAAAAGCCGGGTTACCAATAATGTAACGTTTCCACATTCTTGCTGGCTCTTGCAGTAGTCGGTAGGTCCATTCCATACCCATTTGTCTAAGCCATAATGGGGCTCGTTTAATACGGTTAGAGTAGAAGTCGAACAAACCACCCACTCCAATACCGACCTGGCAATTGAGTTGTTGCTTGTTGTCTTCAAGCCATTGGTCTTGTAATGGCGCGCCCATTGCCACTAATAAAATATCGGCGTTTGAGTGATTGATTTCATTAATCACCGCATCATTTTGTTCAGCGTTGCTAACGTCAAAGTAACCACTATGGCAACCGGCAATAGTTAGATTAGGGTAATGGTTTTGCATGTTGCTGGCCGCTGTCGCCGCGACACCGTCGTTGCCACCAAGTAAGAAAATTGACAAATTTTGCTCAGCTGCAAGCTGGCACAATCTTGGGAACATGTCGGTTCCGTTAAGGTTGTCTTTAAGCCCTAATCCTTTAGTTAGGCATGCCAACCTAACGCCAAATCCATCGGCAAATACACGGTTACTTTGTTGTAAGCATTGGCGGTAAGATTCATTTTTAGTACTGATATTGAGGCAGTCGGCATTCACAAAGCTGTATTGCTGCATTGGTTGTGCAGCGCTTTGACAAGCCTGTTGTAACTCACCGAGTAACTCGGTCATGGTCCAGTTATCAAGCTCAATACCCAATACCGACACCACAGCGTTAGTGCGTTTGGTTTTTGGCGTAAATAGGCGAGTAAACGCGAAGACAAAGGCTGCTCTGAGTAGCGCAGCTACGTAGTGCAAAACACTGCTGTGCGCTTTATTTAGTGAGCGCTGCGAGGCTTCAAAGCCTAGCCCGGTGGCGTTATTTACCTTTTCGATTGAGGTGAGGCCTGGCTTGATGTCAAATTGTGGTGTTGCATTCTCATCGGTATCTGTAGTGCCAGCTTGCTTTGCATCAAAAGCATATTCGATGTTGCGGCCCAGCAAACTGATGTCTCCAACAAGCAGGTTAAATAGTATTGGCAGTGATTTGAAATGGCCTGAATAAGTAAACTGGTGCAGCGCGACAATGCGGTTATTGGCACCATAAATGTAGACAGACTCAAAAGTGTTAATGCGTGCAGCAGTGCTTCTTAGCATGGCGTAAACAAACAATGGGCTGGTTAGCAGGATCATTATCATTGCAGTCATGGCATCAACCATTCTAATGGATAAAGTCGTTGCTCTGGTGGGGCGAATCGGTTCCGTTGTCATAATCTGCCTCATTAAATGTTGGTAATGCTGCTATAACCTGTTTTGCGGTTAAGGCTTGCTGTTACAGATAACATTGCAGGTACTAGGCCAAAGTTTAAATTAATAATAAAAACAAGTGCTTGGTCGGTTTTAGTGTTTTTTTATTAATGCTGTTATGAGGGGGTAGAAGTGTCATTTGCAACTTGCATGGCGAGTTGCAAATGACATTTGCAGTGGGAAGAGTGGGGCTAAAGGGTTTTCATTAATTGTGGTGTAACACCATCTCGTGAAATTCGAGCTCGCTGCATTCGACCTAAAACCGCTTGCGCAATCGACTCAATGCCCTTGTACGCAGCATTAGGTAGAATTTTTAATAGGTATGCGGCGGCCAAAGTCGACACAGTCCGGCCTGTTTCATGCCGCAAAATAGACGGGGCAGTTTTTAGGGCTTGGTGAATACGCTCGACGGCTTCGTTGCCATCATTATTACGGATAGCTTGTCGGGCAAGATAACGTAGCTGATACGCTCGGGCACGATTTTCATGTTTAGCCAACAACTGGGGCGCATAGCCACGGGCTTTATTGATCATGTTTTCCCAAGAAGCATATTGCTTACTTGAGTCTGCAGACAGGCCTTGATTATTAAGGCGGTAGTAGGTCAGTGGTGCCGGTAAGCCTTCCATTTTCCAATGGGTAGTGGCGACAATTCTTAACCAGCACTCAATGTCTTCTGATTGACGAAAATCTTCATCAAAGTAGCAGCTATGGGGTTGGCTTTTATTTGTGGGTTGATAACGGATATCACACAATGTTTCTTGGCGGATCACAGGCGCTGAACCATTACCAACTGGGTTGCGGCAAAGTAGATCGCTGGCGCTAATGTTAGATAGCTGTGGCATTTGAAACACATTAATAGTATTGCCTTGATAGTCCATAAATAATGAACGAGAAAAACTGATCCCAACTTCTGGAGCATTATCTAAGTGCTCAACGTGTTGGCTCAGTTTTTCTGGATGCCATATATCATCTGAATCAAGAAAAGCCACGTATCGCCCTTTTGTGTGGCGAATACCGGTGTTTCTAGCCGCGGCCAAACCTTGGTTAACTTCATGATTAACAATACGAATGCGCGGATCGCTAAAGGCCTGGCACAGGCTTAAGCTACTGTCTGGCGAGCAATCATTAACCAAGATGAGCTCAAAGTTTGTAAACGTTTGGGCTAGAACAGACTTGATAGCATCTTCAACAAAGGCTTCAACATTATAGATAGGCATAACAACCGATACTTTTACGCTTGTGCTGTTATTTAACTGATTAAGATTCTTCATAAGTCCCCCGAGAGTGCGCTAAATTTAAGTTAAAACACTCGTTACCGGTTGTGATGTTTAATATATCTGCCGAGTCGGTATATGACTGCTGCAGAGTGAATGCAGTAGAATAAAGTTACGTTGTAGACAAACTGCTGGTACGTGTTGGTGTTTTTTGCGTTAACGCCAAATAAAGGGTAAAGCTTGGCATCGCGAGCAGATGAATAAGCAAAATACCCAGTGCCACCATTGTGAGTCCAGATAAGCTACAAATAGCGATAGTGACTGCGATAAGTAAGGTAAAACTGCTGTTGCAAATCAGGTTTAAACGGCTTTGGCCTGAGCTGATCAGGTATTGGCTTGCTGCCTCTCCTAGGGGTCTGACTAAGCCACTTAAGCACAACAGGATGAAAATCGGTAAAGCGCCTGCATCAATCCACTTTTGTCCATAAATTAACGGCAGGTATAATGGGGCTAGTAGTGCTTGCACTGTGATGATAGGTACGCTGATCAACATAATGAATTTGAGCGATTGAAAGTACTTTTGGTACAACGACAGTGCCTGTTCGTTATCACCGTCTTTTTGACAAAGGTGCGAATATAGCGCCGTACCATAGCTTTGTATTAAACCAAGACTAATGCCTAAACTGGCGTTAAATGCAAAGAAGTAGATCCCCAAAGCTTCGAGTCCAAGAAAGTAACCCACCAGTATGTAATCTATATTTTGGCGCATTGCGATGGCCAGATCGCCTAAACCGACTTGGAAGCCAAACTTTAAAATTTCTAATGCTTGGCTGTTAAGGCCAAATCGACCTTTAGCACTTTTTACGGTGTTTACTTCCGAGGGTTGAAACGAGTGCTTAGCGGTTGCCTTAAGGGCACTGACATCAACCAGCGGGTTGTTGTAACGATGTACTGCTATCCAAACAAAAATGACAATAATTTTAGGCAAAATGATGGCCCAAATGCCAAGCCCTAATAATGCCAACGTGGCTGTTAACAAGCCGTCAAACACGGTTTGCCATAGTACGGCACGGCCAACGACGCGCATTTTATTAAGTCGTAAGTTTTTAGCGGCGTAGAGCATGCCAAAGGGGAGTAATAAATAGCTTGTCGCCATTAAGATCATTGGCAATACCAGTTGTGTGTCTTGGTAATACAGTGCCAGTGGCCAGCTAAGTAAGCCCATTGTAATAAAGGCAACGATGGCGGCTAACCAGTTAACTTGGTTTGCACTGGTAAGCGCATTGTTAAACTGCGCATCGTCCATTTGGATCAGTGCAGCCGATGAAATTCTTCGAGTTGGAGTACAAATGACTTCAAATGTCGTCAAAATGATTGCGACAAGGCCAAATATTTCAGGTGTGAGTAGGCGGGCGATAATAATACTTGAGCCAAGACGCACAATGCGACCTAACACTTGAGCTGAACCTAGCCAAAATAAACTCTTACCTAGGGCGCTACTCAGTAAGGTTGTTATGGTGCTTTTTATTTGCGATAGAGTTTGCATACAACCGCCTGTTACCCCGTGTGATAGTGAGCGTTAACCTGTTTAACGGTACTGCTATCGTTTGTTACCTGCTGCTAGCGTTAACTTCGTCTGGCTAAATGCAGTTAGAGGCTAGATTGCCTCTGGTTATACGTTAAGGGTTACAGATATCGTGCCAACTTTATAAGTATAGGGTTTTACTATTTAAAGTATTGATTTGTAGTGTTAATGATTTTTTAGCCTCTGCTTTGAGGCCGCGTTTTATCCATTTAATTGCTGACGTTGCAAATTGCGAGTCAAAATGAATTGCTATTGAGCGACTTTAAATGGAGGCATGGTGTCATTGAAGTATGTCGGTTCTACGGTCGTAATTTTGGGCTGCTTTAGAGGGGCTAACTTTAAGGTCGGTTGCAGTTGTGGTGTATTTTTTAATCCATGCGACCTTTGTCATAAGGCTGTAGCTTGATGGCGAGATAATGGCTTTGCACACAACTGCACGCACACAAGCGTTAAAGCTTGGCTAAAATATATATTATGTAATTCCTGATCTTTAGCTGTTAAGGAGGTCGCAATCTGAAGAGGTTTAGATATCATTTCTTGTATTTGCACTTTAAAATTTGAATATATCTTGCTATATCAGCGCCATAGCTATGCAGGCACGCTGCATATTTAATATTGAGAACTACACAGTGAAAACCACCCTCAAACCTTTTTTGTTATTGCTCATCAGCGGTTTTTTATTAATGCTGGGTTATGGCTTAAGTAATATTTTATTACCTGTACGGATGCAGAGTGACGGGGTGAGCCTGGATCACATTGGTTTAGTGTCATCCATGCTTTACGTCGGTTTTGTGTTGGGTGCATATTACAGCCGTAGTTTACTACAAAGTGTGGGCCACATAAGAATATTTGCGATGTGTGGCAGCTTAACCTCGGTTGCGATTTTGCTGTCAGGACTCTACCCCGAGCCCATGGTGCTTGGTGGGCTAAGGGTGCTAACCGGTTTTTGTATTGCGTGTATTAATGCCACTCTCGATAGTTGGTTGAGTGATAGCGCCACAGAAAAAAATAGAGGTCGCATTCTCTCTATCAATCAAATAATGATCATGACCGCACTCTTCTCTGGGCAGTTTTTAATTAATATCGCGCCAATTGATGAAATTACCTTGTTTGTTATTTGTGGCATTTTATTCAGTTTGTCCATTACGCCTATCGTGATTAGTCGGCAAAAAGGCCCCGTAGTTGAAGACAGTCAATCTATGTCGTTAATTACTGTTTTTAAATTATCACCTTTAGGCGTAGTCACGAGTTTTTACAGTGGATTGCTGTATGCGGCATTAATGAATATGTTACCTATTTATGCTGGCCAAAATGACCTTACAGGCATAGACCTATCTCTCTTTATGGGGGCTGCGATCTCAGGAGCAATCATTTTACAGTTCCCAATAGCTTATTTGTCAGATAATTTTGACCGCCGGAAAATAATGCTGCTTATGATGTCGACAATCATCGGGCTTAGCCTGGTATTGGTATTGCTAATGTCCAGCAATTTGCTGATATTGTCATTTTTAGTGATTGCCATCATCACCGGCTTAATCGCTTGCCTTTATCCAATGAGCATGGCTGAAACCTTTGAAACGGTATTAAAAGAGCAAATTTTGGCTGCCATGAGCACCTTACTGGTGATCTATGCTCTAGGCAGTGTGGTTGGGCCTTACTTTGCCTCAGTGGTAATGCATACGTTTGGTAGTAGTGCGTTGTTTGGCTTTATGAGTATAACTTCCTTAACTTTGTTGCTTTTCATTAGGGTTCAAATGCGGCTTAGAAAGGCGTTGCCTATTGATGAGCAAGAGAGCTTTATTAGACAAACACCCACAGCGGTGGTTTCAGCACTGGATCCACGAACACAATATACAGAAGCGCAATTTGAAGCCACACCAGAGGTGGAAGTGGCGATTAGCTTAGCGAGTAAAAATCCGTCTGCCGCCGTGAATATGGTAAGAGCACTGGTGCTAAGGCATCCCGAAAATGCGTCAAACTTAGCCGCGGCTTTAAGTACTATCGACTCGATAGATATTAGTAAATTGTATGCTGCAATCACATCGGCCGCACCGCAAATGAGTATACATATCGCGCAAGCTCTGACCAATGCATCTCCTGAGCAAGCCGATCAACTTGTTGATTGGATCACTACAGAGTATCCGGATCAATTTACGAATATTGTTGTTGCAATTGCTAACTCAATGCCCGACAACGGTATTGATGTTATGGAGCAAGCTGCTGAGAATATGGCTGAACAGTACCCAAGCGAACTGCTAGAAATGACTGAAGAGTACATGACAAATCTATCTGAATCGGTAGATGCCATGCGACCAGTCGACAGAGTGGCAGCCGCATCAGAAAATACCGCAACAGAGCTATATAATCGCTTAACTGAAGTTTCGCCTGAACTGTCAGCTGAATTGGCCTTTACGGTATCGGAATCGTTACCTGAATCGTCTAATGATGTGGCCGAGGCCTATGTTCAGAATTTAATTGATAGTGAAAGCAGCGACAGCGAAAGCCAAAACAAGGCAGAGCAAACTCTTTCTGCCGATGCATTAGAAAATATTGAAAATGCGGCGAACAGCTATGTTAATCACATGGTCGAGAACATCCCCGAACATGCTGTAGACATTGCGAGTACATTTGTTGATTCATTCCCAGAGGTGGCATCGGACATGCTCGAAATACTTCAAGATTCAGACGATATTGAAGACAGCGAACTAAGAGCTTCAATTGATGATAAGCCACTACAAGATATGGTAGAGCAGCAGTTAGAAGAGGCGGTACAAACACAGTTAGAGAGTAATGACAAATAGCATTGTTTATTAAGATTATTAAGTCGAAGTAATTTTATGCTTCGACTTAATAATTTAGAAGAAGGATTAAAAGGTTATTAGCTTTAATTGAATAACAAGTCATTATTTGGTTTGCATACTATAGATGTTACCTCATGTCTATTTGATTTATTACAATCGTGAGCATCGTCACGTTAATTTGTAAACACGTATAAATATATTCGCAACCCTAAAATTACGCTAATTTATATTAATTTAGGAATGTGAATAACTCCCATATTATCTCCTGCAATTAAATACTAAAAACAACTAATGCTCCGCTAACAATCTGGTGAATTAAATTAATAAGTTGATAACATATCTGTTTATAAAATAAGCTCTATGTGAATATTTGGTCGTTAATTCTGTTTTTTTGTTATTTGGTCATATATAACTCTTTTTGAGTTAGATTTGCTGTGGTAACATTTTTTACGCGCTGTTCTATTTTATAGCAAAACAGTCTAAACCTTAATTAACCCCTTCTTAACAATTGTTTGAAGAGGGTCTGTTGATTTATTTATTTGCAAAGGAAAAATAATGAAAAACAAATTAACGATATTTGCTTCGTTATGCAGTTTATTTTTAGCTGGTTCTGTATCGGCTACAAATGAAGATGGAACCATAAACTTTATCGGCTCAATTTACAGTGGTGCTTGTACGGTGAGTGTTGAAGTAGATGACAGCGGTATGAAAAATGCTACCAACCTGGTCACATTAGACCCTATTGAGTCTACAACAATTACTAAAAATGTTGCTGCGGGAGTAAAAGGCTTTTCAGTTGTTCTAACGGATTGTGATGTTGATAAAACAGCACTTCAGTTGGCGTTGACTGGTGACTTTATGAATAATTTGGGGGTTGTTCAAGCAACATATGATGAACTTGAGACAACACCTGCCAGAAGTAATTTAACATCGTTGGGTTTTCAAATTAAAGGTGCCACATACGGTAATTCAGCAGATGTAGTTGATTGGAGTACTGTATCTGTTTCTGATCCAGGTGCCAGTTTGGTAGCGGATTCAGGTATCTATAAATTCCCAATGTCAGTGGGTTATTATAGCACTGCAGATACTGCGGATGCCGGGATTGTACGAGCATCGGTTAATTATCTTGTAAGTTACCAGTAGGTCTATAGTAGTTTAATATATGAAGGCCTGGTCACTTTTGCTCCTTACTGCTGTAGCGATTGGCAAACCTGTCATCGTTACAGCTAGTGAATTCGATGCTGAGCAAGCTATTGAGTCTGAATTAGACTTTTCATTTGTTGAGACACATGGTGGCGCAATCGCCACTCATTTGTTTCAGAAAACAGAAGATATTTATAGCTCAGCAAAACCTTTGGCCATTAATATTTCACAACAGGATTATGGCGTACGAGTGGTAAGGGCTTGGGAGGTGGATGGCTTACCGTGCATTGGGCTGTCTGTATTTTCTGGGGTGCAACTTAGCGAGCCATTTTTAAATAAATACGTTAATAATACCTTTCAATGTTTGATGCTAGATCCCGATATAGGAGCGAGCTATTCATTAAATAGTAGCTTACAGGCTTTGTCGATATCTTTACCCCAAACCAGTTTCTCGCAGTACTCAAATCAGTCTACTAATTGGGATTTTGGTGACAATGGCATTAACATTCAGTATCAAGTTTATGGTACAGAAAGTAATAATGATGATGCTAACTATTATGCTTCTGTAAATACTAAGATCAATTTTTCACGTTGGCGTCTTGAAGTTGATGCTTATAGTACTCAGAGCCGCTCTGATATTAATCGACTCATTGCCCGCCGTGACTTACCTAAGATGGGAGCCATTCTCGAAGTTGGTAACACTTTTCTCTCTAGCAGTCATTTAGATCCATTCTCCTTTGATGGCGTATCGTTAAAATCTGATTGGAGCCTGACTCCTGAAATAAATCAGAGCTATGCGCCTATTATTCGCGGGGTGGCAAAAAGTAATGCCCGTATTGAGCTCCACCAGTCTGATCGATTAATTTTCTCTGATGTTGTTGGAACTGGCCCATTTGAGTACAGCGATTATGGTGTGATTTCTAATGGTGATCTTATATTAACGGTGATAGAGGAATCCGGCGAAGAAATCACCACAGTATATCCAGTGTCGACGCTACCAGAGATTATTCCAATAGGAAGTTCTGAGTTTCAATTTTCAATTGGCGTTAATGAGAACATAGAGAAAGGTGGCTTCATGTATGCTGATTACCACTCTGGCTTTGAACGTTTCACAGCCTCTATGGGGGGGCTGTTAGGGCAAGATTACCAAAACTTAGGCTTGGGTATTAGCTCTGATTTAGGCGCATATGGTGCTATAGGGGTTACTTTCGATGCTTCATTGGCTGATGGTGATAGCGCTGAAATTGATAGGTCTTCAGGCTGGCGCTACGCTATAAATTACTCTAAAGCACTGACTGAAAATACAAATATGAGTTTGGTTGGCATTGATTATCGTAGCAAAGGCTATCGTTCATTTGGCCAAAATGAAATCGTCAACCTGGATTTAAGTACGATAAAAAATGATATCAGCCTTAACTTAAATCACCGCTTTCCTAGAGGGATCTACCTTGCAGTATCTGGCTATTCACAAGATTATTGGTCAAAAGATCGTCGTAGGGGAGTAACCGTACAGTGTTCGACTTCATTATCGAATGTTGCCATTTCAATGAATGGTAACTTCAGTCAATTTAACGAACAAGATGAATACCAAATAACGTTAGGCTTTTCTGTGCCATTAGGTGGGATTAGTAGCCCTTATACGTACAGTTCAGTTAGTCGTACTAAATCGACAACCACTTATAGCACTAGCCTTAGCGGCAACATCGATGAACGTAGCTCTTATGGTGTTTCATGGAGTGACTCTAGCAACGCTAACTCTTCGACATATTTGAATGTAAACCGTCAATTTGACCATGTTAATGGCTCAGCTAACCTCAGTTACACACAGGGGGATGTTGCTGGTTCGGTGAGCTTATCGGGCAGTATATTAAAAGTCGGTGGCTCTGAATTTGTGTTGTCTTCACAGCATTATGATAGCGCCTTAGTTGTTGATATGGATGAGCCCGGTGTTAAATTTAAATATGGGACCATGGAAAGTGATGACGATGGCATGCTGGTAACATCGCTATCTGCTTACTCACATAACGAACGATATTTGAATAGTCAAAGTTTGGCTGTTGGCTCTGTGGTTCGAGATCTTAGATACAATATATCGCCAACAACAAATGGTTTGTTTTACCGGAAAAATGAAGTGACACATATGAGCCCACAAGTATTAGTGCTGACCTCTAATATTGACATACCACAAGGTAGTGCCATAAGGGATGAGGTGCAAATGCTGGGGACGATAGGAGCAGATAATATGATCATGCTCAACCTTAATGCTGATGCAGTTTATCAGTTAAGTGTTTTTGATGGTGAGCAGCTTATTTGTCAGTTGCCTCCGTTATCGACTGAACCATTTAATCGCACACAGAAAACTGTACCTGTGCGTTATATTCAATGTGAGTAAATATGTTTAGATTAGTTATTCTCGTTAGTTTGCTTTTAATCCCTCACTTTGCCGAAGCGGCTTTTAAGCTTAATCGTACGCGGGTTGTATATAGCCAAAATAATGGCCAAGAATTGATAGTGAGTAATAATAGCTCCCAACTTTATGGTGGGCAGGTGTGGGTAGAAAACTACGAATCGAACGACAAGTTTTATTTTGTCACTTCACCGCAGTTATTTAAAATCAAAGGTAATGATAAGCAAGTTATCCGAATATTTAAAACAGATGAAGAACTCCCGGGTGATCAGGAATCACTTTTTTGGATTAACGTTCAGGAAATACCCCCTAAATCGAGTGCAAGCAACAGTGCGTTGGTGATGTCATTTAGAACTAAAATCAAACTTATTTATCGGCCTGAAACGATCCTTGAAAAGCGAAATAATGCCGAACAACAGTTAACTTGGCGGCAGCAAGAAAACACTGTGATGTTAAATAACCCAACGGCATTTTATTTCGCTATAACCAGTGTGGAGGCTAATGGCACAAAGCACGTTCCACATGAAAAACAAGCAATAGCACCGTTCAGTACGCAACTTCTGAGTTTTGATAGTTTACCTCAGGTTAACGAGCTAGCCGTTATTGGGATAAATGATTATGGTGCTAATCGTCGTTTTGTCATTGAGCAAGACAAAAATATGGCAACAGCATTACAGGGCAACATTAATGCAGAATAACTCATTTAAATTGTTGAATGCCTTTGTTTTTTTCTTGCTAAACCTTGTTAATTGTCATCAAGCTTTAGCTGACATGACTATAAACGAGGGTGACTGCGTTAGCTATCCGGTTGTTAACTTAAGTGCCACCGGTACTCTAACTATTGATTCGGGAGAATTTGAAAGTGTGCTCAATGACAGCAAATCGAAGGATGAATATGTTTTTGCTCCGTTATCTGACAAGTTAGATCTTGGTGTTGGTACGGTATTTTGTCGATGTGACGACATCAGTACCCGGCAGTGGATTTTACACAGCGAGTATGAAGGTAACCCTGAGATAGCTTCTACATTAAATGGTTATGATTTTTTAGAGGTAGAAGGTACTGGCGGCGAAGAATTGCCTTTTTATGTTGGTACGCGTATTTATCATACTGGCAAGGTGGTTTCGGTTCCAAATACGACCTATGCAAGTGCCACTCGCTCTTGTACGAAAGATAATGAATTTGAAGGCATTGATGGGGTATTAAATGGGAATACTTCTGCCAATCGGACACTAAGGGTTACTTTTAGAGCTAAAACAGATGTTATTCCAGCGGGTTATTTTAGCTTCACACTCCCAACCGTTGTTAGTTACCGCCGTTTAGCCCCGACTGATGAGACCAACCCTGTTTTTACTTATCCTGAAACATACCTTACGCTTAGCCTTGTAAACGTATATGTTCATGAACAATGTGAGCTTACCGATAATACGGTCTACAGTGTTAGTTTAGGCGCCGTAGATCTAACGGATTTTGATGATGTTGAGCTCAATCAAAAGCCAACTGAATATGAACCCAAAGCGATAAACATTAATTTTAGCTGCAATGGTGATGCTGATAATAAAGCAGATTTTTACCTACTAGATAGTAATGATGTAACTAATGAGAGCACTGTACTTTCAACCACACTAGATGGCGTTGGCATCGTGGTTGAAGGTGATATCGATGGAATAAAACAGCCGTTAAATTATAGAAAGCGCTATGACCAAGCTATCGATATGAATGCAACCGATGGCAGCGGTACGCTTATGTTAGAAGCTTATCCAGTTAAAACTTCAGATGATATAGAGGCTGGAATATACCGTGGTAAAGCAACACTTGTCATAGAAAACCACTGAGATGAATATATTTAAATTGAGCCTGTGGGCAATGACTTTTAGCAGTGGATTGGTTCATGCTTACGAAAGCAAGGTGTATGTTGGCGTGGAATTAGGCCGCACTCTGGTCAGTAGTAACGAAAGTTCGATGTTTACAGATGAAGAGGATATGTCAAAGTCTATTTATGCTGGCTATCAGTTGCAGCCTTGGCTTTCATTTCAAATTGGCCTACTTGATGGCGGAGATTACTTTAAAGAATCAAGCACTGACTATGCGATTAATGGAATAGAATTATCGTTAAAGCCGTCATTTGAATTAAGTCCATCTTGGCTTGTTTATGGCAAAGTCGGTGTATTGGCCTACGACGTTGATGATGAGGTTTTCGGTCATGATCGTTCGTTATCATCCGGTTTAGGCTTTGGGGTTGAACATCGAATTAACCCCAATTGGTCAGTCAACATTGCCGGACAATATTACGGTCAAATTGGAGATGAAAAACCGACTGAAGTTGATCTCACTGCGGTAAGTTTGGGGGTTATTTATCGATTCGTTGCTCAAGAACGTAAGCGAGTCCCGCGCCAAGAAAAGCGAGTATCTAGGCCTATAAATAGAGAGACACAAGCTGTAAAAACTAATGATGTTAAACCTATTCATCAGCAACCAAAGGACGTGACTTTAACGGAAACGATCTTCTTTAATAACGATGAGTTTATTGCCAATGCTGAACAATTGGGCAAGCTGGTTAAATTATATGAGGCCGCTCAAGACTTTAAAGCCCTGAAAGTGAGTATTAGTGGCTATGCAAGTTCAGTAGGTAGTGAGCAATATAATATGCAACTATCTCAACGAAGAGCTCAGTTTATCGCAAATGAAATTCGGCATAAATTGCCGGTACCGATTACTAACATTGATATTGAGTTTTTTGGTGAGCTACGGGCCAATGAGAACCTAGGCATGGATAATGATGAGAGAGCTCAACGTCGAGTCATGATTCGAATGACGCCTGTAAATACAAAAAACCACTAGAGGTTATAGACGACGGATTAATATAGTGTCGACTTACCTTTGCCAGTCCCCTCTAAAATGAAGACTCATTAACTGAAATGGGTGACAATTGTAGAACTATGCTGAACCTGAATAGGCTCAGCTACTCTTGCTATTTTGTTGCTAATTGCGCTTAAGGTTAACTTTGTTTTGCGACAGCGTGATGCCAATAATGATTAACCCTAGCTACCGGTGATGAAGTTCCATCATTAGTCGTTCATCGGCATATTCTGGAATATAGGCTTGCGGATCCACAATAATTCCATCCAGCACTATTAGTACAAAGAGTACCAAGCAAGTGTGAAATATATCACGGTTCAGGTATCTGTATATATCATAAAATCCACTCATTAAATTGAGGCTTGCGGAGTGCACATGTCTAATATAAAAGATAAAATCATAGAGAATGCGTCCGTCTTAATTTCAGAAGAAGGTCTATCATCTTTTTCATTTACAAAATTGGCAAGTCAATGTTGCTGTTCAAAGTCAACGTTGTATATTAACTTCGAAAGTAAAGAAAACCTTATATTAGGTATTTACATAAAAAACATTGATGAGATAGTTGCATTCAATAAACAGATATTATCAAACGTTGAGCTTACAGCAAGTGACAAAATGACACTGGCATGTATGTATGACGTTGTTAGAGTTGCTATGAATTACAATGCTGGGGATAGAGTTTCATTAATCGCAGCTACCCCTAGTGTTTATAAATTTGTTTCAAATGACTTGTTTTTTCAACTCGAAAAGTCATTATCTAATCTGAATTATACATTTAGTTTGATAGAGGATGAACTGGTCAGTACAGGTGTTATAGATAAAGAAAGTATAAATCGATTGAGCAAAATTTTCCGAATTCAGGCAAGGGGTATGGTTAGTTGTATTTCAAATGAAGTGTATTTAAATTCCTGCATAAAGCTATCATTAGAAGAACTATACCTAGGCTTTAAATCAATAGCTGTGTCAAATTTTACATTGAATCCCAATATAAGCTTTGATGATTGTATAAATACAATTAAGTCTTTTCTATTAGCCAGGTAAGTATTTAGGTTTTATTAAGTTCTGCTCGCTTATTGTTGTGAAAGTTAAATTGTCCTGTTTGTTTTAATTTTAATTTTTAAATCTTATATTTTTCACCTTTTTGCGTTTAAGTTTTTATTGCCACAGCTAGGTGGTTTTGTTTTATTTGAAATCATTTCAAATAAGTCATTTGTTTTATTTTTTTGTTTGATATATCCATCTTGGAGATGTAATTTTGAAAATATCTAGAGTACTCGCGAGTATCGCAGTGTTGTCATGCTTTAATGTATGTGCTGATAGTGGTTTTTATGGTGAAGCCAATGTAATGGCAAATTGGAAGTCCGATTTAGATCATCAAACAGGTATTGCAACTGGTTTTGCTGGCTACAAAGACAGTCTAAAAATAAAAGACATCGGTGTTGCATACCAACTGGAAGGCTACTATGCCGCTAGCGGTGATAGATTCGTTAATCTTAACGATAGTGATGAATTCTCGATCTCTGTAGCGTCGTTAGCATTCAATACTGACGTAGGTACTTTTTATGTTGGTAAAGGGTATTCTGGAGCATATCTTAATTTATATAAACGGGTTGATATTCACCCGTTCAGTAACTCTGAAGCTTACTCAATGAATGAGATGTTATATAAGCAAGGTAAGTATGCTGAAAATATTCTGGCATATTTTACTCCCTGGTATAATTCGTCAGTCGGTGACTTTCAAGCAAAATTCGCATTAGTTAATCCAAACTGTAATGATGGTTCTAATGATGAAATTCTTGTCGGTAGGTTACTTTATTCAGTAGGTAATTTTAATGCGGCTATAAACTTAAATAGAATAGATGAAAGTTATAGTGGCGACATGAATAAACATCATTACAATCGCTACTCAGTAGGTGGAGATTATTCATTTGAGTATTTCAAAATAGCTTATACTGGTGAGTTTAGTGAAAATGCATTCTATGCAGCAGATTTAGATGGTTACAGCGAGCAAGTTCATACGGTAGCATTACTTGCAAATGTAAATGATTTTAAATATGGCATTTCTTACCAATTAAGGGATTCTGATCTAGAAGCTAGAGATGATGTAGGGTTAGTTATCGGAAGTGTTACTTATTCCTATGCTGAAGAATTAGATTTCATGGTTGAGTATGCTAATTACACTGGTGATAATGATTCTTTTGAATATAACAAAGAGCATTCATTTACCATGGGTGCTCGTTATAGGTTTTAAACTTCACTGATTTTAAACAGGCAGTACTTTTATTTTAATGTAAACCTTTATACATAACTTTTATTGCCTGCTTAATGTGTTTGGCCGCTTTTACTTTATTGTGGTTTTAAAAGGGAAAAAATATGAATGACTTTAACGCGAATCTTTCTAGACGCAATTTTATAAAAAGTGCAGGGGTGACTGGTGTCGCTGCTGCATTAGGTACCTCCTTTACTGCTGAAGCAACCTCTAAAGATCCTAAAGATGTTTATGAAAGCATTTTAGGTGACGATGTCAATTCAATCTACACCAAAAAAGGTACATCTCTTGGGCCTAAAGGGCCTATCGGTTTTGAAGACCGTAACATAGGTGAAAATGAAATAGTAAAAACACATGAGTGTGATGTCGTGGTTGTTGGTGGTGGTATTGCTGGGTTAATTGCAGCACTAAAAGCCGCCGAAGAGGGTGCTAAAGTCGTTCTACTTGAAAAGATGACTAAAGGCCGAGGTATTTTTGAATGCTTTGGTTCTGTTGACTCTCGAACTCAAAAAGAGGCTGGAGTTCAAACAAATAAAGCTGAATTACTCGATGAGATGCATCGTTCAGCTAGTTACCGGATTGGACCAGATGTCGTTAGAACTTATGTAGAAAAGTCAGGCGAAGCAACTGACTTTATGGAAACATTGTTCAAAAGAGGAGAAAGGGGGATTGTTATTGCCCCAATGCCGTTAAAACCAAAGTACCCGAATACTGGTGCACCTGTCATTGATGCTGAATGCATGTTCTACAAAACTCCTGGACTTCCTAAAGATGTTAAATTTAGAAGTGGTCATGTAGGGGTGTATATCATCAAAGACCTGACTAATACGGCGATGAAGCACCCTAACATTGTGACCAAATATAGCACTCCAGCTGTACAATTAATGACTGATAACTCCGGCAGAGTTACAGGTGTTATAGCCAAAGAGAAAGGTGAATACATTAAAGTTAATGCTGGTAAGGGCGTCATTTTGGCTTCAGGAGGTTATGATGCTAACCCTGAAATGATGAAGGCATATTTACGTCCGGAAGATTATTCATCAGCTTCATGGTGGAACCCATGCTGGGGAACCACTGGTGATGGTCATATGATGGGCTTAAAAGTCGGTGCTGCGATGGACCCTGCCCCTCATGCTGTAATGAATTTTACTTTCGGCAGCCCAGAATCATTCCATATTCCTGCAGTTAGAACGTTAAGAGCCATGGGTCTTTACGCCATCGTTAATGATGATGGTAAGCGGTTTGTCAGAGAAGATGTGGCTTTCCAATCAATTTCTAATGCAACAAATAGGCAGGCAACTCAAGGTAAAAAAAGTTGGTTGTTATTTGATGACACAATGATTTCAAAAGATAAATCAATTTTTGATAAAGCCGTAGCTTCTTTTGACACTCTTAAAGCTAAAGGGTGGTTGTTTGAAGGAAATAGTCCAAGTGAACTTGAAGCGGCGCTTAATGTTCCCAATGGCAATCTAGTTAAAACAATCAAGAAATTTAATTCATTCAAATCCAGCGGTATCGACTCTGATTTCAATCGCGATATGGAGTTTGCAAAAGAATTTGATGGTAAGAAATATTATGCCCTCTTATGTAATAGTGTGATCCTTGCAACTGTGAGTGGCTTAATCATTGATGAGAACGGAAGAGTGTTAAACGATAAAGGTGAAGTCATTAACGGCCTGTACGCGGCTGGTAATGCATCTGGTGACTTTTTCTCAGGTAATTACCCACGTCATATTCCTGGTACATCAATTGGACGTGCAATTACATTTGGATATTTGTCAGCCAAACATGCTGTAAAAGGAGCATAGTATGCAATTATTTTCTAAAACTAAGGCTAGTTTATTTCTGACTTTAATCTTATCACTAAGCTCTAATGTTGCGTTGGCAGAAGATGCTGAAATAGATCAAATGCATGAAGGGTTTGACACTGCTGAACAATGCATTAGTTGTCATGGCTCATATGAAGAGAATGCGGAAAATACTTCGGATCTAGGTAACTGGAACCCTCATGATTCTATTCATGGTGGTTATGTAGACTGTACTAATTGCCATCAACAAAATAAAGTCGTAAGAAACTATTGCTCATACTGTCACGATTATAAACCAGCAATGAAGGACTAGTTCTAGTTACGAAGTTGTTTACACCTTTAGCTGGCTTAGGGCTTATGTGGAATGCTAAGCCAGCTATTAGGATTTTAGCTGTTCATCGCAAATGAAATTTGGCATAAATTGCCGATACCGATTACTAACATTGATATTGTTTTTTTGCAGAGCTACAGGCCAATGAGAGCCTAGGCGTAGATAATGATGAGAGAGCTCAACGTCGAGTCATGATTCGAATGACGCCTGTAAATACAAAATACCACTAGAGGTTATAGACGACGGATTAATATCGTGTCTACTTACCTTTGCCAGCCCCCTCTGAAACGAAGACTCATTAACTGAAATAGGTGACAATTGTAGAGCTATGCTGAACCTGAATGGGCTCAGTTACTCTTGCTGTTTGGTTGCTAATTGCGCTTTTAGGTTAACTTTGTTTTGCGACAGCGCGATGCCAATAATGATTAACCCTGGCCAGAACAGGTAAGCTAGAATTTCGAGATTCTCACCGAAGGTATATAAAAATATTTGTACAATAATGGCCAGTGATACGGCAGATATTGCATTACTGAACATATAGCGTAATAAGCTAAAGAAAGTGATTAGCATCGCAGAGGCAAGGGCCAAAGCACCAACAAGCCCTTTTACAAACAGTAAACCATACCAAGTATGGTGTGAACCAATAGGCATGTATTCCACTAAATGTGGGCCTTTTTCTACAATACCATGTCCCCATAGCACCGCTTCGTTAGCCCAACGTTCAAGGGCAATATTGGCCAGTTCTTGCCTTACTCGTGTTGATCCCGCTCGGGCATTTTTAAAGGCGTCGATACTTTGTTGAACTTTTTCGACCACGGTATAGCCAGACAACCCCAGTAAAAGTAGGGCAGGGCTGGCGGCTAAATACAACCATGGCGAACGGTACCAACGGATAAACATGAAAAACCCGATTAAGAGTAAATAACAAACCAGACCAAGACGGGATTGCGACATTAAAATCATGCATAAGCTGCCAGCGTAACCGTAATATCTAAAGCGGCGGGATTTTTCTTGAGTGGCAAAAATGTAAAACAGGTTTCCCATCATGCCGAGTGCCGGTGCCCACGGGGTAAATAAACGCCAGCGCGGGATCCCACTACCGGGATCGATCTCATACAGACTGACGCTAAAAAATTCTGGCCCTGGTCCGCCAATAATACTGATAGGAGAAGTGTATAAGGTGCTTGGTAGCTTCACGACCCAAGCAAGTACAAAAAAAGGTAGCAAGATAAGGGTATGTTTACACACAATACAGCAGGCGCGGTAGATGATTTGAGGCCGAATATTGAGTGAACCGATTAACGGAAATATAGCTAAAAGCGCCCAGCCTTTAGCCCAGCCAATACTAGATTTGATTAATTTTGCCAGTCCAAGCCCTTCACTGAGATGCCCAACAACGAGTGCTAATAACATTAAGCACATAGCAACAACCCAGTAGGCTTGTGTTCTGCTAATTGAAAACTGCTGGTCGTCTGATAATGCCCTTTTGGTGAGCCTTAATAGTAAGATCCAAGCAATCACTGGCGCCACCACATACATGGCACCGAGCACCCAAAAGAAGTAGGTGCCGGTGATGGAGTACCAAATTAGTCGTTCATCAGAATTTTCTGGAGTATAGGCTTGCGGATCCATAACATTCCCATCCCTGCGATTAACGATATCGATGCGGCAAACCCGCCTACCAGTGCCAGTAAGAATGCTAACTTATCTGGTTTTTCAGCTAATGTTGGTGTCGACATTAACTGTACCAAAGGAAATGATGAATATATATCTGCTTTTCCTACGTCCATTTTGGCCAGTGCAGATGTCAGCACCGCGGTGGCAACTTGATGCTCTCGTTGCAGATCTTCGAGCTTTGCTGCGTCATCATTACTGTCGTATAAACGATGGTCCCAATCGTGGATCTGCTGTGTGAGAGCCGCAATCTTGCTACTGAGGCCTTTAGCTTGAGTGTCGAGCGTTAATAGTTGCTGCATTAACTGTGCGCGCCCATCGAGGTCGTCAACCGAAAGCATTAGCATGAGGCGCTCTTCAAAATATCCAAGTAAGGTTTTACACCGTTTGACAAGTGCAGCCAAAATTGATTTTTGCTCATTTTTCAATGTCACCACTTGTGGGTGACGCTGACCATAACGGCTACCAAACTCCGTGAGTTTAGAAGTGACATTGGTATAGGTGACCAACAACTGTTGAAACAGTTGATCATTTTTTAGAGTGAGCAGCCCTGCCGCTTGTGCTGGCGAAAGTGACAAATGAGTTTCTAGCATCTTTTGGCTGGCAATAACGCCTTGGTACTCAGATACTAAATTAACTTTATCATGCCTTAAACGCTCCATTGTCAGAGCCAGTTCTTTAAATTGATCAAGCGTGACTAAGCCATGTTCTGACTGAAACTCTAAGAGTTTATTTTGGGTGAGACTCACTTTATTAGCAAAGCTCGACATACCGACCCTAATTGCATCTTCTCGTTGCTGCACCTCATCATTGCGCAGTCTTGATAGAAGGGCTTGCAGGCTGTGGTAATGCGCCCAGGCGCGTTGTTGTGCATCTTCTGCTGTGTTGGCTTTTAAACTAAACTCCATCAAACCGGTTTGGTTGGGCAGCTTAAGCTTAGGTTTAGTAAACTCGCTGCCTTTGATGTTCATCAATTTTGCAGCATCGTTAAGTAGTGTTCTGCTGGTGGCAATAGACTTGTAATTGATCCTAGGGTCAATGGCGGTACTTAAATAGGGTGAGCTGGTGCTACTGTTTGCTTGCCCCACACTGTCGAGGCTAACTACTGCGCCAGCACCTGCTCCAGGTAAGATTAATGTCCACTGGCTTTCGTATCGGCTAGGGTTGGTGAATATAAATAATATGACAATAAGCCAAATACAGGCCAGTAGTGCAAAAGTGAGCTTTAAGTAAGCACTTTTGCGCTCTTTAGGCTTTAGTTGGCTACCGTTGATGATAAAGCGCTTCATCCACAATAGAGGTCTTATTGATTGTTGTTTACTCATCAAAGCCTCCTTTATTTTATGTACGGTTCGGTTATTACAGTATTTCTACTAAGGTCGCTGGGACAAATATTTCAGTCACAGAGCGGGCTATTTCACGGATGTTCGTGACACGAGAGTCATAGCAAGCAATACCATCACCTGGCATCAATATTGGGTTCATTCCTGTTTCCCAAGAGTGCCTGATCAATGAATCGATTGAACGTTCAACCACATCAACCTCAGCCGTTAATGGATTTTTAGTAAACAATAAAATATGGCGACTAGCGTTAGTCGTTTGCGCACCACCAACACAGTTGGCGGCAATTGCACCGTTAAGCAGACGTGTACCGTACGGAAAACGGGTAGTGTCGGTGTCGACCGCTGACTGCGAGTTACTGGTTGCGGGCTGGGTTAGGTTAGATAAGAACACTTTTATTCCTGGCGCAGTAATTTGTGATGGTCTAGCCAGTGCGTCATCAAAATAATCGTGTTGTGGTACATGAATATGGTCGCCAGACATTAAGGTCATTGCTGGTACTGGGTAACCGTGGATCACGCCTGATAAATCAAGTTTAAAAGTATGTTGGTCGCGGATCACCATGATTTCACTGATATTGGCATCTGGTCGAACGCCGCCTGAGGCTCTTAATGCAGCAGCTATGCTGCGCTCTGCTGCTTGGTCGCCACTGTGGCCTGCATCATCGTCTTTAATTTCGGTATCTGTTTTTTTGTTGATTTGATGTTGCCCAGGCTCAAATACCCCGCCTGAAACCGTCACTTGTACCGGTGCCCACTTTATAGGGGTAATGCTTAAGCGTACGCTATTTTTAAGCATAAAATCTGCTTCGACTAAATGTTGTGCGATGGCATTAGACAGTTGTTTCACCTCTAGCCCTTTAGCGTGGATAGGGTCTAGATAGGGTAAATAGATATAACCGTCATTATTAACCTCAACGCTACCACTAAATTCTTGTCCGTTAAGAATGTTCACTTTGACTCTGTCGCCTACCGATAGGCGAATATTTTTCGGTAAGTTGACTGCTCGCTGCGCTTTGGTTGAGTCCATTAACCAAGTCGTTCCCAATGGTGAGTTTGGCATTTGGCTAATAACCTTGGGCGCACGTTTAGTGGTTTTGCTGCGCATATATGGAGTGTCGCTGTCGTAAAAATGGCATTGAGTCATGTCATCTTCAACACTGTCACAGATTTGGGCTTCTTCAGGATGGCCAGGTAAAACACAGCCGGTTAGTGCTGTTGCGATGGCCATTAACAGTAGCGCAGAGAATGCATTTAACTGCCTTTTAGCGGGCAGGGAGTTTGCCCCTGAGCGCGTCTGTTGAGCACCGTAAGCTGCTGTCATCGGTTGATTTAAGCTGTGATTGCAGTCCATAGCGATATCCTTATGTGTTACTAGCTAGTTCACTAGCTCATTACAAATGTAGTCAATGGCAGCGGCTTCGTCTTCGTAAATAGTAAATACTTGATGTAAACGAGTAAGTTCGATTAATGCTTTAACCCCAGGAGTGGGAGAAAGTAGTACGATTTCACCGTTATATTCTTCAATTTTTTTAAGAGCAGAAATCAATACTGATAGACCGCTTGAGTCAATGTATTGCACTTGTTTTAAGTCAATCACCAGTTGTGTCATGCCGCTACTTATCTGTTGCAAAATGGCGGCACGCAGTGTGGGAGTTTGTGTCATAACCATTTCAATAGGTAGAGTGATTTTGCAAGCGTTACTCTGTGCTAAAGGTGAAAATTGCATAGTGAGCTCCTAGTTTGCTGTTAAGCAATGTATCTAATGCAGCTAAAACAAATAATTGTTCATGGCGCGTATAGGTTGATGTGGCTAATATACGTATAGATAATGCAGCTAGTGTGCCAACTTGCTAGTCACTGTTTTTAAAGATTTTTTAGAGTTATTACGATTTTGAGAACGTGTTCGTCGCATTATATTCTTAATATGCAAAGCAATATGAACGGGGTTTGAATCGCTTTCTAGCACATCAAATTTAGTGAGCCGTTGTTGAAACTAATAACTTAATTAAGGTGAGGAGACAGTTTAGATTTGCGCTGCAACGTTGAGCTAGTGGTTGTCAACCTGGTGGTACTTCTAAGATAAGCCGGCTCAGATATGACGCCATCGTTAAGGTGAAAGCAAGTGCACGGCATGATGAACCATTGTGAAATGCAAGCTTTAGCTTGAGCTGCGCAAGGGGAATTATTGAACTGCAACAAAATGCTGAAACGCCAGGCATTGCCTAAGAAAATATGTGCATTGGCTTATGATGAATATTTCACTATTTGTATAAATCCAAAAGGTGCGGCAGTCATTGAACGTTTACTTTGATGGTTTATCTGTCGTTACTTTCTCATGATATTCAAAGCGCTTGGTCAAACGACCCTTTACAATCTCACAGAGTCGATAAGCTTAACTGTAAGTGAGTACCTGTTGCTGATTGCTTCACTTTTACGCTATCCATCCAGTTTTCCATTATCCATAAACCACGGCCAGATTCGCAATAGATATCAGGGCATTTATCAGGCGTTTGGCTGTTGTGTAGTGGCGAATTGTCTAGCAAATCAATTATAACTTTGTTGTCGCGGTTATGGAGGATCAAGATCATTTCGGCATCTTTATCATTGGTGTGTTGCATAACATTGGCAACGGCTTCTAATACGCAGGTGACAATTTTAAACCTGTGTGAAGAACTGATGCTGTTATACAACATAAATTGCTCTATTTGTTGGCAAAGAGATTGCTCAGCTAATACGGTGTTATTAAGCTTTATTTGTAGGCTATTCATCGCAATCTCCTTGTTAATGGTGAATCGACTGTTTAGTCGTCGGTATATTTGAAGCTGACTGGGTTGAAATCATCATCAACGAAATATCATCTTGGGCTTGTTTCTCTTGCCATAGGTCACAACTGTGAGTGAGGTGGTGCAGTAATGACGTAGGCTGTAAGGTTCTAGCACCATTAATAATGCTCAGTAATCTGTCTTGACCAAAGAAGCCATGTTTTGAATGCTTACACTCATAAATCCCATCTGAGTATAGTAATAAATGTTCTTGTTGGACTAATGAGAACTCACTGCAGCTATATTGATAATTTTTACGGATCCCCAGTGGCAACTGCGTTTCAATGTTGATTCGGGTTTCATCGACAAAGTAGGCTTGCTGCTGATTAATGACAATGGGAGCTGGGTGGCCTGCGTTGATGAGCCTCACGCGGCCGGTGTGAGTATTGGCAATGCCTATCACCATGGTGGCAAAGCAACCATTATTTTGTGGATCTACAAATTCATGATTAAGGGTATTAACCAATTTGCATACATCTAAAGCTTGCCAAGCTTCACGGTTGTTTGTCAGGTTTTGCGCCAGCGTAAAACTTTGCATCGAGGCTGCTGTACCGTGGCCACTGACATCAAGCAGGTAAAAACCAATATGCTGATCGTCAATATTAAAACATTGGAAAATATCGCCGGCTAAATCCTGTGCGGGTTTGAACTGACAGTTTACCTTCCACTGCTGGTTGAGCTCGCTGTTATTGGGTAGCAGGGCTTGTTGCAGTTGGGCTGCAAGGGCTAGATCTTGTTTGAGCTCGCTAAGGTATTGTTGCTCTTTGGCGAGAAGGTGATTCAAAGTGTGATTTTTGGCAGCCAATTGTCGCTGCATTGTAATGACGCGAAGTCCTGCGTGGATCCTAGCTTTGAGTACTGGGCTATTAAAAGGCTTAGCAATGTAATCGTCTGCGCCCGAGTTAATTCCCTCAACGATATGTGTATTTTCACTATTACCGGTCAGCAATATGGTATAGGGGCTATTGGATTTGCTTTTGAGCATTTTGCAAAATTCAATACCGCTCATTTTTGGCATCATCCAATCGGTAATAACAAGGTCGATTGCATGGTCTTTAAGGTGTTCAATGGCAGCTTCGGCATTGGCAAAGTCAACCACATGCAATCCCATCGCGTTAAGTAAGCTGCTTAATAAGCAGCGTTCACTGTAGCAGTCATCTACTATCATGACATGATACGTATGTTTTGTTTGGGACGCTGTTGATGTAGCCATAGCCTTTATTCGCAAAATGATTGGGTGATATCATGAATAAGGCAAACGTCATGCCAAGTAGCCTAATAACAAGCTATACCCTTGTTTATGAATAACTATATTTACATTTCTTTATTTTATATTATTTTTTACTGGCAGCTTGAAATGCTGCTGAGTTGCAAAATGCAAACACAGTGCTGGATATTAACCATGTTGTAGACAGCTAAGTTGCTAACCAAATAAAGGAGATATCGAGCCTTTAAATATATTGAAACAGCTAGGTTTAGTGAATATGAAACACAACTTATTTGGTTTTATTGAGTAAGGTTGTAAGTCATTGCATTTTTGAATATATTTTCACATGTTTCCACTTTATATTTGCAATGAATAATGCGGCTAATTCAATTATATTGGCTAGTATATTCATTTTTAGGTATTTTCTTGATTATGCTTTATTAAAGTGAATGCAGTGTTTGTAAATGTTGTGGCTGGTGGCTCTTTGTTTTTTATTTGTTCGCAAGTGTTACGGTTGGTGGTTTTATGTTTTTTTGCTTAAATTTATATTTTATGTGCAAACAAAACAAAGGCTTAAATGGTGCGCTCTGCATTTAAATATAAAGTTTATAAAAAGCTTCTCTGTATGAAATTAAATTAAGGTAAAGATTAACCACTAGCTGTTGAGCTTGCGCTATACCTAATGTATAAAACATGCCTTTAATTTAGGAGTCATCATGAAAAACAAACTTTATAGAGTGTTGTCAACTTTGACGGCACTTTCAATTATCACCTTTTCAGGTGTTGTTGCTGCAGAGCCTAATAATCGCCTGATTAATAATGACTCTAACGATAAAATCGGCAGCAGAATTATAAAAAACAATAACAAAAACAGTAATAACACTGTGATTATCAATCAGAATAATAGGAAGGGCGATAATCACAATAAAAATAATAACAAGCACAATAACAATACTGTGATTGTAAACCCTGGTAACAAACATAATAACAAGCACAATAACAATACTGTGATTGTAGCCCCAGGTAATAAACATAATAACAAGCACAACAATGTTGTTATTGTTAAGCCGACACCAAAGCCGATTGTAGTGCAGCCAATTCGTGGCCCATGGTACAGACCGATTGTACCAGGATGGCGTAACTGGCACGGTGGTAAGGTTGTGATTGTTGATAATCACCATCACCATTATCCAGCGTTTGCAGTGGCGATGACGGCAATGGCGATTGCGATTGTGGTCGATCAATCTTCGGGTAAGCCTTATACCGATAGCGGCAAACCTGTAACGATTAAAGAGCGCACATGTCATCAAGGTGATGAAACTGAAGTAATTGACCTTGATAACGAGCTACTGATTATCACGTGTAAATAAGCCTTTGTTAGTGCTTATTTAAAAACACCGAAATACTTGCGAAAGGCGCTGTTTAACAGCGCCTTTTTTGACCTTATCGATAAGCTCTGCACCCAAACACCTCCTCATTCATACAAAGGTTATTAGCCATTACGGCGTCTGTTCTATCTTTGAGTTACCGTATAGCTAAGCAGTATTCAAACTGGTTCAACTCAGTCGATATTATGGTTTAAGTATTTAAAACAGATCATAACGTTCAAGCCTGATCACTAATCTAAGTCAAACAACACCATTGCAAAATGCAAATGCCTGCTTCATATTTAAGCAGCTGAACTTCAGTATTTAAGTGTTTGTCATAAAACAATAAATTAAATATTAGATCCGGTTTTTTACGGTTATCAGATTGGCGTGCTTATTGCTGCTATTAGTAAAATGCAAATAAATGCTTATCAAAGGTAGAGCTGTATGTTTTTAATGATTAGTCGAGCCGGTGATGATTGCCTCTACACAGTTAAAGCACTGTTATATAGTGCTTTGCTCTTATTATTTCAGCTGGGTACAGCGGTGGCAAAAGCTGAGCCATTGCCTCAAACGCTAGTTTTTGGTGTGGTTCCACAACAAGCTGCCAGTACTTTGGCCAAAGTGTGGGGGCCGTTATTGGCCGAGGTTTCGCAAAATGCAAAGCTAGATTTGCGTTTTGCAACGGCGCCAGATATTCCAACCTTTGAGGCTAGGCTTGCAAAGGGTGAGTACGATATTGCTTATATGAACCCACATCATTATGTGCAGTTTAATCAAGCCCAAGGTTATCAGGCCTTGGTTAAGGAAACCGACAAAATGCTTAAAGGGATTATCGTTGTCCCTATTACCACATCAGATAAAGATCTTGAAGCACTTAAGGGGCAAACTCTCGCGTTTCCGGCCCCTGGTGCCTTTGCTGCCAGTATGATCCCCCGAGCAAACTTAAAACAACGCAATATTGACTTCACCCCTGTGTATGTTGGTTCCCATGACTCTGTGTACATGGCGGTATCTAATGGCCTATTTGCAGCTGGTGGTGGGGTTGGCCGCACTTTTAATAACTTACCAGCTGCAGTTAAATCTAAACTGCGAATTTTATGGACTACGCCAGCCTATACGCCACACGCTATAGCTGTTCATCCGCGAGTGTCTGCTAGCACACGAGTTGCGTTACAAGGCGAATTGGTTGCGTTGTTTGATTCAGAACAAGGGCAGCAGCTACTTAGCAACCTAGGCTTTAATGCCTTAGAACCTGCCAACGACAATGATTGGGACAATGTACGAACCCTCAACCTTGGCGCTAAGAGCATTCGATTGCAGGAGGCAAGATAATGTCATTTCGACTAAAAACAATACTGGGCATCGCGATTATTGAAGGTCTGCTATTGATGTTACTGGTATACACCAGCATTAGTTATTTAAAGTCATCGAATGAATCAGAGATCGAAAACCGAGCGCAATCAATGGTGACCTTGTTTGCTGCCGCGGCCAAAGATGCCGTGTTAAGTACCGACTTATCGACACTGAATAATTTAGCTAACGAGCTTATAGCAACCAATCAAGTGCAGTATGTCAGTGTGTTCAACCAAGAGCATCTTCTAGTTAGTCGAAGTTTGATAAGCGGTGAGGAGCACCTTGCGGCGCGAGACACCAAGGTGACCACAGTTGATGATGGCATATTTGATATCGAGGCTGATGTTAGCGAGTCCGGTATTGTTTATGGCCGTGTCGAGCTGGGGGTAGAAGTGTCTAAACTAGATGCTTTTATCGCTGACGCGACTAAGCAGTTTTTGTTTATCGCCGCACTCGAAATGGTTCTTGTCGCACTGTTTTCTTGGATGTTAGGTCATTATTTAACGCGAAATTTGCAGCAATTGAAGTTGGCCTCAAAGCGAGTATTTTCTGGTGAAAAACAGGTTAAGTTACCAATAACATCGCAAGATGAAATTGGACAAGCCGCTGGTGCATTTAATCAAATGGTTGAACATATTGATATTAAGACCCATGCATTGGAGAACGCAAATACTCGTTTAAGTACCATTTTAGGCACGGCATTGGATGGGTATGTCATTATTAACACTCACGGCAAGATAAGCGAAGTTAACCCCGCTGTTAGTCGCCTTTTTGGCTATAAAGACAGTGAGTTAGTTGGCGAGAATGTGTCGCTGCTTTTACCATTATCAGAACGACATCTACATAATGGTTATATTCGTCAATACCTTGAAAGTGGTGAGTCTAAAATTATCGGTAAAGGTCGAGAGTTATTGGCGCAGCATAAAGCGGGTCAGGTTTTTCCAATTGAGTTAGCGATTTCAAAAATGGAGCTGGACGGTGAGCTGTTGTTCCTTGGTTTAATTAAAGACTTAAGTGAGGTTAAGCGTGCTGAAGTGGCTGCTCAGCGTACAGAGTCTATCTTGTTGGCGACACTCCAAGGCAGTAAAGATGCACTTATTACGATTGATATCACTGGTGAAATTCTAGAAGTTAATGATTCCGCTTGTGAGCTATTTCAAGCCCGTCAGCATGATTTAATTGGTGAGTTAATGGCGCAGCGGCTGTTTAGAGGTGAGACCACAATTGCCTTTAAAGAGATGCTTGAGCAATATCGCCGTACAGGTGAGGGTAAAGGCATAAAACATGCCACTGAAATGTATGCAACCAGCCTTAAAGGGCAGTCAATTGCTATTGAACTAACCATGATCCCTGTGCAGTTAGGCGACGAAATGCTTTTAACGGCATTTATTCGTGATATTTCCAGCCGCCTTGAATATGAAAAACAACTCAAGTTAGCCAAAGATCAAGCAGAGCAAGGCAGTAAGGCCAAATCGAGATTCTTGGCGACGATGAGCCATGAGATCCGTTCACCTTTGAATGCAGTGCTAGGTAGTGTTGAGTTGATCTTGGACTCTAAACTGAATAAAGAGCAACGTATTTATGCCAATACCGCTAAAGAAGCCGGTACAGCATTGTTAAGTACGATTAATGACATTCTGGACTTTTCTAAAATTGAAGCTGGGCAAATGTTATTGGAAAAGAGTTCTTTTTCAGCAGCAAAATTGGTCAGCCAGGTATTACAAATTTTGTCTCCCAAAGCGCAAGATAAAGGCATTTCATTAGCCAGCTTTGTTAATTGTAATGTGCCTGAAAGCCTTCTCGGTGATGGCCAACGCTTACGGCAAGTGGTGCAAAATCTTGTTGATAATGCCATTAAGTTTTCATCGGGAGGGTGTGTTGCGGTTGAGCTGTGGTTAGTTGAGGCGCCGTCCAATAAAGTTCAGCTATGTTGTACTGTCTCAGATCAAGGCATTGGGATCACTGCAGAAGCGCAAGATACCTTGTTTAAAGAATTTAGTCAGATCCATGATGAGTACAATACCAATTACAGTGGTACAGGTCTTGGGTTAGCGATTTGTGCTGAATTGATTAATCGCATGGACGGCAATATTGCGGTTCGTAGTCAACCCGGACGAGGAAGTTGTTTTAGCTTTGATGTATTACTGGAGCTAGATAACAGCACTGCGGGTCAAGCTTTATCGCAATTAGACGCCGTTCCGGCACATGCTCGGGTGTTATTAGTGCATCCCAACTCAACTTATTGCGAACTATTTGAAAAACAATACCGACAATATGGGGTTAGCACTATCTGTGTGGCTAGCATTGACCAGGTCTTTGATGTACTGAAAGTGCAAGGGCGATTTAATCTAGTATTAATTGACGAGCACTGCCTTGTTAACCTGAGTATTGGGCAAGCCAATGCAATAAAAACTTCCTACTTGCATGATGAAGCGTTAATGGCGGCGCTGATGACGGTTGTCTTGCCTGAAGCGTCAAAACTACTGGCTGCGGTGGGGCTTGAGCAAGTGGTCAACAAACCGCTTAGCCGTGACATGATGCTGGCGCTACTCAGTGGTGAGCCCCATGTCAGCCCCGCGCTTAGCCCCCAAGCTGAGGTTCTTAACAATAAAAGCCAAACGCAGTTACCACTTTTATTAGCTGAAGACAGCCCTGCTAATCAGCTAGTTGCCTGTGCGTTACTCAATAAAGCTGGCTTTAATGTTGAAGTTGCTAATAACGGTAAAGAAGCCGTCAGTATGGCTGCGAGCAAAGAATATGCGTTGATATTAATGGATATGAGAATGCCAGAGATGGACGGGGTCGAGGCGACAGGGCATATTTTACGGCAAGATCCGCAACAAATTATTATTGCGATGACCGCTAATGTGCAAAAAGAAGATGTCGAATTGTGCATGAATGTGGGCATGAAAGACTTTGTCCCCAAACCGGTTAACAGCGCGCAGTTAATTAATGCAGTTAACCATTGGCTGACACATACTGATGTTGTAGCGCAGGCAGAACACGAGTCTAGCGGCTATGATCAATACAGTAATGAGCCGAGCTTTATTGAAGATGCCCCTGCTCAAACTACGAGTGCAACGGCTTTAGCGTATACTCCAGGGGAGGGGCAGTGTGATAACACAAACACTGAGGCCGATACTGAGCCTGTAAAAACGGGCCCTAAGTACATTGACGAAACTCAGTTAACCCAAGAACCTGAAGAGGTAGATAATTTGACCGAGAACCAGCCGGAACCATCGGTTACAGCAGAGGCGGAACTCCTTGATGAGGCCACACTGGCAGAGCTCAGTAGTATGCTAGGTGAAGAGGCAATGGTAAGAATGTTCAGCGTATTTCTGGATGAGGCCCAAGAGCGCATCAACGTGCTAAAGTCGCTGTTGCAGACCTACCAAAAGCAGGGTGACTGTGATTTAAGTGAAGCCGACATACAAGCCCACACGCTTAAAAGCAGCGCTGCGAGTTTTGGTGCTCAAGCATTAAGTGCCGCTGCCAAAGCGCTTGAATTTAGTGCTAAACAAGGAGATATTAATGAAGTGTCGCAGTTACTCAGCCAAACCATCGATATTGGAGAGCAAACTTTAACAGTATTTAAAGCCCGTTTGGCGTGAGTGATGGTTGTAAGGATAAAACGGATGGAGTCGATCCCTGCTAGACTCTAAAGATGACCTTGAATCTTGTAATCGCGTCGCACACTTACTTTACAAAGCAGCATTTAGCGTTTTCGAATAGTAAAATGAATAGGTTGATGTTTATATGGATATAACTAGCTCGTTTACCGCTTTACTCGTAGAAGATAGCATGTCACTTGGCGCGTTATATACCGAATACTTACGTGCTGATGGCGCTAAAGTAACCCTGGTTAATCATGGTGAAGATGCACTTAATGAGCTAAAGCAGTGGCAACCCGATCTACTGGTACTGGATATTAAACTACCCGATATGTCTGGCATGGACATTCTTGATATCGTGCAAAAACAATACCCTGATATTACCGTTATTATGATCACTGCACATGGCACTATCGACCTCGCCGTTGACGCTATGCGGGCAGGCGCGTTTGACTTTTTAGTCAAACCCTTTGATGCAAAGCGTCTCTCTATTACCGTTCGTAACGCCCTTAAACAACGCCAATTAGTCAATTTAGTCGCAAAGTATGAAAGCAGTTTGCCTAAGCCGCATTACATGGGGTTTATTGGTGAATCACTGGCGATGCAAACCGTTTATAAAACCATTGATTGTGTCGCCAACAGTAAGGCATCGGCCTTTATAGTGGGCGAAAGTGGCACAGGTAAAGAGGTCTGCGCTAACGCTATTCATAACGCCGGTAGCCGCCGCGATGAAGCCTTTGTTGCACTTAACTGTGCCTCAATCCCCAAAGACTTGATTGAAAGTGAAATTTTTGGTCATACCAAAGGCGCGTTTACCGGTGCGATTGCGAATCGTGATGGGGCGGCAACTCGGGCCCATAACGGCACGTTGTTTCTTGATGAAATTTGCGAAATGGACTTAGAACTACAAAGTAAGTTATTGCGCTTTATTCAAACGGGAGTGTTTCAACGAGTCGGCGGCACTAAAGAGGAAAAGGTTGATGTGCGCTTTGTTAGTGCGACCAACCGTGCCCCGTGGGATGAAGTAAAAGCTGGCCGTTTTAGAGAAGATTTATTTTATCGATTGCATGTGATCCCTATCGAATTGCCGCCATTAAGAATGCGCGGTAAAGATATCTTGCTACTGGCGAACAAACTGCTTAAAGAATATAACAAAGAAGAAGGTAAACAGTTTAAAGGCTTTAGCACAGAGGCAAAACAATGCCTTAAAAATTATCAGTGGCCCGGTAACGTAAGGCAGTTGCAAAATGTTATCCGGCAGGTTGTGGTACTCAATGATGCAGCTACGGTTGAATTAGATATGTTACCTATTCAGGTGACCGCAGATCTCAACATTAAACGGGCTACGCAGCAAGCAGCAAGTAGCGAAAGTCATTTTTCAGATGTTAATAATGACTCGGTTGTGCAAGGGGCAATAGAGGTTGCTACACCGACAACAGCATCGCCTACCGTAGCCGCCGATGTGGTACCACTATGGGTAACAGAGAAACAGACTATTGAGGACGCAATAGCTTTTTGTGACGGTAATGTACCTAAAGCTGCGGCGCTACTCGATATTAGCGCCTCGACAATCTACCGTAAAAGGCAGAGCTGGGAAGAGTTAGAAAGTCGCTTAACCCAAGAGAGCTAGTGCTCCGTTAAGCGTGATGAATCATAGAGAAAGCAACAGGATAAAGGTAGACTAAGCGTCTACCTTTTTTGTTTGAAAACGAGGCCGTTGATGAAATTTTTAGTCGATATCCATGCCCATACTATTGCGTCAACCCATGCGTATAGTACTGTGCATGATTACCTGCACGTTGCGAAAGAAAAAGGCATTAAGTTATTTGCGATTACCGATCATGGCCCTGATATGGCCGATGCACCGCATTTTTGGCATTTTGTGAATATGCGGGTGATCCCGAGAGTGATTGATGGTGTTGGTGTATTACGTGGTATTGAAGCCAATATTAAAAATGAGTTGGGCGAGATTGACTTTTTTGGTGAATATTTAAAGCAGCTTGATATTGTGCTGGCAGGTTTTCATGAACCCGTTTTTCCGCCATCAACAAAAGCGCAGCATACTAAAGCGTTAATTAATTGCATTGAAAGTGGCAAGGTCGACATTATTACTCACCCTGGCAACCCCGCGTATCCGATAGATATTCAGGCTGTGGCACAGGCTGCTGCAAAACATAATGTGGCACTTGAAATTAATAACTCGTCATTTTTAAGCTCTAGAAAAGGCAGTGAAGGCAACTGTATCGCGATTGCTACAGCGGTTAAAGATGCGGGCGGTTTGTTGGTGATGGGTTCTGATTCCCATGTGGCTTTTAGTTTAGGCGGGTTTGAAAAATCAATCGAGATAATTGATGCGGTAGCGTTTCCAATCGAAAGACTCCTTAATCGCAGTCCAGAGGCGCTGTTAAGCTTTTTATCTGCTCGAGGCCATACCTGTCTAGATGAGTACTCGGTATTAATTGAGTAGCATTGTGAGTGCTTGATTTGTAATAGCGCAGTAATGACGCACATACGTTGGTTGAAGACCCATAAAAAAGGAGTAAGCCTTATTAGGTTTACTCCTTTTTATTGTTCGCTTACATGAGTTGATGATTAATCAACGATTAAAAGCTACGCTCCCAACCGGCATACAGTGTTGCATCCCAATCGTCACCACCAGAAGTGTCATATTTACTGAAGCTAACTGTGCCACCCATTTTTAAGGTACCTTGGTAAAAAGGTCTATGGTAGCTGGCGTCATATTGGTATACATGTTCATTTTCGCCCGGCGAAACTGGGTTTCCACCACTTAAATTACCAGAATCATAGCCGTCGGTATTTAAGTCTAACAAGCGCAATTTATTGGTAAGGCTTTGACCGCCACCAAGTTGGGTGATCCCGCCAATGACTAATGTCTTGGAGTCATTATCGTAGGTGCTACCGATACTACGGTCATAGTAGCGATAACCATTTTTGTAAGCGCCATGTTCATACAGGCAGTTGTATATGGTGGTATCGGTACCACAGGCGACTTGAGTATCTGAGTATTCGACAAAGACTCGGGTATTTAAGTCCGCTAATACAAAGTCAATACCGCCCATATCTGCTGCGTTAATTAAGCGGTTTTTACCGTTATGAAAATCTTCATGGGTGCGCTCGTAGTAAATACCGTAGGTAATACCAAAGGCGGTATCTGACCAGCGGAAATCATAACCGGCGAGTAAGTTTTCTTGGCCATTCTCGTTTTCACCAATGAGTTCGCCGCCGTTAGAAAGGCCGTCCCACCAGTCGCTTAAACTATTACCGTAACCATCGCCGCCCCATAGCATAGTCCATGAAAAGCCCACTTCGAGCTTTGAAATCGGTCTTAAGGTACCACGTGCGCCCCAGTGCTTAGCGTCAGGCACATGACGACCACTTTCCATTTGGCTAAATGATGTGGTGAACGTCCATGGTCCCACCCAGTTTAGCCATGGCGTTTCAAAAGCTTGGCTGTTATTACGACTTAACGTTACCCCTGGCATAGGTCTAGCGTTAGTGGTTTGAATTAGACCGCTATCCCAGCCTGGGCCCCAGTATTTTTGCTGTGCACCAGCACTAATAATCCAGTTACCTAACATGACGGCAGCAAAGCTGTCGTCTAAGCGAGCACTGTTACCGTCGATAGGATCAGCATGGTAACTTGCTGATAAGCGGCCACTGAACCACTCTTTAGTGACTTCTGCATTGACTGATACTTCGCCTTTATCTCGGTAGTCTTGACCAAAGCCATTAAAGCGAGTGGTGTCGGTAGCAGCTGCGAGGTCGATTTCGGTGTTAAATGCACGGTGATCATTTTTATAGGCTTGGGTGACTCGCTCAAAAGCTGCGCGTTGCTGCGTTGAAAGACTAGCAAGTTCGGTATTATCTAAATCAGCTTTTAAGCCTGCCCACATTAACGGGTAAGTGGTGACGGGCTGGAGGATCACTCCGGTATCGGCGAGTAATTGAATATCGGCTCTAAGTGCTAAATCAGTTGGTTCTACCCACCAAGCGGCTTGTACTGAGCTACAACCTAAAAGCAAAAGTCCTGTTAATAGTTTTAGTTTCATTGGGATCCCTTTTATCAATGAAGCGCATTTTAGAGCATTTAGTTATTAGCTAACAGTGTCGAACAAGTATTTTTTATATTAAAAACAAAGACAAACTATTATCTATATGTATTTTATCATTGCAGCAAATGAGTAAAATTACACTATTAGCTTTAATATTGCACACGGTATCTTTGCGTTGGCAGGGGAGTTAAGTAAGTATTTTTTTGTATTAGAATTAAGGTGCAATAAGCCTATCGGAAGACTTATTGCACTGAGGTTGTTAGCGGTGTAACCGACTAGGTGCCTGTTTACTTTAAAGAGAAAGTTGTCTGCAAATGGATATAGTCCAAACTAGTACCGAGCAAGACTTCAAACTCTCCGGCTTCTGCTAACCAAGCATTGTTTTTTTCGTCCCAGAAAGACAGATCTCGTGTATTAAGTTGTAGGTTTACTATTTTGCTTTCCCCCGGTTGCAGCATCACTTTAGCAAAACCTTTCAGCTCTTTAGTTGGTCGCTCGACACTGGCCTCTTTATCACGCAGGTATAGCTGAACGACTTCTGCTCCTGCCATCTTGCCGGCATTGGTCACCGTTGCCGATACTGTGAGCGTGTCCCCTTGGTTAATGCTTGCTGCAGACAGTTTTATGTCGCTGAGCACAAAACTGGTATATGACAAACCATGGCCAAAACTAAACAATGGCTTAATATTTTGCTGTTCAAACCAACGATAGCCAATAAAGACCCCTTCTGTGTAAAGGGACTCGGTGGCATTGTAATCTTTTAACGCGATAGGCGCGGTATCGGCCAGTTGTTTAGGTAGAGTGAATGGCATCTTTCCGCTGGGGTTTACGTCGCCAAATAACATATCGGCCATCGCGTGCCCGCCTTCCATACCGCTATATGAGTTCCAGACAATGGTTGAGGCCTGATCTTTCCACGGCATTTCCACTGCGCTACCGGCAGTGAGCACAACGATTGTGTTGGGATTGGCTTCGATGAGTTTGCTTATCAATTCATCTTGCTGGTTGGGAAGCTTCATATCGGCTCTATCAATTGACTCTCTATCATCGCTATGGCTGAGACCACCAAAGTAAATAACGGCATCTGCATTTTTTGCTGCTGCCAGATATTCTGCTTGGCTGTTAAACAGCTTATTGGGTGTGTCCCAACCTAAGGTATAGCCTGCACTACCGGTATACTCGATTTCAAATTGATAGACTTTATCTTGGTGTAGGGATAATTTTTTAGTGACGATGTCATCGGAATCTCCCTCTTTGCGCAGTTCTGACTTACCATCAACTTTAATGTTTACTTTGCCTTTAGCAGTAAGCTTTAGCGTATGGATCCCCGACTTAAGCGGTTTTATCGCCGCTTTCATGGTGATAAATTGTTCGCCGCTGCTACCTATCAGGCTGGTGGCTTTAAATTCTGAGTCTGTTATCCATGACTCATTGATCCTATTTTGGCGGTAATCATCACTAAAATAGCTAACATTCCAAGAGGGCGTTCCGGTCCAATGTCGGGTGGCAATGTAGTCGCTGCTGATCGGGGTTAATTGGTTACTGCGTGCCCGCATGACGCTGATATTAGTTGATTTGCCCAGTTTGCTTTTAAGCCCTTGTAGGGGAGTGACTTCGTAAAGTGATTTAACTTCAGACGACCCACCGCCAAGAGCATGTTGTTTGTCTAAGTTTGGCCCCAATACTAAGATGTTCTTCATTTCGGATTGCTTTAAAGGCAAAACTTGGCGGCTATTTTTTAGTAATACAATGCCTTCTTCGGCTATTTTTCTCGCGGCTTGTTGATGAGCGGCAATATTACGCTGACCTGCAACACGGTATGCGTCCATCATACCAATACTGAGTTGTACCCTTAAGATCCTCGCCACCTTGTCGTTTAATACTCCCATCGGTACTTTGCCCGCTTTAATCATTTTTATGAGAGGGTCGGCTAGGTAGTAATCTTTGTAATGTGGAACGTCTGTCCCCATTTCAAGGTCAAGTCCATTCATAGCGGCATCAAAAGTGTTGATGTCTACATTCCAGTCTGTTACCAGCAACCCCTCAAAGCCCCATTCGCCTTTTAAAATGTCGGTAACCAAGTGTTTACTCTGGTTTGTGTTAGTACCTCTAAATTCATTGTAGGCACCCATAACGGCATAAACGTTTGCTTGCTTTACTGCTGCTTCAAAGGCGGGTAAATACACTTCACGTAAGGTACGTTCATCGGGTTTTGCATTGACTCCTGTACGATTGAGCTCTTGGGTATTGAGTGCGTAATGTTTGATTGTGGCCGCGACATCATTTTTTTGGATGGCTTTGATCTGCGGTACAACTAGCGCAGAGGCCAAATAAGGATCTTCACCTAAATACTCGAAATTCCGGCCATAAAGCGGCAGTCTGGCTAAGTTTACTCCTGGCCCGAGGATCAGATCTTTACCTCTATGGCGTGCTTCACTGCCGAGTACTGCACCGTGTAGGGTGGCCATGTCGGTGTTCCAACTCGCCGCAACGGCGGTTAACACTGGCAAGTATGTTGAAAAATCACTGTTCCAATTAGCTGAGTTCCAGCTGTGGCGTTCAATTTCATGACGCACACCATGAGGGCCATCAGATAACCACATTTCATGGATCCCCAACCGTTCAACCGCTGCGGTATTGAACTTACCATTGGCATGAATTAATGACACTTTTTCTTCAAGTGTCAGTTGTGCCATGAGCTTATTGATACTGGCTTCAACCTTACTTAAACGTTGGGGTAATGTTTGACGTACAGGCTCAATAAGACCGGTTTGTTGGTAAATATTAGGTTTAAGATCTGCTGCAGTATTGGATAAAACGGAGGAAGTCATAAACAGGCTGCTAAGGGCTATGGCAATAGTGGTTGGACGCTTCATTCTAATTTCCATATTAGTTTGGTGACGTATCAATTCGGTTTATAGCGTAGATATCCATCGGTAAAACGTATGCTATTGAAGGCTTATTACCAATGAAGCTACAGACATTAACGCTATCAGGCGTTAACCGTTTCACTAATAATAAATTGGACTTACTCCATAGGAGTTTAGTCAACAATCGAGATAAATCACCAATTTTTTAGCTAAATTCATCAGCTAATGGTGGCCGAAATTAGCAATCAGATCAGATAGTGCGGTGAGGCATTAGCGGCAATAAGCAGTACTGTTTCGTTATTGTGTGGGTATTTGGCGAGAGGTTTATTAGTAAGGCTGGTGATTAATAGCTGCGTGACCGTATTTTGCTGCGTTGCTTTGATCTTCCACTGTTTTTTTATTCATAGTGCGGTGAAATTGCAATTTTTGTTCTATGTTCTAATGAGGCCAAATTGAACAAGTTAAGCTTTTCGCGGCGGATGGGGCGTTAAGAGTGAAATGTTGTTTGATTTTTCAACCATGGCCATAGAAAGGGAATTTAATAATGATAATGAATATAGTACGTTTCGATTTATTGGCAGCATGCGCAAAAAACCTAATTTTTATCTTATGTAGCGGTGTATTGATGATGGCAGCAATTATCGTGATGACAGCTTGTTCTTCTAACGCCAACCTTCCAGTAGAGCCTCGTGATGCCGCCATCGTGTGGCCCAAATTACAACTTGCTGTAAAACCACAATCGGATATTGAAAAGTCTATCGCACAGATGGTGTCAACCATGACGATAGAGCAAAAAATTGCACAGATGATTCAACCTGAGATCCGTGACATTACCGTTGAGGATATGCGTACTTACGGCTTCGGTTCTTACCTTAATGGTGGTGGCTCTTTTCCTAATGGTGACAAACATGCCACTCCTGCAGATTGGATAGCCTTGGCTGAATCGATGTATCAAGCTTCGATAGATGATTCGATTGACGGCTCGACGATCCCGACAATGTGGGGCACTGATGCCGTTCATGGGCATAACAATGTTATTGGTGCGACGCTGTTTCCACACAATATCGGGTTAGGGGCGGCAAATAATCCTGCACTGATAGAGCAGATAGCCACCGTCACTGCAAGAGAGGTGATGGTGACAGGTATCGATTGGGTTTTTGCTCCAACTGTGGCGGTGGTAAGGGATGATCGCTGGGGGCGAACGTATGAAGGTTACTCGGAAGACCCACAAATCGTCAGTGATTATGCTGCTGCAATCGTTAAAGGGCTTCAAGGGGCGGCAGATAAAGATTTTCTAGGAGATGAACGGGTTATATCGACCGTTAAACACTTTTTGGGTGATGGTGGCACCGTTGGTGGTAAAGACCAAGGTGATAATGTGGCAACAGAGCAAGCCTTATTTGATATTCATGCCCAAGGTTATGTAAGTGGTTTATCTGTTGGTGCGCAAAGTGTGATGGCCTCATTTAATAGCTGGCATGGGAAAAAGAGCCACGGTCATCAGTATTTGTTAACTGATGTACTGAAGAACCAAATGGGCTTTGATGGTTTTGTAGTTGGTGATTGGAATGGTCATGGTCAAATTGAAGGTTGCAGTGTTGATAATTGCTCCGATGCTGCGATTGCTGGGTTAGATGTTTATATGGCACCAACGCCAGTATGGAAACCCTTGTTTAATAACCTTGTCGCACAAGCTAAAAGCGGCGCACTACCCATGGCGCGAATAGATGATGCCGTGACCCGGGTGCTGCGAGTTAAGATGCGTGCGGGTTTACTTGAAAAACCAAGCCCTGCACAACGGCCGTTATCAGGCAAAACTGAATTAATCGGCTCGAAAGCACATCGAGATGTTGCGAGGCAAGCGGTGAGAGAGTCGCTGGTAATGCTCAAAAATAATGGCAACTTACTGCCGTTATCACCTAAGCAGGTTGTGCTAGTGGCAGGTGATGGTGCCGATAATATTGGTAAGCAGTCGGGTGGGTGGACCATTACTTGGCAGGGCACGAATAACACCAATGATGATTTTCCCGGTGGAACCTCGATTTATGAAGGCATAAAAGCACAAGTATCAAAAGCGGGTGGCAAAACGATATTAAACCCTGAAGGGCGCTTTGCCATTCGACCTGATGTGGCGATAGTCGTATTTGGTGAAGACCCTTATGCCGAAGGCCATGGTGATGTCGATGACTTAGAGTATCAGCCAGGTAATAAGCGAGACTTAGCATTACTGAAAAAACTCAAAGCTCAAGGGGTGCCAGTGGTTGCGGTGTTTATCAGTGGCAGACCCATGTGGGTAAATGCTGAGCTTAATGCCAGCGATGCCTTTGTCGCAGCTTGGCTTCCGGGCAGTGAAGGCGCTGGGGTTGCTGAAGTATTGTTTAGTGAAGATAAGGCTAATCCAAAATTTGATATAAGTGGAAAACTGTCTTACTCCTGGCCAAGCCATCCGGACCAAACTGCAGTAAACCGGTTTGATGATGACTATAAACCACTGTTCTCTTATGGTTTTGGTCTTAGTTATGCTGATGAGGTTGAGCTTGGTATGTTACCAGAAGTAATTCAACCACACCTTGATGAATCAGAATCAGTCGCTATTTTTAAACGTGCAGTACAACCGCCATGGAGAATGTTTATCGGTAGCGACGACCAACGATTGGCTGTCAATGGAGCAATGCAGCAAAGCAGTACCGTATATGTGCGTACGATTGATAAAGAGCGACAAGAAGATGCATGGCGGGTGGCATTCAATGGCTCTGGGCGCGGGTACATTGATTTTAGTAGTCATTTAGCCAGTGACTTTAAAGCCTCCTTGGCGTCGGACTCGGTATTGTCTTTTGCGATAAAAATTGACCAGGCAGGCTCCAGCGATAATGCAACAGACAGCATTAACGAGCCGTTGATTGAAAAAACCTATATTGCCATGAAGTGCGATACTGATTGTGGTGAGCCATTAGATATCGCTCCAACACTCAACGCGCTACCTGCCCAGCAGTGGCAAGCGGTGAATATTGACCTTAAATGCTTTAGGTATTCAGGCGTCGACTTAGGCAAAGTGACAACGCCTTTTTCACTGGCCTCTGCCAGCCCGTTAATCCTTAATATTGCAGATATTGAGATCAGGCCGTTGCACAAAGATGAAACGGTAACGATAGAGTGTCAATGAATGGAGACTGGTATTGAAACTAAGCTTTTATGATTAAGTGGCTTAGCATACGGGCTCCCCATTACTGGCGACCTACTGCGTTTGTGCTAGTCAATACTCGATGCACACTCATGTGGGCAGTAAGCATCGGTTTGCTAATGGTAGTGAGTGCTTGCCAAATGAGTCCGCCTCCTAGTTTACGAGGATGGCAGCTCGTTTGGAGTGATGAGTTTAATGGCAATGCACTTGATTTAACCAAGTGGGGCCATGAGATTAATTGCTACGGTGGCGGTAATTCAGAAGCTCAATGCTATACCGAACGTCATGAAAACAGTTTTGTTGCTCAAGGGAAGCTGCATATCGTGGCTCAACAAGAGCAATATAGCGGACCTGCCCATAAAGATGACCATCTAGATTATCGAATTGACGATCGCTCAGTCACCAAAGCATTTACATCAGCGCGACTGCGTACTGTTGGCAAGGGTGAGTGGCGGTATGGTCGATTTGAAGTACGCGCTAAATTGCCTATGGGACAAGGAACTTGGGGCGCTGTTTGGATGTTACCTTCCGACTGGGTATACGGCGAGTGGTCTAGCTCCGGTGAAATCGATATTGTTGAAGCGGTTAATCTTGGGGCAAAGTTAGCTCCTAATGCTGCGGATAACAGTGAAGTGGAAACGCGAGTTCATGGCACTTTACATTATGGTCAAGAGTGGCCTAATAATGTCTACTCAGGGCATGCTTATCGCCTTCCTGACAATGCTAACCCTGCCGTTGATTTTCATGTATACGCGGTTGAGTGGGAGCAAGATGAGATCCGCTGGTATGTTGATGACGTGCATTATGCGACACAAACCTCACAAGGGTGGTATAGCGAGTTAGTGAAGGGGAGTGAGAGTCATATTGCTGCAATGGACGCCCCATTCAATCAACGGTTTCATTTATTGATAAACTTTGCTGTGGGTGGTGACTGGGCAGAAAAGGTCAATGAAAACGGTATTGATCTAACCGTTTTTCCGCAAGTTTTTGAAGTTGATTATGTGCGCGTTTATCAGTGTGTAAAATCAATTGAGACAGGCAAAGGCTGCGCAGATAGGCAAGTAGGGGCCACCATGGTTGAAGGTAAACGTCACCTCCTGTTAAGTCCTGATTAACATAATGATGTTTGTAATGTTGAGTTTTGCTGGCTTAGTTTTTTTTAGACCTAGAATGTTCAAATGGTTATTAAATTTTGGTTGGGGTCGATGGCATAATAAATTGTCGATAGTTACATAGCATAAGCGAGCGCACTTTGAGTCAAATTCAATCCCCAATAACAGCATCACAAAGTGATGAGCCTTTCCGCGGTTTAACCCTACTTGGCTAGAGTCAGTTGTTGATGTTGCTATGGCCGCCGGTGATGCGATTATGGCTATTTATGCCACTGATGATTTTACTGTGAACGTTAAAACCGATGACAGCCCAGTTACTGCTGCGGACTTAGCTAGCCACCACATTATAGTTGCGGCGCTTGAAAAGCTCACGCCGCATATACCAATTATGTCAGAAGAGTCGACGACCATTGCTTGGGATCAGCGAAAGCTATGGCAGTCCTACTGGCTAATTGATCCGCTTGATGGCACCAAAGAGTTTATCAATCGAAATGGCGAATTCACGGTTAATATTGCCTTTATTCACCATGGTCAGGCTATCGCAGGTGTTGTTTTTGCTCCAGTGCTCGATAAGTGTTATTTCGGTAGCCTTGAGCGGGGCGCTTGGTTGAAGCAAGCAGGCAAAAATCGCCCATTAAATACCATTGAATGGGATAAAAACACATTACCAAGAGTGGTCGGCAGTCGTTCCCACGTTAGTCCTGGTTTAGAAGCTTATTTAGCCGAGTTTGGAACACATCAAATGAAAAGTGTTGGTAGCTCACTTAAGTTTTGTTTGTTAGCTGAAGGTGAAGCGGAAATTTACCCACGGTTAGGTTTGACAAGCGAGTGGGATACAGCAGCAGCGCAAGCTGTACTTGAAAGCGCTGGAGGTAAAGTGTTGCAGTATGGTAGTGATATAGCACTTAACTACAATCAAAAATCTGATATTTTGAACCCATATTTTATTGCTTATGCACCGCATTGGCTTAAATAAGCTGTTATCACTTTAGGCTCAATTATAGTGGTCTTCACCATATTTACTCAATGATAGAGGCGTTATAATTAGCACATGAAGGCAGTCGACTTTAGGGAATAGGTGATCATGTTGCGAATAGGCATTGATCTTGGCGGAACAAAAGTAGAGTTAGTGGCATTAAGCGCTAATGGAGAAGAGCTATTTCGTAAACGGGTTCCAACGCCTAAAGAATATGCTGCAACTTTAGATACCATTAGTGCATTAGTGCAGGGGGCTGAGTCGGTTTTAGGTCAGCAGGCTACTGTAGGAGTGGGGATCCCCGGGGTTATTTCACCCTATTCGGGTTTGGTAAAAAATGCGAATTCGACTTGGTTAAATGGTCAACCACTTGATGTTGATTTAAGTCAACGTCTAAGCCGAGAGGTGAGGGTTGCCAATGATGCGAATTGTTTTGCGGTATCGGAAGCAGTTGATGGCGCCGCAAGTGGTAAAGATATGGTGTTTGGCGTGATTTTAGGCACCGGTTGCGGCGCGGGACTTGCGATTAACGGTAAGGTTCATCGAGGTGGAAACAGCATTGCGGGTGAGTGGGGGCATAACCCCCTACCTTGGATGCATGACAATGAGTTTAACTCAACAGATTGTTTTTGCGGAAAACATGATTGTATTGAGACATTTTTATCGGGAACCGGGTTTGTACGCGACTATAAAGCTGCTGGTGGTGAGTGTAACAGCGGCATTGAGCTTGCGACCAAGCTCGATAATGGCGAGCTGCTCGCACAAGCGGCTTTTGAACGTTATATCAACAGACTAGGGCGTTCACTGGCTCATGTGATTAATGTTTTAGATCCTGATGTAATTGTGCTTGGCGGGGGAGTGTCAAATATTGACGCCATTTATCCCTTATTACCAAACATATTAACTCAGTATGTACTCGGTGGTGAATGTCGTACTCCAGTCATTAAAAACCGACACGGTAGCTCGTCTGGCGTGCGAGGTGCTGCTTGGCTTTGGGGAGGTCATTAACGCTGAGCGATGACTATCACTAGATGCTGAGCAAACGCTTATGTTAATACAGTACCGCACGCATTGGCTGCCACGGCAAATGCCGTGGTGCGTATTACAGTCATTTTACTTATTCAGCCCTTCTTGGTTTCAATGTTTATGTTCGATATTTACCATTTTTACGCCTACCTTTACCTGCAGCATTAACAGGCTGGTTATTATAGTTAATTCAATCAAATAGCCACTTTAAGAGCTCACCATGAAGAAAATATTTTTTGCTAGTTTAGCTGCGGTATTGATGCAACTGGCTGTCGTACCAGCTGCAAACGCGGATACCAATGACGATTTGAATAATTTGTTAGTGCAATATGCTGATTCGGTAAACCGCCTTGATTTAGAAATGGCTAAAAGTATTTGGAGCCAAACGGAATCAATTTCTTTTATTCACCCCAGAGGTCACCAGTTTGGTTGGGCGGAGATAAAAAAAGCTTTTTACCTTGGCGCCATGGGTTATTTTACTGAGCGTGACTTGCGTTTACGTGATATCAATATCAACCAATTGTCAGAAGATACCGCCTGGGCAGACTTTTATTGGGACTTTGATGCCACAACTAAAACAGGCGAAGTGGTGCACCATACCGGACGCGAATCTCAAGTGTGGAAGAAAGAAGATAGCGGCTGGAAAATCGTGCACGTGCATTACTCTCGTCCACCAAAATAAAGGCTATTGCCAATGCTGCGACGGTACCTAACTTAGCGCCGTCGCTCAGCGATTAGTATGCCCTATTTAAAATGCTGCTCTTTACGATTAGAGCTTAACCATTGACGCTTTTTCTGATGTTTGCTGCTAGCAGGCAATTAATACTTCAATTTACCCATCAAACTATTAACTGTTACAATGCTGTTTATTCACCTTAGCTAGCCTGTACCTATTCTATGTTTTTGTTAAAAAAGATAATTTCTCAGCTGCTGATGCCAGTGCCGTTGGTGATCATTTTGATTGCGCTCGGTTACCTCGTTATTCGACATCGAAAGTTGGCTCGAGCAAGTTTAGCAATTGCGGTTGGGATGCTCATAGTTTTGTGTAGTGGTTTTGGTAGCAATATGTTGCTTGCGCCACTTGAAAATAAGTACCCGGTGAATCACGACCCAATCGAGCAACCTTGCTTTGTCATGGTACTTGGAAGCGGACATAATGAGGCTAAAAATCAAACCGCAGTACAGCAATTATCTCCTACCGCTTTAGCTCGCCTGAGTGAGGGACTTCGACAGCTATCTTTAGGGCACGCGTGTCAGCTGGTGGTAAGTGGATGGAGCGGAGGCATAAACAAAAGGGCCCATGCGGATGTGATGTTTGACGCAGCGGTTGAGCTTGGAGTCAATCCTAGCACCATCATCAAGTTACCGTTGGCGAAAGACACAATCGAAGAAGCGCAATATATGCAACTTGAAATGATGGATGCACCAATTAGACTGGTGACATCGGCAAGTCATATGCCTAGGTCAATGATGATATTTAAGCAAATAGGGTTAAACGTAAGCGCTGCACCGAGTGACTTTGCGCAGCGGCAAGTCAGTTGGTGGTATTTTGATGCGCAAAGTTTGTTATCGTCACAACGCGCAATTCATGAATATATAGGTTTGGCTTGGTTTAAGTTAAAACATGCCGTTAAGCTTTACGTCTAGTCTATTACTATTTTAAGTGTATTAGGGCGGATCTGAGTCGCAATTCGATGGTAATGCACGACGAATCAATAATATAGGGTGGAGACTATTTTGGAAGCTTTAACCTTGGAACCTATCTTGATCAAACCGATCAATAAACGCAATGCCCTAACGTTAACCTTCGCTGGCCCAACTGGTATTATCACAGGGTTGGCATTGTTTTTAAACAGTAGTCATCTATTTGGGCTCGGTATTGTTTTTTTTGCTTTAGGCGTGGTGTCAGCCGTACTTGGTGGCGCGAAATTACTGGAACCTGAAGTGACAGTGATTGTGAGTTCAGCCGGGATCCGGCATATTCATCGTCGTGGCGAGGTGATGGTTGAATGGCAAAATATTGAACGTATTGCACAACCGCAAGTAACAGAAGGGCGGGATTTACTTGTATTGCCTTATGTCGGGATAAAGCTAAAGCAAATCGGGCCAGTTTTAGACGGTATTTCTTTGCGCTTAGCAACGGGGTTACTAACGGAGCAAAGGCCATTACTGATGACGGCATCGGCACAAGATGAAGACTTGTCGGCTTTAGAGCATCAAATGAGCGAAGAGTTTAGCCCCTTTATTGAAGATAATAACCGTTATAAAGGTGTATTAGCCATGTTTGGCCACCGTTGCCGTATATTGGGGAGTCATTTAGGGTTTCATCTGTATATTGCGACTGACGCTCTTGATAGGCCAGCCGCTGAGTTCATTCGGTTATTGCGCGAATACCAAAATAGCTCAAAGCTATAAGTTTGAACTAAGCTGTTTAACTCGCGGACAATTCGGCTTCTTCAATTCGGTTAGACTTGGTACTAGATTGCTTTTCTTTGGCCGTTGCAGGCAAGAAAGCAACATCGTCACGAACGCGCATACCGATAAACTGGCCGCCCTCAAAAATTTCCATTGACTGACAGCTTACCTCACCATCAACCACGCCCGTGCTCGTAATGTTGAGTTTGTTGCAGGTTAACTTGCCTCTAAAGGTGCCTGCAACTCGGAGCTCTTGGCAATTTAACACGCCATCAATTAAACCATCTTGTTCAATTGTCATGTTATGTGTTGATTGCACATCACCATAAAGCTCACCAGAAACTAAAGCTTCAGCACTAAAGTTACTCTCACCTGTCAGCTTGGTTCCTTGGGCTATAAAGGTCAGCCCGCCACTTCTTTTTCTTTTAAACATAAATGCTTCACAGTCAGTCAAGGTAACTTGATACTACCTGAATTTTAACAATAAAAAAGCATTTCTAGTGGCAATTATTCGATAAATTAGCCTTGAGTTCACAGTCTTGGGCAGGAGTGATATTTGAGCTAATGCTATTGAGCCATTACTCGCAGGAGGGGGGATTGACAGGCTTAGTCATCACGATAATAGCATTAGACGGACAGGGCGCAACGCAGGCTCCGCAACCAGTACAAGCCGTAATATCAACATGAGGCTGTGGCGCCTTACCTATTGCCATCGTAAAGCTGATTGCAGTTGCATCACAGGCGTCTTTACAGCTTTGACACCATATGCCGCTATAAGCCATACAAGAGTTTTGGATTGACGCCGTGACTTGCCATGGGCTAACACTAGTTTCGGTAAATAAAGGCTCGGGGCAAGCATTGACGCACTTTTGACAAAAAGTACACTCGTCAATACTAAAGTTTACTTCTGGGAAACCGCCATCACCTTTGATGATGATGCCGGTTTCGCAAGCTTGAATACACTTATTACAGCGGGTACATTCATCGGTGAATTCAATTTCTCTTTTGACCCAAGGTAGATGAACAGTATCATTTTTTTTACGACTAAAAAGTCGACGTCGACTCTGATTAATACTGCTCATAACTACAACTCATAATTAGGACTCTTAATGGTTACTATGACTAGAAGTGGGTCTCGCACTTATTCGCTAGTGGGATTATAACCACTAGGGTTAGTGGATTGCCAATGCCAGCTACTTTGGGCCATATCGTCAATACTGTGGGTCGCTTGCCAATTTAGCTCGGTTTGTGCTTTTTGGGGATCAGCATAATAAATACCAATATCGCCAGCACGCCTAGCTGATACTTGGTATTTAATTTTATTGCCACAGGCTTTCTCAAATGCCGTTACCATATCAAGTACGCTAAAGCCTTGTCCGGTACCGAGGTTGTAAGTGACTAAACCTGGTTGAGTGCGCAGTTTATCTAATGCTCTTAAATGACCGATAGCTAAGTCAACGACATGGATATAGTCACGCACACCGGTACCATCGGGGGTGTCATAGTCATCACCAAATACGCTGAGCTGTTCGCGCTTACCGACTGCGACTTGAGAAATAAATGGCATAAGGTTGTTGGGGATGTCATTTGGGTCTTCACCAATTAAACCGCTTTGGTGAGCACCAACAGGGTTAAAGTATCGTAAACGGGCAATATTCCAGCTCGCATCGGAAATGCAGAGGTCTGACAGTATGTGCTCTACCATCAACTTAGATTGTCCATAAGGGCTCATTGGTGCAGTAGGGAAATCTTCAGTGATCGGCAGTGTGTCAGGTTCGCCATATACGGTAGCAGAAGAACTAAAGACTAAATTTTTGACATTAAATTCAGCCATCACTTGGCATAAAGTAATGGTGCCAGTGACGTTGTTTTCATAATAGCGCAGTGGGTGTTCAACAGATTCTCCCACAGCTTTTAGTCCCGCGAAATGAATAACTGATTCGATGTTATTTTCACTGAACAGCTTTTGCACGAAAGGCTTATTAAGGATATCACCTTGATAAAACCTTACCTGTTTTCCAGTTATTTTTTCTACACGCTTTAAGGCTGTTACACTAGAATTGCTGAGGTTGTCCAGAATTACCACATCATTGCCGCTGTTTAATAGCTCAACTACCGTGTGAGTACCGATGTAACCCGCGCCGCCAGTTACTAAAATAGTCATGTGAATATCCTTATTTGTATTTTTTGATAAATAAATACTAAAGAGTTGCCGCTAATTGCTTTATGTATTGAGCAAACTCAGAGCCAATTTCCTTATGGCGTAATGCGTGTTCTACATTGGCTTGCATAAAGCCAAGTTTGTTACCACAGTCATGACTTTTACCCTGCATATAATAGGCGTTAACGGTTTGTTTTTCCATCAACATGGCAATGGCATCAGTCAGCTGAATTTCATCACCAGCTCCAGCAGGTGTTTTTGCAAGATAAGACCAAATTTCAGCAGGCAGTATGTAACGACCTACAACGCCAAGGTTAGATGGTGCTTCGTCAACTCTCGGCTTTTCAACTAACTGAGACAGTGGTAGCGATTCACCTGGTGCGAGAGCTTGGCCACCAATATCCGCAATACCATATTGGTCGACTTGGTCGTGGGGCACGCCTTCAACCATTATCTGGCCAATTTCGGATTCATCGTATAAGGCAACCATTTCAGCTAAATTATCAGCAGCTAAGTTGCAGCTAGCTTCATCTACAATTACATCTGGCAGTAATACGGCGAAAGGGGCTTCTCCGACAATCGCCTTCGCGCAAAGAATGGCATGGCCTAAACCTTTGGCTTGAGCTTGGCGCACTGTAATTATTGTTACATCAGGTGGGCAAATGGATTGCACTTCAGCAAGAAGTTGTCTTTTTACCCGGCGTTCAAGCTGCGCTTCTAGCTCGAAACTGGTGTCGAAATGATTTTCAATCGAGTTTTTACTGGCATGGCTGATCAAAATTATCTCTTTGATGCCTGCTGCGATAGCTTCTTTTACAACATATTGGATAAGGGGTTTATCCATAACTGGCAGCATCTCTTTGGGTATTGCTTTTGTTGCCGGCAACATTCGAGTGCCTAAGCCTGCTACTGGGATCACAGCTTTTAAAATTTTATGTTGTTTCATCAGTTCCAAATTTTCCTATCAATGGATACATATTGTTATCAAACCATTCTATCCCGAATTGATATGTCATGTGTTGTGATTTTTACAAAGATGATTGAGTATCAACATTTTTTAGGCTTCACGAGCATATCTTTGGTTACATTTAAAGCTGTGAAAGTTCAAATGGTATTCAATTAAAGTTTAGTTATCGAACCTCAGCATCACCAGCTAAAAACATTAGCCGTTAATATTCAGCGTGCAAACTAACAGTGTAAAGTATTTAGTACGTTAAATGTGCATTTATGATAGTCGGTTATAGTGAAAGATTGATTTGCTGTAAGGCGTACGTGACATAAAACAGGGTTAGCTCATGCATGTAAAAGCGTGAACCAGTTCACAAGATTTGTTGTTTAGTTAATGATGAACAGAGTTTTGTAATAAGTGAGTTTATCAAGATGAGTAAAGAGACCCAATACCAAGCACGCTTGCCAGATGCGAATGGATTTATTTCATACTCCAGAGATGAACATGCGATTTGGGCAGAGCTTTATTCAAGGCAACTTGTAAACTTACCGGGTAGAGCATCAGATGCATACTTAGAAGGGATAAAGCGCCTAGGGATGCCAAGTAATAGGATCCCTCAGCTCGCTGAAATTGACGCGGTTTTGACAGAAACTACCGGTTGGAAAACGGCTGCGGTACCGGCATTGATATCTTTCGCCAATTTTTTTGAATTATTAGCCAATAAATCATTTCCTGTCGCGACTTTTATTCGCTGTCGTGAAGATCTAGATTATTTACAAGAACCCGATATTTTTCATGAGGTATTTGGTCATTGTCCTTTATTGACCAATCCATCATTTGCGCGGTTTTCACATCTTTACGGTCAATTAGGATTATCCGCGACGAAGGAAGATCGCGTCTTTCTCGCTCGTTTATATTGGTTTACGGTCGAATTTGGCGTGGTGAGCAGCGCTGAGCATGATTTAAAAATTTATGGCGGCGGAATTTTAAGTTCACCGGCAGAAACACTTTATGTCACCAGTGGCAAGCCAGAAATACGCACCTTTGACCTCGTAGATATTATGCGTACGCCGTATCGGATCGATATCATGCAGCCGATCTATTACGCCATAAATGATATTGCAGCGCTTGATAATATTGGCGAGGTAGACATTATGGCAGCTATTAAAAGCGCGAAACAGCTCGGGTTATTTACAGCTACTTACCCAGCTAAAAGCCTCTAGAAAAGTGCTTTAATATATTGTTCTTGTATGGCATTAAGCCACAACGAAAAGGAAAGAGTATGACTGAGTTATCTGAGATGAAATGCGAAGCGTGTCAAATTGATGCTCCCACGGTTAGCGATACCGAGCTTGTTGAGCTTGCCAAAATGGTTCCTGATTGGACTGTAGCGGTGCGTGAAGACATTAAGCAGCTTGAGCGAGTGTACAAGTTTAAGAACTTTAAATTGGCCATGGCGTTCACCAATAAGCTTGCTGAACTGGCTGAGGCTGAGTTTCATCACCCAGGTATATTGACTGAGTGGGGCAAGGTTACTGTGACGTGGTGGTCTCATTCAATTAAAGGTCTACATAAGAATGATTTCATCATGGCGGCCAAAACAGATATGTTACTAGAAGACTAAGTTACTTGGGGGGAGTTTTTCTGTTTGGCATTATGTTGTCGGTTTTACATGTAGACTGTAAACAAGACTTGCCACATGCAAGATAACCTTTTAACGTATAGCAAAATTGCAATAGCTAATCTTCAGCTAAACGGATTGGTTTAGCGCAAAGTCTTAGGCTGGCTATAGCTTGATTTAAATTGTATTGCTATGCCATTCCAGCGTTGATTTTACCCAGCTCAGCTGTGGGCAGACTTTTTGTTAAAGGTGAAATCAAATTGAAGTGATAAATCGGTAATACAGTTGGTTTTATTCCAATAATAATGATTTAAAAAAGGGAATTACACCAGTATGCGTATAGAAGTTAGCTGCTTGGACCGTGTCGGTCTAGCCAAAGATATACTACTAATAATGGATGATTACGGAATTAATTTGTTTGCTATCGACGCTAGCAACAAAGGGTTCCTGTACCTGCAGTTTGCTGAGGTTAGCTTTGATATGCTCAGTGAATTGCTTCCGCTTATCCGTAAGGTTGAAGGAGTGCATGATGTTCGTACTGTATCTTTCATGCCTTCTGAGCAGGAGCATTACGCACTAAAAACGTTACTTAAAACGTTACCAGACTCCGTGTTCTCACTTGATATTAAAGGCCGTATTCGTATTGTAAACGAGTCTGCGTTACATATTATCGGGATGGCAGAGCATGAGATCCTAGATGAACCCATAGGTCATTGGGTACAAGGCTTTAACTTTAGCCGTTGGCTCAGTGAAACCACCGTGCTTGCACAAGCGACTCGAGTCAATATTGGCGAGAACGAATACCTAGCTGAAATGCTACCTATCTATCTTCCCGATGGTAATGAGAACCCTATTCTTGCTGGCGCGGTAGTGTCGTTAAAGTCACCGGCTCGCTTAGGCCAACAATTTAACGCGCTACAAAATCAAACTACTGGCTTTGAAAACGTTTTAGCAGCTAGCGATAAGATGAAAGAAGTGCTCAATCAAGCGCGCAGAATGGCACAGTTGGACGCTCCACTGCTAATCACTGGAGAAACCGGAACGGGCAAAGAGTTGATGTCTCGTGCATGTCACGATGCGAGTATGCGCCGTGAGCAACCCTTTATCGCCATTAATTGTGCTGCAATGCCTGATAGCGCCGCCGAAGAAGAGCTGTTTGGCTTCATGAATAATGGCACTGTGGTTAAACGTGGTTTCTTTGAAGAAGCTAAAGGCGGTACCGTATTTTTAGATGAAATCGCGGAGATGTCTAAAGCGGCGCAAGTGAAGTTATTACGCTTTTTACAGGATGGAACATTTAGGCGTGTTGGCGGTGATGAAGAGATCCGCAGTGATGTACGTATTATCTGTTCGACGCAAAAAAACCTTGCCGAGCTTTGCCAAAGCGGTGAGTTCAGAGAAGATCTTTATTACCGAATTCATGTCCTAAGTTTTCATGTACCCTCGTTACGCGAGCGAAAAGTGGATGTTATCCCGCTTACTGAAATGTTTTTAGAGCATTATAGTCAGCAATTATCTGTCCCAATTCGTCGTATTTCAGGTGAGTGCCGTGAGTATTTGCTAAGTTATGCTTGGCCGGGAAATATACGCCAGCTTAAAAATGCCATTTTTAGAGCGGTATCAATGTGGGATGGCAGTGCCGAGCTTACAGTTGAACAGTTAAAATTACCGTCATATGCAGAAGGTTTTGGTTATTTTGACCATGAATTTGAAGGCAGTCTTGAACAAGCAATGAAACAATTCGAATCAAGCTTGATAAGACGATTGTATCCTGCCTACCCAAGTACCCGCCAATTAGCTAAAAAACTCGGTGTGTCGCATACGGCTATCGCTAATAAATTACGCGAATACGGTATTAGTAAACACAAACCCAATTAAGATTGGCTTGTAGCGGGTGTTATAACACAAGATGAGCACCTCACTTAAACCCTAATTACAGCCTATTTTACATAGGCTGTAATTGTATGTTTACAGATGAAGCAACTCCATTTGTAAATGTGATTTACTTCACGCTATTCCACTCTCTCCAATCTTAATGTATTCCTATATGTAAGTTAATTTTGGCGCCAGCCACACTCTTTCAGGTGCATGCCGAAGCTGAAAGAGTTTGGTATTTTGATTCGGAGTGAGTATGAAGATAGCCAGTTATGATAATGGACGCCGTGATGGCCAGTTAATGTTAGTGAGTCGTGATCTGACCAAGGCGGTTGCAGTGCCTGCTATTGCTCATACTATGCAGCAGTTGCTCGATGCTTGGGGTTTACTTAACCCGCAGCTAGTTGAGCTGTATGACGCACTGAACCAAGGCTTAATGGATAACGCTATTGAGTTTGATGAGGCAAAATGCTTATCACCTCTACCGAGAGCGTACCAATGGGCTGATGGCAGTGCCTATGTAAACCATGTGGAGCTGGTACGTAAAGCACGTGGTGCAGAGATGCCGGCAACTTTTTGGACCGACCCTTTGGTTTATCAGGGCGGATCAGATTGTTTTATTGCGCCTAAAGCCGATATTCCCTTAGCTAGTGAAGCATGGGGGATCGATTTTGAGTCTGAGATTGCCATTATTACTGATGATGTTCCAATGGGGGTTTCCCCTGAAAATGCCACTCAACATATTAAGTTGTTGATGCTGGTAAACGACGTGTCATTGAGAAATCTCATTCCAGGTGAGCTTGGCAAAGGTTTTGGGTTTTTCCAAGCTAAGCCATCAAGTAGTTTTTCGCCTGTAGCTGTTACGCCTGATGAGCTCAATAATAAATGGCAAGACAGTAAAGTGCACTTACCCTTGATAACCCATTTAAATGACGTGTTATTCGGGCGCCCGAATGCAGGCGTTGATATGACATTTAACTTCAGTCAGTTAGTGTCTCATGTGGCCAAAACTCGTCCACTAGGCGCTGGGGCAATTATTGGCTCAGGAACCATATCTAATTATGACCGTAGCGCAGGTTCAAGCTGCCTTGCTGAAACTCGGATGCTTGAAACCATTGCTGACGGTAAACCATCAACCCCGTTTATGGGGTTTGGCGACCGTGTTCGTATTGAAATGCTCGATGATAATGACCAATCAATTTTCGGTGCGATTGACCAGCAGGTTGTAGAATACAGAGTTTAATGGGTAACTATTATTCATGGTAGTTGTTCTTTTTGTACTGGGGTAAGGAGCATTTTAACAATGAAACTGTACGGCTATTGGCGCTCAAGCGCTGCATATCGAGTGCGTATAGCGCTCAATTATAAAGGCTTATCGGCAGAACAGTATTCAGTTAATTTAGTAAATAATGGTGGCGAACAACATCAACAGCAGTACTCAGCACTGAACGCTCAAGAGCTAGTACCAACACTGGTCACCACGGATGAAGATGGGCAAGTGTTCGTGTTAACTCAGTCGCTTGCTATCATCGAGTTCTTAGAAGAGACCTACCCACATAATCCGTTGCTGCCTACGCGTGCTAGTGATAAAGCCATTGTCAGAGCGATGGCATTAACCATTGCGTGTGAAATGCACCCTTTGAATAATTTAAAAGTATTGCAGTATTTAGTGACAGATCTAGAGCTTGGCGATAGCGCTAAAACAATGTGGTACCACCATTGGATAAACCAAGGTTTTAGCGCTTTAGAACAGCTCTTAGAGCGGCATAGCGGTAAGTTCTGTTTTGGCGATAGCATTTCATTAGCAGACTTATTCTTGGTACCTCAGGTATATAATGCTGAGCGGTTTAAAGTCGACATGACTTTATTTCCAAATATTAAACGGGTTAACGCGCAATGCTTAACCGAGCCCGCTTTTATTGATGCGATGCCGTCGAACCAACTCGACGCTACATAACCGTTAAGGTGCAACGGCTTCTTTATCTTTGCCAAGTGAATGCTTATCGGTTTTGCATTAAAAAGTCGACAAATGCCCGATCCGCTTTACTCATTGGCCGTTGCTTTTTCCAAGCAATATGTAGGTCTAAAAACACTGGTGGTTCAAATGGCTTAGCTAAAATATTGTCATGTTCCTCGATCACCATTTCGAGCACGCTGGTTATGCCATACTCCTGTGCGACAACTTGTTTAATTAAGTTTATTAGGTTGGTTTCAAAGGCTATATTGGCTGTAAGGCCTAATTTTTTTGCTTGGTTAAGCATCCATTCTCGATGAAAGTAGCCTTGTTTAAACAAGACTAAATCGTGCTGAAAAAAAAGCTCTAGGGGGATTGATGGTTCAGCGGATAACGGGTGATGCTTCCCAACTGCAACGACCATTTGTTCTTGTAATAATAGATGGCTTTCAAAATGCTCATTTAGATCATTAGCCGTAATAATGGCAATGTCGACGTCTTCGCGCTGTAGCATTTTTAGTGTGTCACGGGTGCCGCCTTCATATAGGGATAATTTTAATTCAGGATGTTCATGCCTAAATGCCATTAAACGACTGGGTAAGTAGAACGACCCCAACATACCTGGTACCGCTATGCGCACTTCGCCTTTAGTTAAATTTGCCATCGATTTAATATGAGCTTCGGCTTGCGCCATATTTTTGATGATAAGGGCTGCATGCTGATGCAATGCTTTTCCTTCTGCCGTTAATGAGAGCGCCTTACTGCGCTTAAGGGCACCGCGGTCGACTAAAGTAACCCCTAGCGAGTCCTCTAGTCTTTTTATGCTTTGGCTTAGCGCTGGCTGCGCTATGTTGAGTTGGTGGGCGGCTTTAGTGAAGCTACCTGAGCTAATTAACGCATCTAGGTGTTTTAACTGTTTGATATCCATAATGAGCCCACTGCAAGATTAACTAAAAAATGGTTTTTATCTGATAGCGTTATTAACTCATGGTTTTTAACTAAAGCAGACGTGAGTAATGCTATAACAAAAATCAATAGATAGGGTACTTTTTAGTTATTATCGTTATGGCTAGTGTGTTGCTATGATCTTTACACTAAGGCTAGGTCGTTAAAGAGTTAAGTTATGATGAGCAATGCAATTGAACAGGTAAACCCAAGGCGAGAGCTTCAGCTTATTGGTGGTTTATCGATTGCGTCCGTTGTCATCTTTATCAACCTTTACCTAGTTCAGGGCATGTTGCCACTGATAGCTGAAACATTCGTGGTATCAAAAACACATGCCACGTTATTGTTATCTGTCACCAGTTTTACAATGGCATTTTCTTTACTTCTTTTCGCAGTGTTGTCTGATCGTATTGGCCGTAAACGTCCTATTTTGATCAGTCTTTATCTATTAGTTATTGTCGATATTATCGCTTTGTTTATTGCTGACTTTAGTCAGCTTGTGGCTTTAAGAATGGTACAAGGTATTTTACTTGCGTCGGTGCCAGCAATGGCGATGGCCTACTTTAAAGACGAGCTTAGCGGAAATGTACTACTAAAAGCGGGGGCAATTTACATTGCAGCCAATAGTGTTGGCGGTATTGCTGGCCGGCTACTTGGTGGGATGATGGCGCAATACCTACACTGGCATGAAGCCATGGCATTATTAGCGACTATATCTCTTGTGGGAACAATGCTTACGGCACTACTGTTACCAGACAGTCAGTTTGTTCGACCGCAAGTCACGCAGGGGATAGCATCATTAAAGTCCGATTTAATGGGTTTTTACTATCACCTAGCGAACCCTAAATTAAGGTTAATATATTTAGTCGGCGCGATGGCATTTATGGTGATGGTTAACCAGTTTAGTTACATCCAACTGCATTTGATGGCGGCGCCGTTTTTACAAGGGAATTTTGAAGTGACCTTAATTTTCCTTTGTTACTTTAGCGGTACTTATGCTTCTTATCGAAGTGCTAAGTGGGTCAGTGAGCAGGGCACAAAGAAAGTGTTTAGTGTTGCTGTTTTAGCATTAATGCTCGGTACGTTAATGACGCTAATTGGCAGCGTTATTGGCATTTATATCGGGTTCATAATTTCATCATTCGGTTTCTTTTTAATCCATAGTAGCTGTAATTCATGGGTGGCATTTCTTGCAAAGCAACACCGAGCCAAAGCAACCGCACTGTATTTGTGTATTTATTACTTAGGGGCGGCGGTGGGTGGCCCATATTTATTGCCGTTTTGGCAACATTGGGGTTGGCATGGTGTGGTTTTAGGCTCAATGATATGTTTAGGTGTGCTGGCGGTATTGGTGAGTCGATTAATATCACCGGCAAGCACTCATAGCCCGATATCATTTACTAGCTAACTCGTCGTTAATGATCCGCTACTGACAGAAGGGGGCTGTGCTTTGTTGCTTTGTCATGGCTATAAAGTAATGGTGTTGCGGTTGACATCCTCTCTCGACTAAATCAGATTGCTAATCGTAACTCTTGCAGTTAGGGAATATGCTTCCTCTATCAATTCCTGAGAGAGTTAATCTGCGATGGTTCCCACATCGGAACTAATTTCAATCCGAAAGCATTTACGCTGAAGAAAATGAAGAAGCGTACCTTTGCCAATGTAAGTACTCCAAAGTATTGCCTTTCTGTGATGGTACACATAAACCATTTACTGATATCGGGAAAAAAATGTAAATGTCCGCCAAGTTACCTCTGACGAGATCCCCATAGCTTCCCCTACACAAGAAGAGCCCACTGTTGGGTTCATTCATCAATTAACGAGGGGTCTATCAAAGATGGATCATCATGGTCCTATGGCATCTATGGGGTACCTAGACACCAACTACCAAGGAGGGCAAGGAGCAAAAACTGGGACAGGTGGCCATTGTAGTGCTGATTATATTATCTTAGATGGTAGAGGAGGGGGCAGACGGTATTGCAATTTTAAATAGTGCCATGCAATCAATTGGGTACGTAGCAGCAAGAATGTGTAATACGAATAATTGCTCGGCTGGTGTTGTAACTCAAAAGGCTGATTTACGGCAACGCTAAAATAATGTTTTAGCCAAAAGTTTCCGAATTAACACTCATTTATGCGAAGTGGCGTCGGTGGGGAGTTTACCGCAGGGTTGCCGTATTTATGAACTGAAATGGCCACATAAGAGCATCGTTGTACTATCATTTTATACAGTAACGCTGATAAAAACCGATGTGTGCTCTGGGATTAACAGTAGACGACAAATTCCAGTAACTGGATAGTAAGTCTTACTTTGTGGGGGTAATCTGATCCATTATCGAGTCGCTTGGGAGCAATTCAAGGTGGCCTTGATCATCAAAATACCAACCGGTAATAAAGCCTTTTTGTCGCATCCGCACCAGATTCAGCATCACTTCTTTTGCCTCTATGACCGCAGTTTGCTGATCGTATTGATAGGTTAATTTTAAATAGGCGGCAATACTAGATAAAGAAGCCGATTGACTAACGTCAGCCATAAGATTCATCCACGAATGAAAGATAGTCAAAGCATAGTAGAAAATAATGAGTTAAGTGGGTAAATATACGTGCTAGTGTTTTAAACGTTCGGAAATGAACTAGAAATAACAAAGAAATGGTGGTCGATACTGGGCTCGAACCAGTGACCCCCTCCTTGTAAGGGAGGTGCTCTCCCAGCTGAGCTAATCGACCTGGGATTTATAATGTTTTAATTCTTTATAAAAAGAATGGTGGTCGATACTGGGCTCGAACCAGTGATCCCCTCCTTGTAAGGGAGGTGCTCTCCCAGCTGAGCTAATCGACCTGGGATTTTATAATGTTTTAATTCTTTATAAAAAGAATGGTGGTCGATACTGGGCTCGAACCAGTGACCCCCTCCTTGTAAGGGAGGTGCTCTCCCAGCTGAGCTAATCGACCTGGGATTTATAATGTTTTAATTCTTTATAAAAAGAATGGTGGTCGATACTGGGCTCGAACCAGTGACCCCCTCCTTGTAAGGGAGGTGCTCTCCCAGCTGAGCTAATCGACCTGGGATTTTATAATGTTTTAATTCTTTATAAAAAGAATGGTGGTCGATACTGGGCTCGAACCAGTGACCCCCTCCTTGTAAGGGAGGTGCTCTCCCAGCTGAGCTAATCGACCTGGGATTTTATAATGTTTTAATTCTTTATAAAAAGAATGGTGGTCGATACTGGGCTCGAACCAGTGACCCCCTCCTTGTAAGGGAGGTGCTCTCCCAGCTGAGCTAATCGACCTGGGATTTATAATGTTTTAATTCTTTATAAAAAGAATGGTGGTCGATACTGGGCTCGAACCAGTGACCCCCTCCTTGTAAGGGAGGTGCTCTCCCAGCTGAGCTAATCGACCTGGGATTTTATAATGTTTTAATTCTTTATAAAAAGAATGGTGGTCGATACTGGGCTCGAACCAGTGACCCCCTCCTTGTAAGGGAGGTGCTCTCCCAGCTGAGCTAATCGACCTGGGATTTATAATGTTTTAATTCTTTATAAAAAGAATGGTGGTCGATACTGGGCTCGAACCAGTGACCCCCTCCTTGTAAGGGAGGTGCTCTCCCAGCTGAGCTAATCGACCTGGGATTTTATAATGTTTTAATTCTTTATAAAAAGAATGGTGGTCGATACTGGGCTCGAACCAGTGACCCCCTCCTTGTAAGGGAGGTGCTCTCCCAGCTGAGCTAATCGACCTCGCTGTGTGGGGCCGTATTATAGGGAGAAGCGATCCACTGTCAACGCTTTTTTAGATAAAAAGGCGTGTACGCTTTATTTTCATGCGGATTGACGCATAGTTAATCATTTTATAGGTTTGAGTTGGTCTAACCCGGACCGTTGCAGTTTAATTAAACTCAGCCATTGAGTAAACCAAATGACAATACAGGCTAAAATTAACTTTCCGCTTAAGATTAGAGAGCTCAGTTTTTGGGTTACAGCGATAAGAATCACTTAAAAGCCCCATAATCGCCATAAAATTTGGCATATAGTAGCAGAGCTATTTTACCTGACGGCTTTGGCTGGTAGAATGTGCGCCACATTCTTAGGTACAGTCTATTATTTAGACTTTCGATATAGGTCAGTGTCCCATTATGACAATTAAGACGCGTTTTGCACCAAGCCCTACCGGTTTTTTGCACGTTGGTGGTGCTCGAACAGCACTTTATTCATGGTTATATGCACGTGCAAACCAAGGCGAGTTTGTATTACGAGTAGAAGATACGGATATTGAACGTTCTACACCAGAAGCTTGCGCTGCAATTCTAGAAGGTATGGAGTGGTTAGGTTTAACATGGGATGAAGGTCCTTTCTATCAAACGAAGCGTTTTGATCGTTACAACGAAATCATTGCTCAAATGCTAGAGCAGGGCAGTGCATATAAGTGTTACTGCAGCCGTGAGCGTATTGAGCAGATGCGTGAAGAGCAAGCTGAGAAAGGTGAGCAACAAAAGTATGATGGTTGCTGCCGCGATAAAGCACCACGCGATACTGATGAACCTTTTGTTATCCGTTTTAAAAACCCAACGGAAGGTAGTGTTGTTTTTGACGACCACGTACGTGGACGAATCGAAATATCAAACAGCATGCTAGATGACTTGATCATTGCACGTACAGAAGGTACGCCGACATATAACTTCTGTGTTGTTGTTGATGATTGGGATATGGGGATCACTTGTGTTGTACGTGGTGAAGACCACATAAATAACACCCCACGCCAAATTAACATCTTAAAGGCATTAGGTGCTCCTATCCCTGAATATGCTCATGTAGCGATGATTTTAGGTGATGATGGTGCCAAACTATCAAAACGTCATGGCGCCGTTGGTGTTATGCAGTATCGTGATGATGGTTATTTGCCAGAAGCACTGCTTAACTATCTTGTTCGCCTGGGTTGGTCACACGGAGACCAAGAAGTATTCTCGATAGATGAGATGAAGCAGTTATTTAAACTTGATGATATCAATAAGGCGGCATCAGCCTTTAATACAGAAAAGTTGATTTGGTTGAATCAGCACTATATTAAAGAGATGGACCCTGAATATGTTGCTTCTCATTTAGAGTGGCATATGAATGATCAAAATATTGATATGAGTAATGGTCCAAAACTGTCAGAAGTTGTGTCTGCACTTTCTGAGCGTGCTAAGACGCTAAAAGAGCTTGCCTCATCGAGTCGTTATTTCTATGAAGACTTTGCTGACTTCGATGAAACAGCGGCTAAGAAGCATCTTCGAGGCGTAGCAATGGAACCTCTTAAGCTAATCCAGTCAAAAATCTCTGAACTAGAAGAGTGGACTGTAGAAGCGATTCATCAAGCAATCGAAGATACTGCTAGTGAATTAGAAGTAGGGATGGGTAAAGTGGGTATGCCTTTACGTGTAGCCGTTACCGGCGCTGGCATGTCTCCTGCTGTAGATTTAACCTTATTCTTGATTGGAAAGGCTCGTTGTGAACAAAGAATCCTCAAAGCGATTGAATTTGTAGCAAATAGAATAAATTCCTAAAAAACGAGTTGACACTTTTGGGTGCGCTGCATAGAATGCGCCTCGCAGTTGAGACACTGGTAGCAAATGCTTAAGGTGCACTCGAAAGTGATTTAGTTAGTGAGGGGCCTTAGCTCAGCTGGGAGAGCGCAACACTGGCAGTGTTGAGGTCAGCGGTTCGATCCCGCTAGGCTCCACCATCTAACTAATGATTAGCGTTAAACCTTAGCCTACAGGGTTTAATGAGTATTCACTCTTTGCAGAGTCTAATGCAGTCCGGGTCCCCTTCGTCTAGAGGCCTAGGACACCGCCCTTTCACGGCGGTAACAGGGGTTCGAATCCCCTAGGGGATACCACTATTTAAAAATAACGAGATCTCGGTCTGGTTATCAAGCGTTAAACCTTAGCCTACAGGGTTTAATGAGTATTCACTCTTTGCAGAGTCTAATGCAGTCCGGGTCCCCTTCGTCTAGAGGCCTAGGACACCGCCCTTTCACGGCGGTAACAGGGGTTCGAATCCCCTAGGGGATACCACTATTTAAAAATAACGAGATTTTGGTCTGGTTATTAAGCGTTAAACCTTAGCCTACAGGGTTTAATGAGTATTCACTCTTTGCAGAGTCTAATGCAGTCCGGGTCCCCTTCGTCTAGAGGCCTAGGACACCGCCCTTTCACGGCGGTAACAGGGGTTCGAATCCCCTAGGGGATACCACTATTTAAAAATAACGAGATTTCGGTCTGGTTATCAAGCGTTAAACCTTAGCCTACAGGGTTTAATGAGTATTCACTCTTTGCAGAGTCTAATGCAGTCCGGGTCCCCTTCGTCTAGAGGCCTAGGACACCGCCCTTTCACGGCGGTAACAGGGGTTCGAATCCCCTAGGGGATACCACTATTTAAAAATAACGAGATTTCGGTCTGGTTATCAAGCGTTAAACCTTAGCCTACAGGGTTTAATGAGTATTCACTCTTTGCAGAGTCTAATGCAGTCCGGGTCCCCTTCGTCTAGAGGCCTAGGACACCGCCCTTTCACGGCGGTAACAGGGGTTCGAATCCCCTAGGGGATACCACTATTTAAAAATAACGAGATTTCGGTCTGGTTATCAAGCGTTAAACCTTAGCCTACAGGGTTTAATGAGTATTCACTCTTTGCAGAGTCTAATGCAGTCCGGGTCCCCTTCGTCTAGAGGCCTAGGACACCGCCCTTTCACGGCGGTAACAGGGGTTCGAATCCCCTAGGGGATACCACTATTTAAAAATAACGAGATCTCGGTCTGGTTATTAAGCGTTAAACCTTAGCCTACAGGGTTTAATGAGTATTCACTCTTTGCAGAGTCTAATGCAGTCCGGGTCCCCTTCGTCTAGAGGCCTAGGACACCGCCCTTTCACGGCGGTAACAGGGGTTCGAATCCCCTAGGGGATACCACTATTTAAAAATAACGAGATCTCGGTCTGGTTATTAAGCGTTAAACCTTAGCCTACAGGGTTTAATGAGTATTCACTCTTTGCAGAGTCTAATGCAGTCCGGGTCCCCTTCGTCTAGAGGCCTAGGACACCGCCCTTTCACGGCGGTAACAGGGGTTCGAATCCCCTAGGGGATACCACTATTTAAAAATAACGAGATTTTGGTCTGGTTATTAAGCGTTAAACCTTAGCCTACAGGGTTTAATGAGTATTCACTCTTTGCAGAGTCTAATGCAGTCCGGGTCCCCTTCGTCTAGAGGCCTAGGACACCGCCCTTTCACGGCGGTAACAGGGGTTCGAATCCCCTAGGGGATACCACTATTTAAAAATAACGAGATTTTGGTCTGGTTATTAAGCGTTAAACCTTAGCCTACAGGGTTTAATGAGTATTCACTCTTTGCAGAGTCTAATGCAGTCCGGGTCCCCTTCGTATTAAAGAAGAGAGCGCCTAGGACACCGCGCTATTTTTATAAAAGTAGCACGGCGGTTTCACTTTAATAGCCTTCTAAAGTGTTACTTATAGGTCTTCGTTATATTAGAAGTAAAACAATATGTCCGGGTCCCCTTCGTCTAGAGGCCTAGGACACCGCCCTTTCACGGCGGTAACAGGGGTTCGAATCCCCTAGGGGATACCACTATTTAAAAATAACGAGATTTTGGTCTGGTTATCAAGCGTTAAACCTTAGCCTACAGGGTTTGATGAGTATTCACTCTTTGCAGAGTCTAATGCAGTCCGGGTCCCCTTCGTCTAGAGGCCTAGGACACCGCCCTTTCACGGCGGTAACAGGGGTTCGAATCCCCTAGGGGATACCACTATTTAAAAATAACGAGACTTTGGTCTAGTTATCAAGCGTTAAACCTTAGCCTACAGGGTTTAATGAGTATTCACTCTTTGCAGAGTCTAATGCAGTCCGGGTCCCCTTCGTCTAGAGGCCTAGGACACCGCCCTTTCACGGCGGTAACAGGGGTTCGAATCCCCTAGGGGATACCACTATTTAAAAATAACGAGATTTTGGTCTAGTTATCAAGCGTTAAACCTTAGCCTACAGGGTTTAATGAGTATTCACTCTTTGCAGAGTCTAATGCAGTCCGGGTCCCCTTCGTCTAGAGGCCTAGGACACCGCCCTTTCACGGCGGTAACAGGGGTTCGAATCCCCTAGGGGATACCACTTTTTTACTCGAAAGAGTAAGCTTACTGATTAAATTCGGTAATCCAGTAATATGGGGCCTTAGCTCAGCTGGGAGAGCGCAACACTGGCAGTGTTGAGGTCAGCGGTTCGATCCCGCTAGGCTCCACCATCTTTACCATTCATTTGGTAGATGCATTAAACCACCTTAGGGTGGTTTTTTTGTATTTGTAATTTGAGGATTTGGTTGATTAGAATTGACCACCATTAATTATGGATGAACACCTCCTAGAGTATTAACAGCAATGCAGTTAATACTCATTAAAATGAGAGTGCTGAATGTCTACCATTAACTGATCTAAAAGTAGTGAATATTTATACTTGCTTAGTCTACACCTAGGTATCCACCAGTTTGATGAAACCAAAGCTGGGCGTAGATCCCATTAGATTGGATCAGTTCTTGATGGGTGCCTTGTTCAACAATTTCACCTTCATCGATAACGATTAACCGATCCATTGCGGCAATGGTTGATAAACGGTGCGCGATCGCGATTACAGTTTTACCTTCCATCAGCTTGTACAAGCTTTGCTGAATGGCAGCTTCGACTTCTGAATCAAGTGCAGATGTGGCTTCATCAAGTAACAAAATCGGTGCGTTTTTCAAAAGTACCCGTGCAATCGCTATTCGTTGACGTTGGCCGCCAGACAACTTTACTCCACGCTCTCCTACTTGGGCATCGAGCCCTGTGTTGCCTTCTGAATCGCTGAGCTCTTGTATAAATTCATAGGCTTGTGACTGTTTAATGGCATCTTCTAGTGCTTGCTTTGATGCACCGGGGTTACCGTAAAGAATATTTTCCCTTATTGAGCGGTGGAGCAGGGAGGTATCTTGTGTAACCATTCCAATATGTGCTCGTAGAGAGTCTTGGCAGACTTGGCTAATGTCTTGATCATCAATGAGGATCTTACCGGATTCAACATCATGAAAGCGCATTAGCAAGTTTACCAACGTTGATTTACCAGCACCGGAGCGGCCGACTAAACCAATTTTTTCGCCTGCTTTAATGTTGAGTGCTAAATGGTTAATAACCCCTAATTTTTCACCATAGTGAAAACATACGTCGTTAAAATCAATATCGCCTCTATTGACGGTTAACAAAGGAGCGTTATCTACATCGGTGATTTCTGTTGGTTTAGCTAAAGTATTCATGCCATCAGCAACAGTACCAATGTTTTCAAATAATGAACTGATTTCCCACATTATCCATTGCGACATTCCATTAAGGCGGAGCGATAAGCTAATTGCGATGGCAATAGCTCCGACGGAGATAGCGCTATCACGCCATAGCCAAATCGAAACTGCTGCAATACTAAACGCTAATAGGTAGTTGATAAACTGCACGCTGACAGTTATAGCCGTGACGAGTCGCATTTGCTTATAAACGGTATGTAAAAACGTTTGCATGCTGCCTTTGGCGTATTCAGCTTCTTTTTTAGTATGAGAGAATAGTTTTACGGTCGCAATATTGGTATAGCTATCGACAATCCGCCCCGTCATAATTGAACGGGCATCAGCCTGCTCTGTCGATACTTTTTTTAGTTGAGGTAAATACTTAAGCTGGAGTGCTATGTAGATGAGTAACCAAATCAGCATTGGAAGCATTAATCGTAGATCAGCTTTAGCAATCATTACCAACATTGATGTGAAATACACCAAAATGTAGACTAAAACATCAAGCAACTTGGTTACAGTTTCTCGCACTGCTAACGACGTTTGCATGACTTTCGTGGCAATTCGTCCAGCAAAATCATTTTGATAAAAAGACACGCTTTGTTTTAGTAAATACCGGTGAGCAAGCCAACGAATAGACATGGGGTAATTGCCTAATAGCCCTTGATAGACAATTAATGCATGAACTAAAACCAATACAGGGATAAAGACCAGCACTAGCAGTGTCATCCACAGTAGTTTGGGGCCTTCATTTTTAAAGAGTGTTTCGGGATCATTTTTAATCAATAGATCAACCAAGTCACCCATATATCCAAATAACGATACCTCTAAAATGGCAAGCAGCGCTGTTACCATTGACATGATAACTAACGGTACTTCAAACCCTTTAGTGTAATGCCGACAAAAAGCATAGATGCCTTTAGGTGGTTGCTCAGGCTCTGCCGGAGAAAGAGCATCTACCCAAGATTCAAATCGTTTAAACATGTGATAACTCTATCATTGGTCAATAGTTGCAAAAATGTTGCTTACGTGAGTTAGCATACTCGGAATTGAACCATTTTGGTAAACATTATCCTTTCGCATGCAGTTCCGTTTTCCGCTAGTGATCGAGCTTTTACTTAGCTAAGATGAATTAACGCAAAAATAACATTGAGATCTTGATGCTCACTCATAACTGTATGCTGGACAGTGAGATTTGCCATAAGGCACGATTGGCACGTGATGCTAGGTTTGATGGATTATTTTTTACCGGTGTCATCACCACAGGCATATTTTGTCGCAGTATTTGTCCCGCTGTAAGCCCGAAAGAGCACAATGTGCGCTACTTTGATTCGCCCTTACAAGCAACAATGGCGGGTTTACGGCCTTGTTTACGCTGTCGTCCCGATAGCGCGCCGGGATCATTTGCTTGGAAAGGCGTTGGCGCAACCCTAGAAAGGGCTATCGGATTAATCGATGGTGGTGTGCTTAATGGTCCGGATGCCATCAGTATTGAGCAATTATCAGTGCGACTGGGAGTAAGTAGTCGCTATCTTCGAAAGCTATTTCTAGAGGGGGTTGGCACCTCTATTAAGCAATATACACAGTTCCGACAGTTGATGTTTGCTAAGCAACTACTACATCAAACAGAGTTAAGTATTACACAAGTGGGACTCGCTGCTGGCTTTAACAGTGTTCGCCGTTTTAATGAAGTGTTTAAGCAGGTGTTAAAGTTAACGCCGTCTATGTTTAGACAGCAAGTCGCAGTTAAGCAATTAAGTGACAACATGCCAATCGCGAACCGTGAACTTGCGTCAGCAGTAATCCAGCCGGTGACTTTAAACGTAGAGCTTTATTATCGCCCCCCTTTGGCTTGGCAACAACAGCATGATTTCTATCAACTTAGAGCTGTGAGGTATATGGAATGGTTAGACGGTCCAAATCACTACGGACGCAGCTTTAGTCTTAATGGAGTGAATGGGTACTTTGATGCTGAACATCACCAAGCGCGCAACAGTTTTAAAGTCAATGTGGCTCTTGAAGACGAGCGAGGCTTGGTTGAATTACACAACATCATTAATAATATTAAAAGAGTGTTGGATCTGAATGCCAATATGCAGGCCGTAGAGCAAGTATTGTTGTCACTCGCTCCCTTACAAAACCACATAATTACAGGGTTAAGGTTACCTGGCACGTGGTCAACATTTGAAGCCGGTTGCAGAGCGGTTTTAGGGCAGCAAGTTAGTATTGTACAAGCTACAAAATTATTGAATCAGTTAGTGCTCGCCTACGGTGAACCCCGTACTATTGCCGGAAAACGTGTATTACTATTTCCCCACCCGACAGTGGTTGCACAAGCCAGTTTGAGTGAGCTTAAAATGCCAGGTGCTAGAAAGTTAGCGCTTAATGCGTTAGGCGCATTTGTTGCAAACAATCCTAATGCCGATCTAGCAAAGTGGCTTTCTATTAAAGGAATAGGCCCTTGGACGGTATCCTATGCACAGATGCGGGGGGCGAGGCAACCTGACGTGTTATTGTGTGGTGATTTAGTGGTAAAAAAACGTGTTATAAAACTATATCAAAATACAGATGCTTCAAAGGCTGAACTTGCCATTGATTATAGTGCGCTGACGAAAGAGATCGCTGATACTGTAAGCCCTTGGGGCAGCTACTTAACTTTTCAGTTGTGGAATTTACAATGAATCATTTACTACCATTAGCAAAGCTGAACTTTGTGACTGAAACGGGTGTTATTTCGCTTTGTGCTAATGCCGCTGGCATTTCCCATCTCTATTATTTACCCCAGGCTGGTGATGATTGGCAAAGCCGAGAATTATCACTTACAGAGACTGCTGACCAAGTGCAATTAGCACACGCTAAGCAGCACCTTTTACAGGCTAAACAAGAGTTACTCGAATATTTCGCTGGTCAACGGCAACAATTTTGCGTTCCTTTAGCACCAAAAGGGACGCCGTTTCAGCAGCAAGTTTGGCAAGCGTTAAGCCAGTTAGATTATGGGCAAACTTGCAGTTACGCAGATATCGCACATAAAATCGGTCGGCCTAAGGCGGTAAGGGCGGTTGGAACCGCTAATGGGGCGAATCCTATCGCTGTTATTGTACCTTGCCACCGTGTGATTGGAAAAAACGGCGCATTAACGGGTTACGCCTATGGCGTAGCACTAAAGCAAAAATTGTTAGAAATTGAAGGGATACACAGATTTAAATAATACCTCACATGATATTTGCTCGTAGTCAATATTCAAAAGTAGTATTTGGGATCAAACAAAAAGCTTTTGGGGCAATATTAGCGTAATATAGCGGCCTTATTTTTGATTAGGTCACGCCCGTACATATGACTCAGCCAGATCCAACAATGAAAGCCGCTTTAACCTCAGTGGATAAAGCCGTCAATAACCCTAGCTTTGCGGATTTAGGGTTGATCCCTGAGCTGTTAGCAACGCTTGAGACATTGGATTATCAGTCTCCTACCGCTATTCAGCAAAGCACCATACCAGCCGTTATTGCTGGCAATGATGTGCTTGGCGGTGCGATCACCGGTTCTGGTAAAACAGCAGCATTTGCTCTGCCAATAATTCAGTTACTGGCTACATCATCAAAGCAAGGTAAACAGGCTAACTCTGTTACTAGCTTAATACTTGTTCCAACACGTGAATTGGCGCAGCAAGTGGCAGATAGCTTTATGCGCTATGCGCAAAATATTAAGCCTAATCTAAAAGTACTTGCTGTTTACGGTGGTGTTTCTACTAATACGCAGATGCAAAGTCTACGCGGTGGGACCGACATCCTGGTGGCCACCCCAGGGCGCTTACTCGACTTAATTTCAAGCAATGCACTTAAGTTAGACAAAGTGAGCACGTTGGTACTTGATGAAGCTGATCGCATGTTGAGCTTAGGCTTTACCGATGAGTTAAATGCTTTACTCGAAAAAATGCCTGCTAAAAAGCAAACTCTCATGTTTTCAGCGACGTTCCCTGAAGAAGTCAGTTTGTTGACCCAATCATTACTCAACAACCCTGTTGAAGTTCAACTGCAAAGTAAAGAAGAAAAAACGCTGGTACAACGCGTTATGACGGTTAACCGTAACCGTAAAACTCCTTTGTTAGTCCAACTCATTAAAGATAATGACTGGCAGCAGATTTTGATTTTTGCTAGCGCCAAATATACATGTAATCGTTTAGCTCAAAAGCTTGATAATGCAGGGATTACAGCGGAAATATTTCACAGCGATAAGGGCCAAGGCGCACGAACCCGTGTACTTGATGGCTTTAAACGTGGCGAAATCCGAGTACTTATTGCCACCGATATTGCAGCGCGTGGTATCGATATTGAAAAACTCCCAATTGTGATTAACTACGAATTGCCTCGTAGCCCGGCCGACTACATGCACCGCATTGGCCGGAGTGGTCGTGCAGGTGAAGCGGGCTTAGCACTATCACTTATTTCTCATGATGAGTATCAGCACTTCAAAGTGATTGAGAAAAAGAATAAATTACGTCTTGAACGTGAACAGTATGCAGGTTTTGAAGCCGATAAAGAGGCACCTGAAGATTGTCCGTCACGTGATCTAAAACCTTTACCTAAACCTGCTGGCACCGGTAAAAAACACCGTAACAAATTGCCTAAGGCCAACAAAGAACTTTGGTCTAAAGGTAAGTAACGACTATCAATCTCACTTCGTTTAACACTAATTGATTATTTAGGATAAAGAATGCAACACCTCTTTTGGTTAGTAGAAGGACAAATTGCAGGACGCAGTGGCCCAAATAAAGACAGTTGGAACTTGTCAGAGTTGAAAGAAGCAGGCATCGACGCCATTCTTTCTGTTAATAATGGAGAATCATGTGAAGAGCCTGATTTTTCAAACGTTGGAATAGACTATCAATGTATTCCTTTTTCACGTAATGCCCCCCCACAAGCGGGTGATCTTGAATATTGTGTTGAGCAAGTCCCTAAGGCTCTGGCGTATATTCGCGAATGTGAAGCTCAAAATAAAACAGTACTCATTCATTGTCGCTCAGGTAAAGATAGAACGGGTTTAATCATGGCATATTACTTAATGACAAATGGCGCTGCGCCTTTGCATGCAGTAAGCCAAGTTAGAGCCATTCGAGATGTAGCTTTTAGTGCAGATGGTTGGGATCAATTTGCATTTGATGTGCTTTATGCGTTACAAGAATAGGTACTCGTTAATAACAGAATCTATTTAATGAAAGCAGCCGGATCCGTTAAGCTTTTATTTTCAAAAAAATTGTTACTCTGCGCAGCCTTAGTATTTCTTTTTGGCTGCCAGAGTACTCCGCAATATCCAGACAAAACACCAACCTATGCGTTTAAGCAGCAGACTCAGTCAGCGCTATTTCAATCTCTCAAAGCAGACCTTGAAACCCATTCAGGTCTAACCGGTGTGGTGCCATTAAGTGATGGAGTTGATGCGTTAATTGCAAGACTGGCATTGGTTAAGGCAGCAACTTCGAGTATTGACTTACAATATTATATCTATCGTGCTGATGAATCTGGCAAACTACTACTGTGGCATTTGCTTGAGGCCGCTGAACGGGGTGTAAGAGTTAGGCTTTTACTTGATGATATGGCATTAAAAGGGGCTGATAATAGCCTAGTGATGTTAGTGAGCCATCACAATATTGATGTGCGTCTATATAATCCGTCTTTTGAACGACATTTTCGAACGCTGGCTTTTATTAACCATTTCTCTCGTTTGAACCATCGTATGCACAATAAATCGCTAACTATCGATAATACGTTAACGGTTGTGGGTGGGCGCAACATTGGTAATGAGTATTTTTCAAATAATGCAGATGTTGATTTTGGCGACTTTGATTTAGTTGCTGTCGGCGATGTGGTTAATGAGGTGTCACAACAGTTTGACCTTTATTGGAATGCGGATCTGACTGTTGATATCAATGCGCTAACAGATATACAAATCACCACATTGCAATTAGCCGAAGCTAAAGTGGAGGTTGAGCAGTATAAATTGCAGCACAGTGATAGCGCTTATATTAAGCGACTGCTTAGCAGCCAATTAATCGCTCAAATAGAAGATCAAACTTTGCCTTGGTATTGGGGCAAGGCACAGCTTGTTTATGACCAACCAGATAAACAGCACCACCAGTCAGAAACAGACAATATTTTAGCCGATTTAAGTCTATTTTTAGCGCAAGCTAAACGAGATGTCATTATTGTCTCTCCCTATTTTGTGCCGACTCGTGCAGGAGCTGCAAGCCTAATAAAAGCGGTTGAAAGCGGACTTGAAGTGACCGTTATAACCAATAGTCTTGCTGCCACCGATGTACTTGCTGTGCATGCCGGCTACCGTACTTACCGGCAGCAATTGTTGGAAGCAGGAGTCAAGCTCTACGAGGTTAAAGCTGATCTTGAGCTTAGCAAGCGTAATGGCAGTAGCTGGAGTGGCAGTTCTAAAAGTAGTTTACATGCTAAAACATTTATTATTGATAGCTCAGCCATATTTGTTGGGTCGTTTAACTTTGATCCCCGCTCTGCATGGCTGAACACTGAGATGGGTCTCATTATTAAGAACCAAACATTAGCAACGGGTGTGTTTAACGGTATTACGGATAACTTAGTCAGTAAAACGTATCGGTTATCGGTCCTGGATGATGAGGTGGTTTGGCATAATGACGAGACTCAACAGGTGATGTTTTCTGAACCCGATAGTGGATTGTGGCGACAGTTTTTAGTTGACTGTATCGCATTGTTGCCTATTGAATCGCAGCTTTAATTGAGTGTTAGATTCTATTGCGGTACAGTTTATTAAGTACATTGATGGGTATATATAAAGAGATGGCAATTTAATGAAAAGTAAGGCAAAACAGTCCCAAGGACTTTTATTATTTAAGCTATCGCATACTCAGTTATTTGCACTGGGCACATTGAAAGTGAGAGAGCTAGTCCCTTATACCCCTTTGAATGCTATCCCGCATTCTCATCCAACTATTTTAGGCGCCGCAACGATTAGGGGCGCAACTATTCCTATCGTTGACATGGCTGCAGCGGTGGGTTTTCGCCCCATAACGGACCAAGAGCTTGAAAGTAGCTACATCATTATTACTGATTGCCAGCGTATGGTGATTGGCTTTTTAGTTCGTTCTATCGATAAAATCATAGAGTGTGATTGGCGTGACATTGAGTCTCCACCTAATAACTTAGGTAAGAATGCATTTTTGACTGGGGTGACGCGTATTGAGCAACAATTGGTGCAATTGCTTGATGTTGAATTGTTATTGTCTAAAGTGTTTCCTGCTAGCCCAGAAACGTTGAGAGCAATTTTAACAGATGTGCAGCGAGAGCGATTAAAACCAATGAATATATTATTGGTTGATGACTCCATGGTTGCCCGAAAGCAACTGTCGGATGCGCTTGATAGTATTAACATACCTTACCAAGTTACTGCCGATGGCCAAGATGCTTTAACAATTATGAAGCAATGTGAACAACGTGGCCAAGCAATTGATATTTTAGTGAGTGACATCGAAATGCCGGGCCTTGATGGTTATGAATTGGCATTTGAAGTTAAAAATAATCCGGCTATTGCGGATGCATACATTATCTTACATACCTCATTATCGAGTGAAATAAGTGTCAGTCAAGCTCATCAAGTTGGTGCGAACGAAGCGCTGACCAAGTTTGATGCCCACGAACTTATAGACGCTATGTTGCGAGGCGCTAATACAGTAAACGCTATCGTTAATGTTTAGTAGCATGTTAGCAAGATGCTGCATGAGGGTAATATAACAGACTAAATGCCTGACAAAGGTAGACAACTATGGTCGCATCCGATAAAAACACTATTGAAGGAAGATGAAATTTATTTTAGGTTTCAGTTTTAACTGCAAACCCATAAATCAAATTGATACATACTAAAAATTATAATCACAGGTTAAGTAATGAATCATAAAACATCACTGTTGTCGAAGTTAGTCAATGGCAGTTTGGTACTACAAATCCTCGCCGGCATAGTTGCTGGTGTTGTATTAGCGACAGTTTCTAAAAGTGGCGCAGAAAGTGTTGCCTTTTTAGGGGAGCTGTTCGTTGGTGCGCTAAAAGCAATCGCGCCTATCTTGGTGTTTATTCTTGTTGCCGCTTCGATAGCGAATCAAAAAAAGAATGCTAAAACCAATATGCGCCCAATAGTGGTGCTTTATCTGCTTGGTACTTTTTGCGCTGCGTTAACCGCAGTATTAATGAGCTTTGCATTTCCGACCACACTGATCTTAGTTGCCGGTGCAGAAGGCGCGACACCGCCAGAAGGGATTGGTGAAGTGATTAATACATTGTTGTTCAAAGTGGTTGATAACCCAGTTAATGCCTTAATGACGGGTAACTACATTGGTATTTTAGCTTGGGGCGTGGGTCTTGGTATTGCTTTACACCATGCGAGTGACACCACCAAGCAAGTGTTTGCTGACATTAGCCACGGTGTTTCGCAAATGGTGCGCTTTATCATCCGTCTTGCACCTATTGGTATTTTTGGTTTAGTGTCGACAACATTTGCAGCAACAGGTTTTACAGCTATTGCAGGCTATGCTCAATTACTTGCGGTACTTCTGGGGGCGATGGCGATTATCGCTTTAATCGTTAACCCTGCAATTGTTTACTTTAAAATTCGTCGTAATCCATACCCGTTAGTGTTCACTTGCTTACGTGAAAGTGGAATTACTGCATTTTTCACTCGTTCAAGTGCTGCGAACATTCCAGTGAATATGGCATTGTGTAAAAAGTTAGATTTGCATGAAGACACCTATTCGGTTTCTATCCCGCTTGGTGCAACCATTAATATGGGTGGTGCGGCGATTACTATTACGGTATTAACACTTGCTGCAGTCAACACGTTAGGCGTTCAAGTTGATATCCTGACCGCAATATTATTAAGTGTAGTTGCAGCCGTTTCGGCTTGTGGTGCATCAGGTGTTGCTGGCGGTTCACTGTTATTGATCCCACTCGCTTGTAGCTTGTTTGGGATCTCCAATGATGTTGCAATGCAAGTGGTTGCTGTTGGCTTTATTATTGGCGTCATTCAAGATTCTGCTGAAACTGGTTTAAATAGTTCGACTGACGTTATCTTTACTGCCGCAGCATGCGAAGCTGCCGAAAGAAAATAACGCTGGTATATATTTAGATAAAACAAAAGCCCTGCAATTATATAGCAGGGCTTTTTGCGTTTAATCAGCAAATGGTTTGACGCTTTGGTTATGTCTGCCACTGGCCACGTGTAAAGTCTGGAAAGTTAACCGAGTGACTGCGATTGCTGATAGATATTTCACTGAGAATGCTCACAACCGATAACGCCGCGCCATCATATACATTTTGATCAAGTGGCTCGCCGTTTCTTAAACAATACACCACTCTCCAAAGCATTAAAAAATCCATGTTATGCGATAAACAATGGTGTTTAGTTTGTCTGTCTAACTGCTGCCAAAGAGGGTGTTGATATTTTTGTTCCCAGTTAAACGTATTTAAATATTGCTCATTGGTGTTGCTGCTCAGTACGATTCGATTTGGTGAGCTAATATAACTGCCTTTTGTTCCTTGTATTCGGCTGTGCGGAGCTGTTTGCACAGAGCTAGCAGAGCCGTGATTAACCGTGTTGTTGATTATGATTGTGCGACCTTTTACAGTTTTTATTAGACTGGTGTTGATGTTAACGTCAAGCCCTTTAAGGGGATGTTGTTGCTCTCTGTTATCCTGATTTGAAGAGGGTGAGCTAGGCGATGTCATTGCTGTGATGTAATCGAATCTGTCACCACGATGAATATCCATATATAGCGAAACCGGGCCTAAGCCATGTGTAGGGTAGTAGCTACCATTTAGTTTTACATTTTTGTATCTATCAAGGTTTCCCATTTTGGGAGTCAGTTGCTGCATATGCTTGTGTAGTTTAAGGTTATAACTTGCTTCAGCGTGCAATAGCTCTCCGAGTACCCCCTTACGAACCATATTGAGTACCATTAACGCATCTCGACCATAATTAATGCTTTCCATCATCATGCAGTTCTTCTGGGTTTTCTCACTGGTATTCACGATTTGCCAGCACTCCTCAACACTTAGTGCCATAGGAGCCTCTACTAAAACGTGCTTGCCACTTTCCATTGCATCTATTGCCATCGGGGCGTGCCATTCCCAAGGCGTGCAAATAATAACGATATCAATGTCATTTTTAGTGAGCAAATCAAGGTAGGTTTGCTCATTACCGGTAAATCGATCCGGAGCTTTCAGATCACGCTGGCTAAATTGCTCCATGACTTTGTCAAGCGCAGTGCTGTCGGTATCGCATATCGCGGTTATGCTGACACCATCAATATTTAAAAGCTGGTTAATATAGTGCGTGCCGCGGTCACCAACGCCAATAACGGCTACCCTTACAATGTTTATCTCAGGGACAGTGAGTCCTATCACTGAAGGATCAAATTGTTGAGGTTTTGAAATGGGATTGAGTGACGCTGCTAAGCTAGGATGAGACAGGCTAACCGCGGCGAGACTAGCTGACTTCAAAAATAGTCTACGATCAAGTTTCATAAACTGTCCTATGTAGTTGATACCAAGCACTATGTATTCGTAGTGCAGATGACTATAGCATTAAACACGTCACTTGCTCACTTTTCAGGCTGGCAGCTGTATGGTGTTGTTGACCCCATTATAAGTCTTGAATATTCGTGATTGTTTACTAAAATAATGAATAGAAAGTTACATATATCGCATGAATACCTACTATGTGCGATATTTGGTAATAATGCTAATTAAGCAGATTATCTAACAATTGTTATACCTGCCTGATTTTATAATTTTTGTTTGTTTTGAGGAGCTGGTGTTAATGGCTGTAATACGTAATGAAGCAAATGAAGTTATTCACATTGACGTCGGATTAAAGCTTAAAAGAATGCAAAAATCTGTAGTCGAAAATCGAAAACGTTTATTTTGGAAAGGAATCGATATAAGCGAGCGAGAAGTCGTGGGGCGCTGGGTCGACGAAAGACCATTGCAGGGTGATAACATAACCATTTTTAAACAAGCCGATGTGTTCTATCTGGAGACGCGGTATAACGATGGTTGTCATAGTTTAGATGAAATGCTGTCTGAAGTGACACCCGAAGGTTTGAAACTTGAAGATAAAGGCGGGAATATTTTTGGAGATTATTTTCTGTTAACGCCAAGTAATGAACTGCATTTTTGTCACTCTGAAGGCTGTTATTACACAGCAACTAAAGCCACAATAGCCCCAGTATAAGTCGTATGGCATTCAATTATATTTCGACTTAAATTCCATTTGCTTCACCCAAGTTTGTGAACTACCAAGCGGTAGCTGGCTGATAAATGGTTTTTTTCTCCCAACATCTTTAAATAACACCAGAGCAGCCAGTTCTTTTGTCGCTACATTGGGTTATCCATTAACAAAGGGGGCTGCGCCCCTTTGCCAACCGAATAATTAAAAAGAGCAGTGACTCGTAAACGCCATGCTTTTAGCTGTGTATGGGTGGATAAAACTCAAGGTTTTCGCATGCAGTTTAAGTCTAGGAGCCGCTTCAATAACATGTTGTTCACCATAAAAATCATCGCCTAAAATAGGATGACCAATCGCTAACATATGCACCCTTAATTGATGGGTTCGACCCGTAATAGGTTTGAGCATGAGTAAAGTACTATTGGCTCTTACCTCAAGGGTTTGATAATGAGTTATTGCGGCTTTGCCACCCTCGCTCACTTGCTGCAATGGTGGATTAGCTTTATCTGCGATAAGTGATTTATCAATCACTCCGCTAGGCTCTTTAAGGTGCCCGACCACTTCAGCAATGTAGGTTTTCTGAGTTTTCCGATCTTGGAACTGTGTTTTTAAACTGGATTCAGCTTTTTTATTGCGTGCAAATACCATGATCCCAGAGGTGGCACAGTCTAAGCGGTGAACCAATATGGCATCTTTGAAGCGCTGTTGAAGACGAGTTAGTGCACAATCATGAGTACTTTTGGCTATTCCTGGATTAGAAAGTAAACCTGAAGGTTTATTTACAATAATAATGTCGCGGTCAAAATAGCGAATGTCTAACCAAGGGATTCTAGGTGGCTGATAGGTAAATATTTGCATGAATTCTCCTGTTGCGGAACAATTCTAACAAAATATAGTGCGACAACAAACGGCAATTGACTCAATGGAGTATTTAATACTGAATAAGCCTTGAACAGACAATTACACAAAATGGTAAAGGGAAGGGCTAGAGCTAGAACTTGAGCAAGGCGTTATGGTTAAACAACCACCGGATAACAATAACGCATGCTTAATCACAGACTCGTTTTAAAGATACTCTGCCGGAGTTTTTCGAGTCCAAAGGCGGGTATAGGCCATCAATTGTGGGTAATAAGTTCTAAAGGCAATTTCAATTTCAATATCAAGTTTTTTAACACACTCTTCAGCCCCTTTGAAAGTTTCAGGCTTAGCCGCACGTTGAGCCGCTGATGCTAATGCTTTATTGAGTCCAGCGCGGTTTTGGCAAGCAACGAGTCCATTTATTTGCTGAACTTGTGTGGCTAACGAAAGTAGCTCTTGGGGAAGATCGTTGCAGGCATTAATAGCACTAAATGCGTTAGCCGAAAAATCTTCGAGGCTCTGATGATGGTATTCATCCCAATATTTAGCCAGCATATGGTCAAAACAAACATCAATAATAGTCGGCGCCGCGTGTGCGAGTGATTTCGGAAACTTTTGTAGTAGCTCTTTGGTAAGCTCATGAGTTTCTGTTAAATGTTGTATTTGGCGTTGTAGCCATAAACCTTGTTGCAAGTGCTTAGGTGTATTGTCTATATCACCGGTTTCGAATTTACCAGCAAGAATAGCGACTAACGAGGTATGACTGATGTCCGCTAAATGTAAGTGTGCGAGGAAGTTCATATTTTATACTTTGTGATATGCATGCTTTCACGGTAACATGCAGCGCGATGCGAAGGAAATTCTTTATTAAAAATTGTTTAGTTAATGAATTTTACTTCACGGATGCGTATCGTTTAATGTATGTTTATTAGTCTATTAAAGGTTTGAGGTTCAAGGATGATTTGGAACTGGTTTTCAAAAAAGTGGACTCGTACGAGGCAACCACAACGTAAAAAAGTCGATATTAACATTCCTTACGAGCAACACAGCTATCGTAAAGAAGATTTCGATATAAAGACCCCTGTGCGCACTGATAAAACAGAAATAGAGCAAGAAAACAGTTTAACTTAGTTCAATCGCAGATTCTTAAGAGTCGTTTTAGTCTCTTTATCGGGGAATAAAACGACTTAAATGTCCTACAAATGTTGATCTTATTTTGCTCTAGTCATAGACTAGCGGCCGATTTCAAGACAGTAGAGACTATCCATGCGCGTTGCAGACTTTTCTTTCGAACTTCCTGATGAGCTGATTGCTCGTTACCCAACACCTGAGCGTACCGCTTCAAGACTATTATCGTTGGACGGTAACAGTGGCGCACTCGCTGATCTGCAATTTACTGCTATTGTTGAAAAAGTGCAGCCTGGCGACTTAATGGTATTTAACAATACCCGAGTTATTCCTGCTCGTTTGTTTGGTAAAAAGGAATCAGGTGGTAAGGTCGAAATTTTGGTTGAGCGTATGCTCGATGACAAACGCTTATTAGCGCATGTTCGTTGTTCTAAATCCCCTAAAGTCGGTAACATCATCTGTTTAGACGCTGATTACAAAATGAAAATGTGTGCTCGTCATGACGCACTTTTTGAATTAGAGCTGCAATCTGACAAAACAATTTTGGAAGTACTGGAAGAAGTCGGACATATGCCACTTCCTCCATATATCGACAGACCTGATGACGATGCTGATAAAGAGCGCTACCAAACGGTTTACAACCAAACTCCCGGTGCGGTTGCTGCACCAACAGCAGGATTGCATTTTGATGATGCAATGCTTGCGTGCCTAAAAGAGAAAGGTGTTAATACAGCGTTTGTTACTTTGCATGTTGGGGCGGGAACTTTTCAGCCAGTGCGAGTCGATAATATACTTGACCATAAAATGCACTCTGAGTGGGCCGAAGTATCACAAGATGTGGTTGACCTTATTGCAGACACTAAAGCTAGAGGCAACCGTGTTATTGCCGTAGGGACGACTTCAGTGCGCTCTTTAGAAAGCGCAGCTAAAGCTTCGGCAACTCACCTAGAAGCGTTCAGTGGCGATACCGATATCTTTATTTACCCTGGATATAAGTTTCAAGTGGTCGATGCCATGATCACCAATTTCCATTTACCAGAATCGACCTTGATTATGCTGTTAAGTGCTTTTGCTGGCTATGATGAAGTAAAAAACGCCTATCAGCACGCGATTGCTCAAAAATACCGCTTCTTTAGCTATGGCGATGCCATGTTTGTGACCAAAAAAGCGAACTAAAAATTCAATATGCTTTAAAATACCTGCCTACATAAATGGGTGGGTATTTTTTTGTCCTCATTTTGTGCATATTTATGGGATTAGGGTTGATACTTCAGTGTTTGCCCTTATCTCTAGTTTAATTAACAACTCGATATCGAGTTAACTCAGGTCAGACTGTTTCTCTGGCGAGGTGAATTATGAAATTTGAATTAGATAAAACCCAAGGTCGCGCACGTCGCGGTCGTTTAATATTTGAACGTGGCACTGTTGAAACGCCAGCGTTCATGCCTGTTGGTACTTACGGTACTGTTAAAGGTATGACACCTGAAGAAGTTCGCGCAACTGGCGCAGATATTTTGCTTGGCAACACTTTCCACTTGTGGCTTCGTCCAGGTGAAGAGATCATGCGCAAGCACGGTGATCTGCATGACTTTATGAACTGGCAGCGTCCAATTCTGACCGATTCCGGTGGATTCCAAGTATTCAGCTTGGGTGATATTCGTAAAATTACTGAAGCAGGCGTACATTTTCGTTCACCGATTAACGGTGAAAAAGTTTTCTTGGATCCTGAAAAGTCCATGCAAATCCAAAACTCTTTGGGTTCTGACGTGGTAATGATTTTTGACGAATGTACACCTTACCCAGCAACTGAAGATGAAGCGCGTAAATCAATGCAGATGTCTTTGCGTTGGGCAAAACGTTCACGTGATGAATTTAATAGACTTGAAAACCCGAACTCGTTATTCGGTATTATTCAAGGTGGCGTTTATGAAGACCTACGTGACGAAAGCTTAGATGGACTCGTTGAGATCGGTTTTGATGGTTACGCTGTTGGTGGCTTAGCTGTTGGTGAACCGAAAGAAGACATGCACCGCATACTTGAGCATGTATGTCCAAAAATCCCAGCTGACAAACCTCGCTATTTGATGGGCGTCGGTAAACCTGAAGACTTAGTTGAAGGTGTACGTCGCGGCGTGGATATGTTTGATTGTGTTATGCCAACGCGTAATGCACGAAATGGTCATCTATTTACTAGCGAAGGCGTTGTTAAGATCCGTAACGCACGCCATCGTGATGACACCGCAACACTCGATGAAAAGTGTGATTGTTATACCTGTAAAAACTACTCACGGGCGTACCTTTACCACTTAGATCGTTGTAATGAAATTCTAGGCGCTCGATTAAACACGATCCATAACCTTCGTTACTACCAAAAATTAATGGAAGGTTTGCGTGGCGCGATTGAGACAGGTACATTAGACGACTTTGTTACAGAGTTCTATACCAGCCAAGGCCGGGAAGTACCTGAAGTTCCTGAATTAACCGATTAATTTTTACTAAGACTATAAGAAGAGAGAACTATGTTTATTTCAAATGCACATGCAGCAGATGCACCTGTAGGCGGCGCTGGCGGTACTATGGAACTGATTTTCATGTTGGTCATCTTTGGCCTTATTTTCTACTTTATGATTTTCCGTCCGCAGTCAAAGCGTGTTAAAGAGCATAAAAACCTAATGAGCTCTTTGAGCAAAGGTGATGAAGTGCTAACCAGCGGTGGGATCTTAGGTAAGATCGCTAAAATCAGTGCTGAAAATGACTACGTATTGTTGACTATCAACGAAACTAGCGACATCACCATTAAAAAAGATTACATCGCGGCAGTATTGCCAAAAGGCTCTATTAAGTCACTTTAAGCCAAGAGGGCGATGGTGTGTTAAATAAATATCCAATGTGGAAAAACCTAATGGTGATGATGGTTATCGCTATAGGTGCATTCTATGCGATACCAAATCTCTTTGGTGAAGACCATGCAGTGCAGGTGGTTGCAACTCGTGGAGCAGATGTAACAGCGTCAACCATGACGGTTGTTAACGATGTTCTCGAAAATAAAGGCATTTCTGTTAAGCGTGCTGAGCTTGAAAATGGCCAGCTATTAGTCCGAGTGACTAATAGTGAAGACCAGCTGGTTGCTAAAGAAGTTATTGCTGAAGCGCTGGGTGATAAGTTCACTGTAGCACTTAACTTAGCGCCTGCAACGCCTGAATGGTTAGAGTCAATGGGCGGTTCGCCTATGAAACTTGGTCTTGATTTACGTGGCGGTGTTCACTTCTTAATGGAAGTCGACATGGGTGAAGCCATTCGTAAGATGACTGAGGCTAAGGTTGCAGATTACCGAACTGATTTACGTGCTGAAAAAATTCGTTATGCGGGGATCCGCAATGGCGCTAAAGGCATTGAAATCAAGTTTCGTGATGCAGAAACACTCGCGAAGGCTGAGAGCTTTTTAAAATCTCGCAGCATTGAAATGGTGTTTACTGAACGCTCTGCTGGCAATGATTTCTTTCTTATCGCTAATCCAAGTGATGTTTATTTAAAACAGATCAAAGAAGAAGCGCTACAACAGAACATTACAACTCTGCGTAATCGTGTCAATGAATTAGGTGTTGCTGAGCCTGTCGTTCAACGCCAAGGCGCAGAGCGTATTATTGTTGAACTTCCAGGTGTTCAAGACACTGCACGTGCTAAAGAAATTTTAAGTGCGACAGCGTCTATTGAATTCCATATGGTTGATCAAGATGCTGATACACAAGCGGCTGTGAGTGGTCGTGTACCAGCTGGTTCTGAAGTTTACGAGCGTCGCTCTGGTGGTCATGTTGTTCTCAAAAAAGCGGTTATGCTGACCGGTGATCACATCCAAGGTGCACAACCAAGCTACGATGAGTACAGCCGTCCGCAAGTGTCTATTAACTTAGACTCTAAAGGTGGTTCTATTTTCTCTAATGTGACTAAAGACAACATAGGTAACCCTATGGCGACTTTATTCATTGAGTATAAAGATACCGGAGATAAGAACCCTGATGGCAGCGTGAAAATGAAGAAGATTGAAGAAGTTATTTCAGTCGCAACGATTCAAGCCCGTCTTGGTCGTAACTTCGTTATCACCGGTCTTGGTCATGCAGAATCACAAAACTTAGCATTGTTGCTTCGTGCTGGTGCGTTAATTGCGCCTGTTTATATAGTTGAAGAACGTACTATTGGCCCGAGCTTAGGCCAAGAGAACATCGACAACGGTATGAAAGCAATGATCTGGGGTTTGGTTGTTGTACTTATCTTCATGATGATTTATTACCGTGGCTTTGGCTTAATTGCTAACCTTGCGTTAACGGCTAACTTAGTGATGGTTGTGGGCGTGATGTCAATGATCCCTGGCGCTGTTTTAACCTTGCCTGGTATTGCCGGTATGGTGTTAACAGTGGGTATGGCTGTTGATGGTAACGTACTTATTTATGAACGTATTCGTGAAGAACTGGGTAATGGACGTAGTGTTCAGCAAGCGATTCATGAAGGTTATGCTAATGCGTTTTCAACCATTGCTGATGCAAACATTACTACCTTTATGACAGCGTTAATTTTGTTTGCTGTTGGTACAGGGGCTGTGAAAGGCTTCGCGGTGACCTTAATGATAGGTATCGCCACTTCTATGTTTACCGCTATTGTCGGAACTCGTTCAGTTGTGAACGCGATCTGGGGTGGTAAGCGCGTGAAGAAACTATCTATTTAAGGGGACGTTGAAATGTTTCAGATTTTAAATATCAAAGGTTCCGTTAACTTTCTGCGTCACGCTGTACCGATTAGTTTATTATCTTTGGTACTAGTACTGTCTTCGCTAGGCTCTCTAGCGATTAAAGGTATTAACTGGGGCTTAGATTTTACTGGTGGTACTGTTGTTGAACTTGAGTTTAACAACCCTGCCGACTTAAATGCTATTCGTGCTGGATTGACATCAGAAGCAAGTGCTGGCGCTGTTGTGCAAAACTTTGGCTCTAGCCGTGACATTCTTATTCGTCTTCCTGTTAAGGAAGATTATAAGAGTGACTTGCAAGTTGCTGATGTGATGGATGCAGTTACCAAGCTTGACCCAAGTGTTATCCAAAAGCGTGTCGAGTTTGTTGGGCCACAAGTGGGTAAAGAGCTCGCTGAACAAGGTGGTTTGGCAGTGATTGTCGCGTTGATATGTATTCTAATGTACGTATCTTTCCGCTTTGAGTGGCGCTTAGCTTTAGGTTCAGTTGCGGCGTTAGGCCATGACGTAATTATTACCCTAGGTGTGTTTTCAGTATTCCAACTTGAATTTGACCTTACGGTTTTGGCCGGATTGTTAACGGTAGTCGGTTACTCACTTAATGATACGATTGTTGTATTTGACCGTATTCGTGAAAACTTCCTTAAATTGCGTAAAGGCACACCGAAAGAGGTGGTTAACACTTCGATCACTCAGACAATGAGCCGAACAATTATTACAACGGCGACCACTTTGGTTGTGGTTATAGCGCTGTTCTTAAAAGGCGGCACTATGATCCATGGTTTTGCAACCGCATTGCTAATGGGGATATTTGTCGGTACTTTCTCTTCAATCTACGTTGCTAGCTTTTTAGCGATTAGACTTGGGATCAATCGTGAACATATGATGCCAGTTGAGATTGAAAAAGAGGGCGCAGATCAAGATACATTGATGCCTTAGGTCATCAATTTGATTTAAAAAAAGCCACCTTTCAGGTGGCTTTTTTGTTTTAATGGCTGCTATATTCGTAGATGTAGGCATATTAAATCTGTAATTTTGGTTTATTGTAGTGCTTTGTGTTGAATGAAAATTAACCTCTCGACAGTCGTGGTGTTTTAGCAGTAGCATATATTCCAATTTTGATGCACGTTGATGTAGTCATAAAGGAACAGTATTCGATTTACACCATATGGATGGTGTGAATAATAACCTTTGTTGATAGAGCCATTGCAGTAGGAAATAACATGGATGGTAAAATGCAGTTACTTGCAGCTGGTAACTTGTTAGAGGCGCATACTTGGAAAGGCATGCTTGAATCAAGTGGCATAGCGGTTGAGCTTAAAGGTGAAGCACTATTAGGTGGCGTGGGCGAATTACCGACGGGAATTCAAAATGTAGAACTTTGGGTGTCACAACCCGATTATCAAGTGGCTAAAAAACAGATGGATTTACTTAATGCTGAGCAGCCACAATGGAAGTGTGTCAGTTGCCATGAAGCTAATGAGTCTAGTTTTGAGCTTTGTTGGAATTGTAGTGCCGAAAAAAGTGAGAAGTATAGCTAATGAAACATAATGAAGCCTTTAAGTCTTTAGTCGAAAGTATTCTGCCCCATATTACTGAAATTACTGTTGAGCAATATCAGTCAAATCAACAATACACGTTAATAGATGTTAGGGAAGACCATGAGTGGAGTGTGCACCACCTGCCTCAGGCTAAACACCTAGGTAAAGGTATTATCGAGCGTGATATCGAAACCCACTTTCCAGATCGACAAACACCATTAGCGCTCTATTGTGGTGGTGGTTATCGTTCAGCTATGGCAGCCTACAATTTGCAGCTTATGGGATACACTCATGTTGTTTCACTCGCTGGCGGTTTCAAAGCTTGGGTCGATCTACAATTGCCGCTGGCTAAAGGTTGAACTGAAACGTTATCCTTTAATCATTGTTGAATTCGCGGCTAGCTGCGGTTAAGACGCTAGCCCACTTTTACTGAGGTCATACTCAGTTGTGATGACTTCACCTACCATAGTACATTGATATATTTCTTTATTACTTTCTTTGTCTTCCCTTTTAGAGGTTGTTTAGCTTAATGCAGTACTTCCCATTGTTTGTTGATACCCAATCTTTAAAAGTGCTGATTGTAGGAGCCGGTGAGGTTGCTAGTCGTAAACTTGACCTACTCAGTCGTACAGACGCTGAGATCTGTGTAATTGCAAAAGATGTGAGTGAGGAAGTGTTAGCTTACCATGGCAAAGGTCGTATCAGCCTATTTCAGCGAGCTATTAGCGAGGAAGATATACTTCAATGGGACCTGATTTATCTCGCTACAGCTAACAAAGGACTCAATGAGCAATTAGCCAACTTGGCTAAACAGCGCAATATTTGGGTTAATGTTGTCGATAACCCGCGCTTTTGTCGTTTCATTACCCCATCGATTATAGATCGTGGCCGCCTACAAATCGCCATTAGTACAGCGGGTGCCGCGCCGGTGTTTGCGCGCGAACTTAGAGCGCGACTAGAGTCTTGGCTACCACAGTCAATCACACCGTTGTTTGATTTTATTGCAGAGCGACGCCAAGAAGTTCAAGAACAACTCCCTGTTTTTAAGCAAAGACGTTTATTTTGGGAGCGTTTTTTTAAGCTAAATCAATCTCGGTTTGACCAGCAAACAGCAAAACACTATCAAGATAGCTTTACATTGCAGGCTGCAATGGGTGAGTTGATACTGCTAGATCCCAAAGTCAAAGCGGAGTTGTTGCCAATAGCTGCAATGCCATACTTTCAAAAGCTAGATATTATCTTTAGTAAGCAAAATCTACCCCATGATGTAAACGAATTACTTAGGCGCGATGCCGAGCGCAATAGTCGTTGGAATGAAATGCTCATTACTGGTGCGCTTCAGCGTGGTGAACATTGCATTGTGTTTGCTGAAACCGATGAAATTAAAATGCTTAAAGAACTATTTCCACAAGCAATATGCTTAAAGCCCGGTTCGATGTAAGTTATTGCTCTGAGTGGCTTCAGGGCAATAAGCTTTAGCCCTTTTTAGCCTAAATTAGGGTACAATCGTCCACAAATTTCTAGTCGATAAATCTCATGGCCTTAAAAGCAACAGTATTTAAAGTGTCGGTTCAAATTGCCGATATTGATCGTGGATATTATAACGATCATCAACTCATGCTAGCCCAACACCCATCAGAGACTGATGAACGCATGATGGTTAGATTATTAGCCTTTGCAATGCATGCCAGTGAATCGTTAACCTTCAGTAAGGGGATGTGTGTAGAAGATGAGCCTGAACTTTGGGATAAATCTTTGTCAGGCGAAATTGATCTATGGATTGAGTTTGGCCAAAGTGATGAAAAATGGCTACGCAAAGCGTGTGGGCGTGCAAAAGAAGTACAGCTTATTACTTATGGTGGCCGTAGTGTCCCGATTTGGTGGAAACAAAACGAAGCTGCTTTTGCTCGCTATAATAACCTGAGTATTACTAATATCCCTGAAGATGCAGTTAAATCTCTTGGGCAGTTCGTTGGTAAAAATATGTCGCTGCAATTTAATATTTGTGAAGGTCAGATTTGGATTTCAGATGCGAATAATAGCCTACTGATTGAACCTGAGTTGTTGAAAGGTGAACACTAGTCGTCACAGTTAAACAACGAACAAAAAACCAGTCATTTGACTGGTTTTTTTATGCATTTTTAGTTTGATGCACTGCACTGTTGTTTAGATCAAAGTTTAACGCTGATAGATCGGGTATAAAGCGCTTATTATATGCAGCTTAAATTTTGAGGTTATTGATATGTCAGATTCAATCCACGGTCATCAAGTTATGGAGCTTATGCTCGCACATGGTAAGTCATTATCTAAAGCGGCACTAAAAGAGCTGATGTCTAGCACTTTTGGCGCTGATGCGCATTACCACACTTGCTCTGCACAAGAGATGAATGCCGACGAACTGATTGCTTTTTTGGAGACAAAAGGTAAGTTTATTCACTCTGACGAAGGCATAGAAACTGCCGCTGACCGTATTTGTAATCACTAAGACCAAGTGATAGGCGTGGTGCTAGGATGTAAAAAGGCTCAAAGTTATACTTTGAGCCTTTTTATTACTCGTAAGCTAAGTTAACGACTAACTATTTTCATTGCGACGAGGGTAAGGGAGTTTCAATTGCCCCCAACGAATAACAATCACAGTGCTGGCTAAAATGAACGTGGATACTGAAATGGCAACAATTCGCCAGTCATCCATGGCTTTCATGTCCAAAATTAGATAACGAGCAAGTGCAACAATCGCAATGTAGAGCGGCATTCTAATGGGTAACTTGCCTGATTCGGCGTAATGAGACACCATTGCTAATACTTCAAGGTAGATAAATAACAACAGTAAATCAGCTAAAGCGACTTCTCTAGCCTCAAAAATGTGTAAGATCTCTTGGCCGATCGCTACGATAGTGGCGATAGCAATGATCATCAATACTAAATGTTCAACAGCTTTAATGCTTATCAAACCATATTTGCGGTATTTCTTTTCCATCATTTATCCTAATGAAGCCTTTTAAATCAGGATATCAGTAATTTACTAAAATGCGATATTGCGGGTGTGACTTTTTTCACACTTGTTGTTTTTATTGTTAAGTTCTGGCTGTTGTTTGGGCTTCAAGGCGCTGGGGTGGTGTGGGGAATGTGATATTTGAGAAAATAGTGCTTAAACTGCAGGCATAAAAAAACCGCCCAATGAGGCGGTTTTTAATATAGGTCCAAATAATCTACAAGCTGTTAATCATTTACGCATTAACGTTTAAGTGCTTCGCTCAATAGTGGGCGGAATGACTTAACTAGAGAAATAGTTGTTTTTGGCGTACCTGCAACAATGTTACCTGATGCTAAGTAGTTGTGGTTGCCGGTAAAGTCAGTCACAGTACCGCCTGCTTCACGAACAATCAAATCACCCGCAGCGATGTCCCATGGCTTAAGGCCAATTTCAAAGAATCCATCAACACGACCAGCTGCAAGGTAAGCAAGATCTAGCGCTGCAGAACCTGCACGGCGAAGATCAGCACATTGCTCAAACGTAGAAGCAAAAAGCTTCATGTAAGTTTCAGTGTGTTGTTTTGCTTTGAAAGGAAAACCAGTAGCAATGATGTTGTCGCTTAGGTCATTTTTTGACTTAACACGAATACGGAAATCATTTAGCTTTGCAAACTTACCGCGAACAGCAGAGAAAAGTTCGTCACGAATAGGGTCGTATACAACGGCAACTTCAGTTTTACCTTTGTATTGCATCGCAATAGAAACAGCAAAATGAGGAATACCTCTAACGAAGTTGTTAGTGCCATCCAGAGGGTCAACGATCCAAACGTAATCTTTGTTAGTGCCTCTGTTCTCGCCGCCTTCTTCAGCGACAATAGTGTGGTCTGGGTAAGACTTACGGATCTGATAGGTAATTGCAGCTTCAGCTTCTTTATCTACGTTAGTAACGTAATCATTAACGCCTTTAGTCGTTACTTCAACGCGGTCTAGTTCTGCATAAGCGCGTAAAATCGTTTGGCCGGCAGCGCGAGCGGCGCGCACAGCAATAGTATGCATTGGAAGCATTGCAAATCCCCTGGATGTAAAAGAACAGATATAAATTATCGGAGGCGAATTATACGCATTTTTGCGAATATATCAAATGCTGATTTTTGTATAAGTAAACCCTGCATCCATGTGTTAAAATATTTTTCAAGTGTCCTCTCACAAAAAATAAGTAATTTCATGCTCAGCAATATTCGCGTCGTTCTTGTCGGTACATCCCATCCTGGGAACATAGGTTCAACTGCCCGTGCTATGAAAACCATGGGGCTTTCTACTTTATATTTAGCCGAGCCAAAAGTGGCTCCAGATGGGCATTCTGTGGCATTAGCTGCAGGGGCTTCAGATATTTTAAAACATGCAATCACAGTCGACTCTGTTGAAGAAGCGATAGCTGATTGTAGTTTAGTTATTGCAACTAGTGCCAGAAGCCGTACGCTCGATTGGCCAATGCTTGAGCCAAGAGAAGCGGGTGAAAAACTGGTTGATTCTGCACTCACAGGTCCTGTTGCGATTGTTTTTGGGCGTGAAAATAACGGCCTAACAAATGAAGAGCTACAACGCTGTGACTATCATGTTGCGATCCCTGCAAACCCTGAATATACCTCGCTTAACTTGGCGCAGGCAGTTCAGATTATTTGTTATGAGGCGCGTGTGGCGCATCTTGCACATGTAAAACAAGAGTTTGAAAACAATAAACCTGAAGGTTTTGTTGAACAAGAGACTGAATATCCATTTTCAAAAGAGCGTGAAAACTTTTTTGAACATATGGAAAAAACGCTTCTATCGACCAGCTTTATTGTTAAACAACATCCTGGGCAAGTGATGACTAAACTGCGTCGTTTATTTAGCCGCGCTAGAATTGAGCGTCAAGAGATGAATATCCTGCGTGGTATTTTAACCTCTGTAGATAAAGTCGTCGCTAAGAAAGAGTCAAACGAAAAGTAAAAGGAAGTTGTCAGCATGGGTGTGATTGCCAGACTGAAAGACGATATAGCGTCTATTTACCACAGAGATCCAGCTGCAAATGGGACTCTTGAGATATTACTCAATTATCCTGGCATGCAAGCAATATGGATCCATCGCATAAGTCATAAGCTGTGGATGAAAAAATGGCGGTTATTAGCGCGACTACTATCCACATTTTCTCGTTGGTTAACTGGTGTTGAAATCCATCCAGGTGCCACTATCGGCGATCGTTTTTTTATTGATCACGGTATGGGTGTTGTAATTGGTGAGACGGCAGAGATTGGCAATGATTGTACCTTGTACCATGGCGTCACTCTTGGTGGTACTACATGGCAATCTGGTAAGCGTCACCCTACGTTGTGTAATAATGTTGTAATTGGTGCTGGGGCAAAAATCCTAGGGCCTATAACAATGAACGATGGTGCCCGTGTTGGTTCTAATTCTGTTGTTGTTAAAGATGTTCCAGCTAATACAACGGTTGTTGGAATTCCTGGCCGAGCAGTGGCGAGTCCTTCTGCACAGTCTAAAGAGCAATCTGAAAGGCGTACCGAAATGGCCAAAAAATATGGTTTTGATGCCTACGCTGTCGCACCAGAAAACCCTGATCCCGTTGCCAATGCAATTGGACAGATGTTGGACCATATGCATTTGATGGATTCTAAAGTTCAAGAAGTCTGCCAAGCAGTACAAACTATGGGCGGTACAGTGTGCACTGAGAAACTACCGGAACTTGAAGTTGACGAGTTTAGCGAAGCTGAGTTAGCTGCTGCGCATAAACGGCAGAAGACATTAGATGAGTTTGATCCCATTATCTAAATTAATGGGCGCTATTACTTGAAAATTCAATTGAATCTTAACCAATAAACAGGTTAAATACCCCAGTAAAATGACGGGGTATTTAATTCCTGTCTTGGTTCTTATAATACTTGACCAAAACACTAGGTTAAATACTTGACTAAAACACTCGGGTATGATGAAATTAGCCTATGTTTTTTTGGGAGATGTAGTAGCAATGAAGCTTACCTCTAAAGGTCGCTATGCGGTAACTGCAATGTTAGATGTTGCAATGCATTCAACCGACGGCCCAGTACCATTAGCTGATATTTCAGAGCGCCAAGGGATCTCTCTATCCTACCTAGAACAACTTTTTGCAAAACTCAGAAAAAATGGCCTTGTGTCTAGTGTCCGTGGTCCGGGCGGTGGATATAGGTTAGGCACTGATGCAGGCGAAATATCTGTTGGTATGGTGGTGCGAGCGGTTGATGAGTCCGTTGATGCCACACGTTGCCAAGGGAAGGGGAATTGTCAAAGTGGCTCTCGATGTTTGACACATTCTTTGTGGGGCGACCTAAGCTCACAAATTTCAGATTTTTTAAACGGTATTTCACTTGCCGGTTTAATGCGACAAAGAGATGTGCAGTTTATCTCTGTAAAACAAGATAAATTGCAGCAGGAACAGAGAATCAGCATTTAGCGATCTCTGTATTTATATAAAAATAATTTTTGTACGTTGTAAGTGGTAGCACAATGGCTGCCACAAAGTACGGAGTGTGTGATGAAGCTACCTATCTATTTAGATTATGCTGCGACGACGCCGGTTGATCCTCGCGTTGCAGAGAAAATGATGCAGTGCATGACGATGGACGGCATTTTTGGTAATCCAGCGTCTCGTTCTCATCGATACGGCTGGCAAGCTGAAGAAGCGGTTGATATTGCTCGTAACCAAATTGCTGACCTGATTAATGCTGATCCACGTGAAATTGTATTTACGTCTGGCGCGACAGAGTCCGACAACCTAGCGATTAAAGGTGTAGCTCACTTCTATCAAAAGAAGGGTAAGCACATCATCACCAGTAAAACAGAACATAAAGCTGTGTTAGACACTTGTCGCCAATTAGAGCGTGAAGGTTATGAAGTCACTTATCTTCAGCCTGAGCCAAGTGGTTTAATACCAGTTGCAATGATCGAAGCTGCAATGCGTGAAGACACGTTGTTAGTTAGCATTATGCAGGTTAATAATGAAATTGGTGTAATTCAAGATATCGATGCCATTGGTGAACTTTGTCGTTCACGTAAAATTGTTTTCCATGTCGATGCTGCGCAAAGTGTGGGTAAAATCCCTGTCGATGTGCAAAAAACAAAAGTCGATCTTATGTCTATTTCTGCCCATAAAATGTATGGCCCTAAGGGGATCGGTGCATTATATGTTAGCCGTAAACCGCGTATTCGTTTAGAAGCGGCGATGCATGGTGGCGGGCATGAGCGTGGTATGCGTAGTGGTACATTAGCAACACATCAGATTGTTGGTTTTGGTGAAGCAGCACTGATTGCTAAAACGGATATGGAATCAGATAACGAGCGTATCCGCCGGTTACGTGACAAGTTATGGAATGGCATCAACCATATTGAAGAGACGTACATTAACGGTGACATGGAGCAAAGACATTGTGGCAGTTTGAATGTCAGCTTTAACTTTGTTGAAGGCGAGTCTTTGATGATGGCACTTAAAGATTTAGCAGTTTCATCAGGTTCGGCATGTACATCTGCCAGTCTTGAACCGAGTTATGTGCTACGTGCACTTGGCTTGAATGATGAAATGGCGCATAGCTCAATTCGATTCTCTATTGGTCGCTTTACGACTGACGAAGAGATCGAGCATGCAATAAAAACAATTAAAGAATCTATCGGTAATTTAAGGGAAATGTCACCGCTTTGGGAAATGTTCAAAGACGGTATTGATTTGGACTCTGTCCAATGGGCACACCACTAACCTTCATTACATTGACGAATAGATAAATTGGAGCAGTATCATGGCTTATAGCGAAAAAGTAATAGAGCATTATGAGAACCCGCGTAATGTTGGTTCGTTCGATAAAGAGGATGCATCAGTGGTAACCGGAATGGTCGGTGCCCCAGCTTGTGGTGACGTAATGAAGCTACAGTTGCGCATTAATGATAGCGGTATTATCGAAGATGCTAAATTTAAAACTTACGGTTGTGGTAGCGCAATTGCCTCAAGCTCATTGGTGACAGAATGGGTAAAAGGTAAAACAGTTGAAGAAGCTGGTGCGATAAAAAATACTGATATTGCCGAAGAACTTGCATTGCCACCAGTAAAAATTCATTGCTCTATTTTGGCAGAAGATGCCATTAAAGCTGCATTGGATGAGTACAAAGCAAAGCAATCGAAGTAAACCTGGAGTTAAGATGGCAATTAGTATTACTCCCGCTGCGGCTGATCGAGTTAAAACTTTTTTAGACAGTCGCGGTAAAGGCCTAGGCTTACGTTTAGGGTTGAAAACATCAGGTTGCTCAGGCATGGCTTACATCCTTGAGTTTGTTGATGATTTGAACGACGATGATGAAATCTTTGATATTGATGGTGTTAAAATCATCATCGATGCAAAAAGTTTTATTTATCTTCAAGGCATCGAATTGGACTTCGTTAAAGAAGGCCTCAATGAAGGTTTCCAATTCAACAACCCTAATGCTAAAGGTGAATGTGGTTGCGGTGAAAGTTTCACTGTATAACCGTTGAAAGTTAAACTATGAATTATTTTGAGCTGTTTAGTTTATCTCCTTCCTATGATGTCGACACCGCCATACTTGCAGAGCGCTACCGCGATCTGCAAAGGGCGGTACATCCCGACAAGTTTGCCAATGCAAGCGAACAAGATAAACGATTATCTGTGCAGCGTACGGCACAGATAAACGATGCCTTCCAAACATTAAAAAATCCAATCCAACGCGCTGAACACTTGTTAGCTCTCAAAGGGCTGGAGTTAAGTCACGAGTCAACAACGCTTAAAGATACTCAATTTTTAATGCAGCAAATGGAATGGCGTGAGTCGCTAGAAGACATTAGTCACAGTCGCGATCCTGAAGCTGAAATTGACGCGCTCTATACCTCATTTGACGCATTTGCTAAGCAGATTACAACAAGCCTAAAAGTGTTGTTGCTGAGCGATTTAGAATCTGAACATTTGCAGGCAGCGGATCAAATTCGTAAACTGAAGTTTATGGCAAAATTACAAGATGAGTTGGCAAATATAGAAGACACACTTCTAGATTAACCAGCTGAACTTTTATTTATAATTCTTATGGCTCAGGGTCTCTGAGCCCATATTTTTAAGTTGGATATATATGGCACTTTTGCAGATAGCAGAGCCTGGACAGACAGCTGCTCCTCACCAACATCGTCTAGCAGTAGGCATAGATTTAGGCACGACCAATTCTCTTGTTGCCGCCGTTCGAAGTGGCGTGGCAAGCACCTTAGCTGATGAAAATGACTTACATTCGTTACCATCAGTGGTTCGTTATACCCAAGATGCCGTTTTTGTTGGACGAGAGGCCGAAGCCTTTTCAGCTCAGGACCCACAAAACACCATTGTGTCGGTTAAACGTTTTATGGGCCGAAGCTTAGAAGATGTTCAAACTAGTAGCCAAAACTTGCCTTATATACTAAAAGCAAGTGACAACGGTTTGCCCATTTTTGTCACCCCCCAAGGTAATGTTAATCCTGTACAAGTCTCTGCTGAAATCCTAAAGCCATTGATTGAACGTGCCGAAGCGACACTTGGTGGTTCGCTCGAAGGTGCGGTGATTACTGTGCCGGCATATTTCGATGACGCTCAACGTCAAGGTACTAAGGATGCCGCAGCCCTTGTTGGTGTTAACGTTTTGCGTTTACTTAATGAACCGACTGCAGCCGCCATTGCTTATGGTTTAGATTCTGGTAAAGAAGGGGTTATTGCAGTATACGATCTCGGTGGCGGCACTTTCGATATCTCTATACTTCGCCTAAACAAAGGCGTGTTTGAAGTACTTGCAACTGGTGGTGATTCAGCGCTGGGTGGTGATGATTTCGATCACATGTTGCAAGCACATTTTGAGCAGCAATGGTCGTTAGGATCAGTTAGCGACGGTTTAGGCCGCCGTTTACTTATCGAAGCCCGCAAAGTCAAAGAAGCACTCACCGAAAACAACAGTACAATTGCAAATGTATTAGATGACAATGGCACTGAGCTGTCGCTCACTATAAGTCGTGAGACATTCGACGCCATGATAAGCAAGCTCGTTAAGAAAACGGTATCTAGCTGTCGCCGAGCATTGCGTGATGCTGGTGTCAGCGTTGATGAAGTGCTCGAAACCGTCATGGTGGGTGGTTCAACTCGTGTGCCATTGGTTCGTGAACAAGTTGCAAGCTTTTTTGGTCAAGAGCCACTGACGTCAATTGATCCCGATCGTGTTGTCGCGATTGGCGCTGGCATTCAAGCTGACATTTTAGTGGGTAACAAACCTGAGTCAGACTTGTTGCTATTAGATGTGATTCCATTATCGCTCGGTATTGAAACCATGGGTGGATTAGTGGAAAAAGTGGTGTCTCGTAATACGACAATTCCGGCTGCTCGTGCTCAAGAGTTTACTACATTTAAAGATGGCCAGACTGCAATGGCATTTCATGTCGTTCAAGGTGAACGAGAGTTAGTTGCTGATTGTCGCTCTCTTGCTAAATTTACCCTTAAAGGGATCCCGCCATTAGCCGCAGGTGCAGCTCATATTCGTGTCACATTCCAGGTCGATGCAGATGGTTTACTCAGTGTTACCGCGATGGAGAAGTCAACGGGTGTAAAAACCAGTATTCAAGTTAAACCATCATTTGGTTTGTCTGATACTGAGATCGGTAGCATGTTAAAAGACTCTATGGCCAATGCCGAGCATGACATTAGTCGCCGCATGTTAGCTGAGAAGCAAGTTGAAGCAGCCCGAGTACTTGAGTCACTTAATGCCGCTTTAATTAAGGATGGTCAACTGTTAACATCTGACGAGCTCAGCTCAATTCAGAACTCTATGGCCTCATTAGCACAGCTTGCCGGTGAGCAAGACACTGATGCAATTGAAGTAGCAATAGAAGCTTTAGATAAAGTAACGCAAAATTTCGCAGCTAAGCGAATGGATAATTCAATCAAACTCGCCCTTAAAGGCCAGTCTGTTGACAATATATAGGTCCCAACATGGCACAAATAGTATTTTTACCGCACGATGAGTTATGCCCAGATGGCGCAGTTTTAGAGGCCAATGAAGGTGAAACTATATTAGACGTTGCTTTGCGTAACGGTATTCATATCGAACATGCATGTGAGAAGTCATGCGCATGTACAACGTGTCATTGTATCGTGCGTGAAGGGTTTGATGACCTAGATGAGAGCGATGAGCTAGAAGATGACATGCTTGATAAAGCATGGGGCTTAGAGCCTGAAAGTCGTCTTGCTTGCCAAGCAAAGGTACCAGAGACCGACTTAGTGGTAGAAATCCCTAAGTACACCATTAACATGGTCAGTGAAGGTCACTAGTAAATAACTAATATAGAAAAGCCAGTAGCTTGACTACTGGCTTTTTTTTGGCATTTTTGCGCTATTGACCTGTTGAATAAAATGTTTGGTTTATACTGAAATTACCTGAACCTGATGGAGCTGTATATGGAACTAAAATGGACCGATTCACAAGACATTGCGTTAGAGCTCTTAGAAAAATACCCTGATGTTAATCCAGAGTTTGTTAGGTTTACTGAGCTGTTCGATAGCGTGGTAAAGCTTGCTGCTTTTGATGATGATCCTAAACAGTTTAATGAAGCTTATTTAGAAGCCATTCTAGGTTGCTGGATTGATGAAAAGTGAGACTTATTGTCGGTGATTATTAGTACATACGTGATCTAAATCATGTATGTTGGTATTCAATAAGTGAAAGAAACGTAGCATTGATCAACATCAAGTTCACGCTTTGTATTTGATTTTAGGCTAGCTTCACAATTATGACTACAGTCTAGACAATCTAGAAAAATCATATAATTCCAGCCATTAATCAAAGGAACGTCAACATGAGTAAGTTTCTATTACTAGCCACGACTTTATTAACTCCGACATTAGCATTTGCACACGAAGGGCACGGAGGCATAGGGCTGTTTCATCACTTTATGGATATGGCTCCAGCACTAGCATTAGTTGCTGTGATCGGTGCCGGCGTTGTGTGGGCTAAAAACCACAAGTAAGCCTTATTTAGTTGCTATTGATATAGTGCTAGAAGTGGCCAATTTTAAGCCAATCTTGACACGTTCAGCAATGAACTGTGATCTGATTGGCTTTTATGTATTTATAAATACAGCTTATCTCTATTTGATAGCACTATAAGGGTAGGCAATTAGTCATTAATTTCGTATAATCCGCGCGAATTTAAAACCCGTTTATTTAAGAAGGAAGCTTTTCATGGCTATCGAACGTACTTTTTCTATCATTAAGCCTGACGCTGTTGCAAACAACAACATTGGCGCTATCTACAACCGTTTTGAAACTGCTGGCCTGAAAATCATCGCTTCTAAAATGGTTCACCTAAGCAAAGAACAAGCTGAAGGTTTCTATGCTGAACATAGCGAGCGTCCTTTCTTTGGTGCACTAGTTGCATTCATGACTTCTGGCCCAATCATGGTTCAGACTCTAGAAGGTGAAAACGCTGTTCTTGCACACCGTGAAATCCTAGGCGCAACTAACCCAGCTGAAGCGGCTGAAGGCACTATCCGTGCTGATTTCGCTAAAAGCATTGATGAGAACGCTGCACACGGTTCTGATTCAGTTGCATCTGCAGAGCGTGAAGTAGCTTACTTCTTCAGCGCTGAAGAGCTTTGTGTACGTACTCGTTAATTTGAGCCGTCACTAAGATAAAAAAAGAGCCTTCAGGCTCTTTTTTTATGTCTAAAATTCAGTGTTCTTCACCGTATCATCAGTGATGTTATTCTTTTAAAGCTGATAATCTTGTAGCAGCAAAGGAGCCTCCACCCACAGTGAAGGCCTGCTTGGTTGCAGTAGCTTTTATTATTATGTATTCGTTAAACGCTGACGCATAAAGCCCATCGATACTGACCTAGCGTGGCAACTGCCGCAGCTGTGGTTTCAGTCTTTATCAATTTCATACACTGTAATACCGATAAGGTTATGAGCACTTTTAGTTCTGGCCATCTTCCACTTTTCATTTAGCGAGGCATATGCTGTCATTTTTATTACGGCATATGAGTCGAGCGGTTCTTTATGTGTAACACTTTAGTTTTACTTGAACAGTATGCTTTAACTAAAGCCTAATTCCACCGCGTTGCTGAGGCTCAGAGCAATAACTATTTACTTACTTTCTTTGAGCCATTTGCATATTAGATTTACCTAGTTAATTAATTGGAGCTTGTATTTACTTAATTGAATTTATGCCGTGATGAACAAATATATGTTGTCGGTTTTATTGAACTATTACGTAATTAATAGCGTAAGTTTAAAAACTGGCTTGTTAATTAATTGATGCAATACGTTGCACTTGCATTTTAATGTAAACAGTATGTTGACTGGATAGAGGGCTGATCTAAGTATTATTCTTTATAATTATTTTAAACAAGCTGCAATCTGATTGCTAAATAAGGGCTGTGTGGCTATATATGCACCTATTTACAGTTTTTATTCATTCCGTTTTTTTAATGTTTAAGTGTTTTATTGAACATTTATTAGTAAGACAAACGTGACAGCGTTGAAACAAAATGACTTACAATGAAACATTTGCTGGTGGCGTTATAAGTTGTTGTACTGTATAGCTTTATCTGTCCATGCCATCTCATTTTTATCGATATTTAGTTATTTTAAGTTATTACTTTGTAATCACTGTTGACTGATTTGTTTAGCTTTATCAGTATAAAACGTAAGCGATTAATATCGCTTTAAATAAAAATAACTAAGTGCTATTTCGAATATTAATTCGATACTTGAAGGGATAACAAATGAACTCTGTAACGTTAACTGCTGTAGCAGTACGTCGTAGTTTAATTACTGCGGCTGTGACAAGTGTAGCTTTATCAGGATTTGCAGTTGCTGCAGGTTCAGAAGAAACTGTTGAAAGAATTGAAGTGACAGGTTCTCGTATTAAGCAAGTTGATATGGAAACTGTTTCACCCGTTACTGTTATTAGCGCTGCTGATATTGCAATGACCGGTGAAAAAACAGTTGCTGATGTTTTAAATAACTCTGCAATTAACAGTTTTGGTTCTTGGCGTGGTATGTCAGGTTATGGTTCTGGTGCGGGCTCAACAAGTAGTGTTGATCTACGTGGCCTTGGATCGTCTGCAACTTTAGTATTGCTTGATGGCCGTCGTATGCCGGGTACGAGTTCAAGTTCAGGTGCTGAAGCAGATACTTCGCAAATTCCAATGGCGATAGTTGAGCGTATTGAAATTCTTCGTGATGGTGCATCTGCTGTTTATGGTTCTGATGCGGTAGCGGGTGTAATTAACATCATTACCAAAAAAGAATTTGAAGGCATGCAGGTTGATTTTAGTCTGGAAGAGCCAAGTGTTGACGGTGGCACGACCAAGCGTTTTTCACTCGCCACAGGTTATAATACTGAAAAAGGCAATATCAGTTTCACTTATGAACATTACAGCTCTGAAAGTGTAATGGACGCTGATATATGGAGCATGGACGATGATACCTTTTTTGACTATAGCTCATTCAGCTCAGTGCCTAATGGCTATTACAATACAGGTGAGCAAGATGAAGACGGTGATGACATTTATGCATTTTATTCAAATTCAGCAATGTGTGATCAAACCGAAAACACCTATAACGATACCGACGGCGAGAATAATGGCCGCTGTTACTATAGCTATGGTGAGGTAACTAAGCTATTTGGTGATGTTAGCCGTAACTCATTTATGACTAACTTTAGTTACGATATCACAGATGATATTAAATTCCGTGGTCGTGGTTCTGCTTCTTTGACTGAAACCAACACCCGTTATGCTGGTACGCCAGTTTCAACAAGTTACCCAGTAATGAGTGCTGACAATCAGTACAACCCTACCGGTGAAGATATGACGATCTACATGCGCTCAGTGCAAATTGGTGAGCGTGATACCACGATTGAAACTAACAACTTTGATATTTTAGGTGGTTTTGTAGGTTATTCCGAGATTGGTAACGGTGTTGATTGGGAGCTCAATGCTCAGCACTCTGCTGCTACAACCAACTCATTTAACTATAATTTGATCAACGATAATATCATCCAAAGTGAAATAGATACTGGCGAATACGATATCTTCAACACTCAAGGGCTATCATACGACGAGTGGGATGATCAAATGACAGCGCTGTATACCGCTGCTCAACATACCGGTGTTTATGAAGGTAAGTTTGAAAGCACTCAAATTGATGCGCTTGTTTCAACATTAGCTTACGAAAGTGGTGATGTGTCACTGGCTATCGTTGGCGGTGTTGAGTATGAAATGATTGATTTTACCCAGATCAGTGATCCCGAATCTGCACAAGGTTTCATTTCAGGCGGCTCTGGTGGTGATGATGTTGATGCAACTCGTGATCGTACCGCTGGCTATGTTGAAGTTCAAATGGGTTTACCGTCGAATGTTGAGCTTTCAGCTGCTGTTCGTTATGAGCGTTACGAGCAAGAAGGTAAGTTGACTGGTGCGACAGGTGAAGTCACTGAAAAATCAACTTTCGATGCGGTTGTGCCTAAATTCGGTTTAAGCTGGCGTCCAGTTGAGTCTTTGCTGCTTCGTGCTAGTTATGGTGATTCTTTCCGTGCACCTAACATGAGTGAAATGTTCGCTTCGCAATCACTTAGCTTCGAAAGTGGTTATGACCCAGTTTGGTGTGCTGATAATTCAGATGCTGATTACTGTTCTTCTTCAAATCAATATAAAACTTGGTACGGTGGTAATACTGAGCTTGAAGCGGAAGAGGGCAACTCTTTAACACTTGGTGGTGTTTGGAACGTAACCGACGAGTGGAACTTAGAGTTATCATATTACTCAATTGTTTATGACAACAAAATTGAGTCATTATCGATCTCCGATATTTTATATGACGAAGAGGTTAACGGCAGCTCCAGTAAAGTTCATCGTTCAGCAGATGGCAAAATTGAATACATTGAAGCAGGTGTTGAGAATATCGCATCTGTTGAAACTTCAGGTTTAGATTTTGTAACTGCATACAACTTAGAAACAAGTTTTGGTGACTTTAAGTTCAAGTTAGATGTGTCACATGTTCTTGAATTTAAAAAGCAAGATGATGCTGAGTCTGACCCATACGAATATGCCGGCACTCAAGACTACCCAGATTGGCGTGGTAACTTTTCTGCTAGCTGGTACTTAGATGAGTTTAGTGCTTCATTAACTACAGTCTATATTGGCAGCCAGTCTGGACAAGATTTGCGTGATGCTGGTTATGATTACATTATTGATGTGCCAAGCTACATGAAGCATAACTTCCAGGTCGGTTATGCCCACCAGTGGAATGGTAGCATCACATTAGGTGTTAACAACCTTTTGGATGAAGATGCACCAACTTGGTACAACTATGCTGGTTACCGCGATGTAAATACTGGTCTTTACGATGTACTAGGTCGTACTTACTACTTAAGAGTGAGTCAACAGTTCTAAGTTAGACTTTTATATTCAGTAAAAACCTCCTTAACGGGAGGTTTTTTTTGCTACTAATCATTTCTCACCCTGCTCTAATTTAGTAGCAGTTATATAACTGTTTTGCCTTTCTAAGTTATTTCTAATTATCTTTCGTTTAGCTTTAAAAACCAACCACTCTTATTTTATCTAACCAGTTTTAAATACGGAACTATTAATTAGATAAACAGAAAATACGAGCAGTGGCGGTGATGCAACTTGATACAATTGAGCGCTAATTGTTACTGGCGGTGTTTTGTATTGGATTTATGTTATTGGCTAATTTAATTAAAGGCTTATTGATTTAGATCATGTTAATGCCGGTGTATATATGAATACGTATATTTTTGCAGGAAAAGATAAAACTTTGTTGCTGAATTTTTAATATGTTTGTCAAATGAATGTTAAATGTGAAATAACACTTGTATCGATGGTGATACATATTGAGCTATTGTGCTTATGTATGAACCTTCTTAATATAAGTTGTTGAAATATAATGTTTATATTGGTGGTTATGATTTCTTATGCAACTATTTTAAATTAATAGTGAGTTATAAGGTTGTAATAGTTGTTGACACTCGAGTTTGTATTTATCAATATGAACCCGTAGTGTTAATAGTGTCTTTAAATAAATAACAATTATAGCACTTAATAAAAACAATGAATTTGGGAATTAGAAGGGAAGTATATGAACTCTGTAACCATAATTGCAAAATCAGTACGGTTTAGCTTTATTGCAGCGGCTGCAACGAGCGTTGCCTTATCAGGCTTTGCTATGGCAGATGATGCCGAAGGTAATAATGCTGATAAAGTTGAACGTATTCAAGTTACCGGTTCGCGTATTCAACGTGCCGATATGGAAACATCTAGCCCAGTAACGGTTATTGATGCATCTTCAATCATTGCTTCAGGTGCGACGTCTATTGATGGTGTGCTACAAAATATGACAGCATCTGGCGGTGCAATGACTAACGCTGGTATCAACAATGGTTCTCAAGGTAATGCGAGTGTCAATTTACGTGGGTTAGGTTCTAGTCGTACTTTAGTGCTAGTTAACGGCCGTCGTATGATTGCTTCTGGTACTGGCGCTGCTTCTACAGTTGATTTGAACACTATTCCAGTTTCTATGATCCAACGTGTAGAAGTACTAAAAGACGGTGCTTCAGCTGTTTATGGTACCGACGCTATTGCTGGTGTAGTTAACATTATTTTGAAGCGCGATTATGATGGCTTTGAAATGAATGTCCAAACAGGGATTTCTGCCGAGGGTGATGGTGATGAGTCAAGCCTTGATTTCACCCTGGGTAATACTTTTGAAAAAGGTAATATTGTCATCAACGCGCAATACACTAAGCGCGGTGAAGCTAGTCAGGCAGACCGTGGTTATTCTGACTGCCCTATTGCTGAGCAACTTGTTGATGGTGAGTTAGCATTATACTGTGCTGGTAGTGATTATGTGCAAGGTGGCCGTATTTGGGGCGATAATGGTGCTGACATAGTCGGTACTGGTGGTGAATATCACGAATTTAGCGATGCAGATCGTTTTAATTACAGTTCAGACAGTTTTTTATCGACTCCTATGGAGCGTTTGAATCTAAGTATGGCTGGTACATATCAAGTTTCTGATAACGTTACCTTCTTTACCGAAGCAATGTATTCAAAGCGTTGGTCTGAGCAAGAAATGGCGCCTCAACCCATTTGGAGCAGTGATGCTTGGTTTTATGAACCTATTTCTGCTGGCGGTTGGATGACTGATGAGCTACTGCCATGGATTGAAGACGGAGAAGAAGTTTTTTATGGTCGTCGAATGGTAGAGTCTGGCAATCGTGAGTTCGCTCAAGTTGTTGACACAATACGTATTGTTATTGGGCTAGAAGGCGAGCTAGAAAATGGCTGGATGTGGGATTTGTCATACAACAAGGGTAAGAATGACTCCGTTGACACCACTGCTAACCTGCATAACTTAGGCTCTCTTTCTGATGCTGTTTTGAATGAAGAATTTGATCCATTTCTACAGTCTTCATGGGTAGGCGATAGCATTGCTCCATACATTTACACTGAAGTAAATAGTGGTGGTAGTGAGCTAGATATTATAGCCGCAACACTTTCTGGTGAAGTGTATGAACTTCCTGCTGGTGAAGTTGGCTTTGCAGCTGGTTACGAATACCGTAAAGAGGCTGCTCATTACACCCCTGACTCATTGACTGCACAAGGCTTGGCAAATGACCCTCGGGTTGAACCTACTGCTGGCGAATTCCATGTTAATGAAATTTATGCTGAGCTTGCAGTTCCATTGTTGAGTGACATGCGTTTTGCTGACCAAGTGGACTTAAGCGCTGCTATTCGTTACTTCGATTACAGTACATTTGGTTCTGATTCAACGTGGAAACTGGGTCTAACATGGCGCTTAACTGATGAACTGATGGTTCGTGGTGTTAAATCTACCGCATTCCGTGCACCAACTGTTGATGAGCTGTACGGTGGTGCTTCGCCATCGTTTGAACAAATTGTTCATGCGGCTACAACACAAGATCAAGCGGAAGTGACAGTTGGTGGTAATACTTTGTTAACGCCTGAAGAAGCAGATATTATGACTGTCGGGCTTGTTTACTCTCCAAACTATGTTGAAGGTTTGTCATTTACGTTCGACTATTACAAGACCGAAATTACTAACACTATTTCTTCAGTAGATAACAATTACATTGCTAATCAATGTTTAGATGCATCAGGTAACAAGATCAACACTGGAACATCGTTATGCCAATCATCTAACATTGAAATTGATACTACTGGACGTATTTCATTTGATAATGGCTTACAGAATATTGGTGCAATGAATACTGCCGGTTACGACCTTAACATTGCTTATGTGTTCGAAGGTCTAGGTTTAGATTGGAAAGCAGGTCTTGATACGTCAATTCTTGATGAGTATGAAGAGTTTGACAATGATGGCAATTCAATCGATTACAAAGGTTATATTACCGGTGGTGTAGGTGCTTATGCGGAAGTTAAAACTAACTTCAACCTAACGGCAATTGGAGCTGATTGGTCTGTAACCTATGAAGCTCGCTATATCGGTGGTATGGACTCGCTTGCTTGTAGTGATGCTCCATCAGAATGTTATGCACCAAGTGTAGATAGCATTATTTATCACGATTTGTCAGCAACTTATGATGCAACAGAGACTGTTCGTTTATCCGCTGGTATTAACAACGTGTTAGATGAAGAGCCTCCATACTTCACAGGTAATAACGATTCAAATACCGACCCGTACACTTATGACGTGTTAGGTCGCTACTTCTTCGTAAGAGCAAGTGTTAAGTTCTAAGTTGATTTGAGATAATAAAAAACCTCCTTAATTGGAGGTTTTTTTTTGCGCTAAATCATCATGTAATTAGCTAGTCAACAAGCTGTAGCCATTAATGGTTAAGGCGTAGCTCTTGGCGATGTTCACGTTTAAACTGGTTATTGCAGTTTGAACAGCGCTGCTCAAGTGGATCGGCGATTAACAGTTCGGCTTCAATAGTTGCTTCGCAATCACAGCACACGCCATATAAACCAATTTCGAGCTGACAACGAGCTGCATCGAGCCGCATCAACTTTAAGAATAACGGATGGTCGCATAAATTGGCTTGAGTCATTTTTTCAATGAGCTCACAAAGGCTGTAATCATGCTGATCCGTTAGCATAGTTTGGATTTCCGGGTGTGCACTAATCTGCTGCCTTAATGCCGATTCAATATCGGATAATAACGTTATGACAGGTTTAGTACTCACAATGCCTCCTTCAATGATTGACTTTACAATGTGACAGTCTAGACCTGTCACATCTGTTGGTCATGACGAGGATCAAGTCAGGTCTCGTTTTATTTAAGTTGATTAACAATTGTACCGAACAGGCTTATGAGTGAAACTCTGCATTGGCTTTATATAGCACTTGTATAATCTCTTCAGCCGTTTTGTATATGCGTAACTCCCTAAATAAAGTGTCAGCTTCAGGGTATTGGCGATTGAGGTAATTGAACCACTGTTTAATTCTGGCTGGGTAATAAGTACTTTTGCGACCGGAGAGTTCTCGATTGGTATATTCAAGCATCAGTGCTAACGATTGTTGCCAAGTGTAAGGTTTTTCGCCTTTTATACTGGCGGCTAAATTGGGCAGCGATATCGCGCCGCGGCCAACCATGATGCTGTCACAACCGGTAACGTGCATACAGCGTTGAGCATCATCATGATCCCAAATTTCGCCATTGGCAATCACTGGAATGGGCAGTTTAGCGTTAATGTCTGTAATGTATTCCCAATATGCAGGTGGTTTATAACCATCAACCTTACTACGGGCGTGTACTGCTAACTCACTGGCTCCCGCTTCATAAATCGCTAAGGCGTTCTCCATATATAATGATTTGTCATTAAAGCCGAGCCGAATTTTTGCGGTGACTGGCTGATCATCAGGCACAGCATCACGCATGGCTTTAACCACTTTATATAGCTGTTCTGGATATTGCAGCATAACGGCGCCGCCGTTGCTACGATTGACCATTTTTGCTGGACATCCAAAATTTACATCTACACCATGCGACCCCATTTCGGTCGCTCTAATAGCATTTTCTGCCATCCAATCAGGATCTTGCCCAAGTAGCTGTACACGCACAGGAGTTCCCGAAGCGGTTTTTCCACCGTTTTTTAGCTCGGGGCAAAGGCGATAAAAGACTTTTTCTGGCAACAGCTGATCAACGACCCGTATAAATTCCGTCACCATTAGATCATAAGGGTTAATTGCTGAAAGAATTTCACGCATTAAGTCATCAACAACGCCTTCCATAGGCGCCAAAATTATTCGCACAGATTGTCTACTCATCAAGTTTAAAAAGCGCTGCATTCTACATCAACCACTCAACTACTCCAAACTATACTGTTGAATCCTTTGATTTCAATTTATCGCTAAATAGCAGTAATGATTATTTGAAGTAACTAAGTTAGTTCAAGTAGAAATGACGGGTATTATTGAGATATGCACAGAAATAACAAAATATTTTATCGATACATTTATTGTTAGTCGCTGATATAAGTAGTCAATAAAATGATAATTAACAACGGTCTATCACTGGCTTGCTCACAATTAGTGGTTCGCCGTCAATGCTGGTGTTGGTGTTTTTTTGATCTAGATCAAATAATTTGAAAGTTTTTTGTTCCTTCGTGGGTCTTTTAAAGTAATCCAACTGAATACATCGTTGGTAACCGAAAATCACAAATTACTTGAAGGATTACATTATGAAACTAGTAAATAAAACTGTTGTTAAAGTTGCTGTTGGTGCAGTTGTTGTAGGTAGTGCTTTTGCTTCTTCTGTACAAGCGGCTCCGTTTGGCTTTAGTGAAATGCAAGCCGGTTACCAATTAGTAGAAGGTGAAGGTAAGTGTGGCGAAGGTAAATGTGGCGGAGACAAAGCCAAAGAAGCTAAGTGCGGCGAAGGTAAATGTGGTGGAGACAAAGCCAAAGATAAAGCCAAAGAGGGCAAGTGTGGCGAAGGTAAATGTGGCGGAGATAAAGCGAAAGAAGCTAAATGCGGTGAAGAAATCAACGGTAGCGCGCTTTACATGGGCTAAACATTAGCTGCATGTCTAACTAAAAGGTCAGCAACTTGCTGGCCTTATTGTTTATACCAGTTGTAAAACAGAGGGTCTCGTAAAAACTGCTAGTTATACCAAGTCACTTACACCCTTTATAAATTCTTTTGAATGAGCCTCGCTTACTTCGCTTACTTCGCTTACCACTGCTGCTTACTACAAACCGTGTCTGGATGTCCGTCATTGACAGTATGGATTACGTCACTAATTGGCGTCTACCTAGCGAAATGAATGTTGCTATACACCAGGTTTAACTGGATTAAGCTTGGCTTGCGAAAAACTGCAAACGGCACTACAAAAAATAAACGTGATCTACGTCAAATAAATTGAAAGTTTTTCCAACTTGGTCAGGTCTCTTATAGTAAGCCAGCAACATTCAGTGTTGGTAACTAATTACTTAATTTTATTCATAAAGGAATATACTATGAGCCTAATTAATAAGAGTGTTGTAAAGTTTGCTGTTGGTGCCGTTGTTGTGGGTAGTGCATTGTCTTCATCAGTACAGGCCATCCCATTTGCCTACACAGAAATGGAAGCAGGCTACGAAGTTGCAGAGGGTAAAACTGAAAAAGCAAAACAATCTAACCACGACACTGATAAAGCGAAAGAAGCTAAATGCGGTGAAGAAATCAACGGTAGTGCGCTTTACATGGGCTAAACATTAGCTGCATGTCTAACTCAAAGGCCAGCAACTTGCTGGCCTTATTGTTTATACCAGTTGTAAAACAGAGGGTCTCGTAAAAACTGCTAGTTATACCAAGTCACTTACACCCTTTATAAATTCTTTTGAATGAGCCTCGCTTACTTCGCTTACTTCGCTTACCACTGCTGCTTACTACAAACCGTGTCTGGATGTCCGTCATTGACAGTATGGATTACGTCACTAATTGGCGTCTACCTAGCGAAATGAATGTTGCTATACACCAGGTTTAACTGGATTAAGCTTGGCTTGCGAAAAACTGCAAACGGCACTACAAAAAAATAAATGTGATCTATGTCAAATAAATTGAAAGTTTTTCCAACTTGGTCAGGTCTCTTATAGTAAGCCAGCAACATTCAGTGTTGGTAACTAATTACTTAATTTTATTCATAAAGGAATATACTATGAGCCTAATTAATAAGAGTGTTGTAAAGTTTGCTGTTGGTGCCGTTGTTGTGGGTAGTGCATTGTCTTCATCAGTACAGGCCATCCCATTTGCCTACACAGAAATGGAAGCAGGCTACGAAGTCGCAGAGGGTCAAACTGAAAAAGCAAAACAATCTAACCACGACACTGATAAAGCAAAAGAAGCTAAATGCGGTGAAGAAATCAACGGTAGTGCGCTTTACATGGGCTAAACATTAGCTGCATGTCTAACTTAAAGGCCAGCAATTTGCTGGCCTTATTGTTTTAAGGCTTTTATAAACAAAAGAGGTTTACTGTAAACCGTTATAAAATAACTGCTCTAATTTTTGTTTACTTCGCTAGTTAAGCAATACTCAGCCAAAACAGTATTTGGTATCAATAGCCGCACCTCTAGCTGCGTTTAATCTAATGCGCTAAGCCGTTTCGCTACCCCTGAATGTTAACTGTATGACACTTTGTTAAATACTCGAGCCAAGACTTGATACATTCAATGTCCTTATTCACTTTAGGCATAGTTTATTTGCGAGCAGATTGCTAGACATGAATGACAGTGATAGCAGCATCGAGATCAAGGGCAGAGGTTGGAACTCTACTTTAGTAAATAATAATATTTGATCTATCACTTTATTTGAGCCATAAATGTGATACCTGTCAAAATGCTGAAAGTTTTCTGCAGGTGTTAAGGTCTCTTAAAGTAAGCCTGCATATTGATTGCTGGTAACCGAAATATTGTAGATTAAATCATAAAGGAAGATATTATGAACTTAGTGAATAAAACTGCTGTAACTCTTGCTGTTGGCGCTGTAGTTATCGGAAGCTCTCTGGCTTCGACTGCGCAAGCTAGCGCATTTGGCTTCAGTGAAATGCAGGCCGGTTACCAGTTAATTGAAGGTGAAGGTAAGTGTGGCGAAGGTAAATGTGGGGCAGAGGAAGCCGCGGACAAAGTTAAAGAAGGTAAGTGTGGTGAAGGTAAATGCGGCGCTGATAAGGCGGTTGATAAAGTCAAAGAAGCTAAGTGTGGCGAAGGTAAGTGCGGTGGAGATAAAGCAAAAGCAAAGGTAGATGCTAAAGTTAAAACAGAAGGCAAATGTGGTGAAGGTAAGTGTGGTGGTTCGAAGTAAGTTTTTTGCTGAGTAAACGGGGTCAGCAATTTGCTGGCCCTATTTGTTAGTCACCTTTAAATTGCGGGCGGTAGTATGACAAATAAAGGACAAGTCGGTTTAGGCCTTAGACGTGAAATGCTTGATGAGTTTTGTCAAGGTGTTCCAAGCGATATAGATTTTTTTGAAGTCGCCCCTGAAAACTGGATGACATTGGGTGGTAAGTTTGGCCGTCAATTTAGAGCATTAACCGAAAAACATGAGTTTTACTGCCATGGTCTATCGTTATCAATTGGTAGTCCAGCACCGCTAGACATAGAATTTGTTAAAAAAATTAAATCATTTTTGGATCAGCACCAGATAACGACATATTCAGAACATTTAAGTTATTGTTCGGGTACTGGCCACATGTATGACTTAATGCCAATTCCCTTCACCAACGAAGCTGTTCGTCATGTGGCTAAACGTGTTAAACAAGTTGAAGATATTATTGAGCGCCCGCTCATACTTGAGAACGTGTCATTTTATGCAGCCCCTGGAGCTGAAATGTCTGAGGTTGAGTTTGTGACTGCTGTTCTAGAGGAAGCGGATTGTAAGATGCTACTTGACGTTAATAATATCTACGTTAATTCAATCAATCATCAATACAATGCGCTAGCTTATTTAAAAGCCATGCCGACAGATAGAATTGAGTACCTGCATATCGCGGGTCACTACGAAGAAGCTGCCGATCTCATGATTGACACACATGGTGCTGACATTAACGATCCGGTTTGGAAGCTACTTGATGAATGTCATCAAATTCATGGGGTGTACCCAACATTGCTTGAGCGAGATTTTAATATTCCTGCAACCAATGAGTTATTGTTGGAGATTAATCAAATTCATGATTATCAAAACCGTCACATAGCCAACATAAAAAGGAGTGCATGATGAGTTTTATTCAATCACAGCAAACCTTTATGGATTATATTAAAGATCCTTCAAATCCGATGCCAGAGGGCATTGAACCCCGTAGAATGAAAGTCTACAGAGATCTTTTCTTTAATAATATTAATGGTTTTGTATCTAATGCATTTCCAGTCCTCAAAAGTTTGTATGCAGAGCAAGAGTGGTTGCAAAGAGTACAGCAGTTTTTTGTTGGTCATGATTGTAGCTCTCCTATTTTCATTGAAATTGCTCAAGAATTTTTGCTGTTTTTGCAAACAGAATATGAAGCGACAGAGATTGACCCGCCGTTTATGTTGGAGTTGGCACACTATGAATGGTTAGAGCTTGTGGTTGCAGTCGCTCAAGATGATATAAATCAACACCAGATAGACATGGAAAACACCAGTACTGACGCGTTGAGCAATTTTTCGTTATGTGTCTCTGCAACGGCTCAAATTGCACAATATACCTATGATGTTCAGCATATTAGTAATGAGTACCGACCAGTAGAACCGACTGAGCATCCGCAGTTTTTTTGTATTTATGCCGATCATCAACATGAGGTTAGTTTTCTGCAGCTCAATGCGCTCACGGCGCAGGTACTAGCTTATATGTCGCAATTTGAATCGGTCCAATTTGCAACCCTAATTGATTGGTTGACAGAGACTTTTTCTAATATAGAGCCAACAGCCTTAAGGCAAGGCTGTTTAGATCTATTGGTTGAGTTAAGCAAGAAGGGAATTATTAGACAATTTATTAACAATTAGGCTTCCTATCGGTGTGGCTAAACCCTATAATGCTGCTAAAAATTGATCTAGATCAATAAATGTAGTTAGCAATAGTCGTAGAGGAAGTTATGAGTCAGCCGTTTAAAGAGCCATTTAACATTGTTTATTTTATTGGTTTTATTCTGGTTATGTTGTTGCCGACATTACCAGCAAGCTTATCTTGGCTTAAAGTCTCTGGGGTTATTTAAGAACCTTTTGCTTTAGCTCGGGTATACTAGCCACTCTTATGAGTGGCTTTTTGTTTTCAGGTGGTATTAATGGCATTACAACGTGGTTTCTTCCTGCTGGTGGGCTTGTGTAGCTTAGCATTGGGTTTACTGGGAATTGTATTACCCATTTTGCCAACGGTACCTTTCATTTTATTGGCTGCATATTGTTTTGCGCGCTCAAGCGAAAGGCTTTACCAGTGGTTAATGAGCCACCCATGGTTTGCCGAGGCTTTGCAAGATTGGCAAGCCAAAAGAGCTATTCGAAGGCAGCTTAAAAAGAAAGCCTATATTGTTTGTAGTGTCAGTTTTATTGCCAGTATCGTGATTGTTCCCGTCATTTGGGTCAAAGTAATGCTAATTTGCATTGGTTGTGTGCTAATTCTTTATTTAGCTAAAATTCCTGAAATCGATGATTAAGCATTTCATTATGTTTGCGCATCTTGCTGAATATAAAAACTAAATTATTGTTGAAAATCTCTCTCTTTTTACTGATGAACAATTCCGACTATATTTAGAGTGTCAATATGTGGCAGATCTAGTCATCCTTAGTTGCAACTGAGCATAAAGGGGCTTAAGCTTTACGCCCATTTTTACAATACGATGGCATTGTGATGGTCGTTATAGCCAGCAAAGTGTCAGCAAATTAATTTAGATAAAGTAAAGAATTATGGTAATGAATACTGACAGCTTGGCACTAATAAAGAACAGCATTAAAACCATTCCGAACTACCCTAAAGAAGGGATTTTGTTTCGGGATGTCACGAGCTTATTAGAAGACCCACAAGCGTACAAACTTACAATTGGCCTTTTAGCGGAACACTACAAGGAGCAAGGTTTTACTAAAGTTGTCGGCACTGAAGCCCGTGGTTTCCTTTTTGGCGCTCCACTAGCGCTAGAATTAGGGATCGGCTTTGTTCCAGTTCGTAAGCCGGGTAAATTACCAAGAGAAGTTATTTCAGAAAGTTATGAGCTAGAATATGGCCATGACGTTCTTGAACTTCACGTTGATGCAATTACAAGTGAAGACAAAGTGTTGGTTGTTGATGACTTGCTTGCAACAGGTGGCACAATTGAAGCTACCGTAAAACTTATCCGCAAACTAGGTGGTGAAGTAAACCATGCTGCATTTGTTATCTCTCTACCAGATCTTGGTGGCGAAAAACGTCTTGAAAACATGGAGCTTGAATTACTAAGCTTATGTGAATTTGAAGGCGAATAATCAGACAATAAGTTCTGGTTAAGGCGAATTATTCGCCGTCAAATCGCTCCTTGAACACTTGATATAGCATGTCAATCCTTGGCATGCTATTGTGCAAATATTCGAGGGGCGTGCTCCCGCAATCATATTAATGACACGTTGGGGTGTTCCATGTCATATCAGGTGTTAGCCAGAAAATGGCGCCCTGCCAAATTTGAGCAAATGGTTGGTCAATCTCATGTTTTACATGCATTAACCAATGCGCTCACACAGCAAAGACTACATCACGCATATTTATTTTCCGGCACCCGGGGTGTAGGAAAAACCAGTATTGCGCGTCTTTTTGCTAAAGGCTTAAATTGTGAGCAAGGCGTCACTGCAACGCCATGTGGCAAGTGCTCTGCTTGTGTTGAAATCTCAGAAGGGCGTTTTGTTGATCTCATTGAGGTTGATGCTGCATCTCGCACCAAAGTCGACGATACCCGAGAACTGCTCGATAACGTGCAATATCGCCCAAGTCGTGGTCGTTATAAAGTATACCTAATTGATGAAGTGCACATGCTGTCTCGCAGCAGTTTTAATGCACTATTAAAAACCCTTGAAGAACCGCCTGAACACGTTAAGTTTTTGCTTGCAACAACGGACCCACAACGTTTACCCGTTACGGTGTTATCACGCTGTTTACAGTTTAACCTCAAGAGTCTGACCCAAGAAGAAATAGGCAACCAATTAAGCAATATATTGACACGAGAAACGCTGAGCTTTGAGCCTGCAGCGTTAACGTTATTGGCTAAAGCTGCAAACGGTAGTATGCGAGATGCATTAAGCTTAACAGATCAAGCCATTGCGTTTGGTGCTGGACAAGTCAAGCTTGAGCAGGTGCAAACGATGCTCGGCAGTATTGACGAAAAACAGGTCTTAGCCTTGCTTGAAGCGTTAGCTAATGCCGATGTTATGGCTTTAATGCAAGTCAGTGCAAATGTGCTGTCATTTGGCGCAGAGCCTGAAGAGGTGCTGCGAAGTTTACTTGAGTTACTGCATCAAATTACTTTAACGCAGTTTGCTCCCGCAGCGGCGCAAATGTCACTTTATAGCGAACAAATTAATGCTTTTGCCCAGCAGTTAGCGCCAGAACAAGTACAGCTTTACTACCAATTGTTGCTGACTGGCCGCAAAGATCTTCCTCATGCACCAGATCCTAAATCAGGGCTTGAAATGGCGCTGTTACGTGCAGTGACGTTTGTTCCCGATAAACCCGTGTCAAAGTGGGTTACCGATAACCCAGCCACCATCGCGATACCCAAGAGCGATGTAAAGCCATTACCTGGCAGTGCTAACAGCGAAAAAAAAACCGTTGTTGAAGCCGACGCCAAACGAGTACCGTCACACGCTAAACTGCCCCAAGTGCCTCTAGCTGACACTCAGGGCGCAGCGGTTTCTGAAGAAGCTTCGTCTGCGGGTGATGACCTAGAGAGCATGAATAGTGAAATGGCTGTCATTATCAGCCAAGCACAGAGCCAAGGTTATTCGAAGCCCGATACTTCAGATGCTCAACCGGTGTTGGTCGAATCCGAGTCGACAGACATAGCCACGCCAGAGAGTGAGTCTGCGCAAGTTACAGCGCCAGCGATGGCAGAGCATCTTTCTCCGGTCCCTACGACAGAAAGTGAGCCAGAAGTCGCTGAGTTTGACGCTACATCCGTACACAACACGGATGTGAATGAAAACGTTGAGCCTGCATTATCCATAGCTCCAGAAAGTTATGTTGGAGAAGACGATTTATCTGCTTATTCTCAATACGCCGGTGCACAAGCTTCCGATTTTGATGATAATGGCTTTGAAAGTGGCGGGTTTGATGTTGATGCTTTTAATTCAACCAATATTCAACCAGAGGCCGCCAATGTTGCTGCTCCTGAACTGATAGACTCATTACCAGCAGTTACAACAAGTTTAGAACAAAGCGTTGCTCAAACAACTCCCGCTGCTGATAGCGCTAATTTAGATGACGACATTCTTGATGCCGTCCTCGCAGCGAGGGATTCTTTGCTGAGTGGATTAGGTGAAGATGACCTTAAGGAGAGTTCAGCAAAAAAGTCCGATAAAGAGCGTAAGCCCTTTACGCCGCCCAAGCGTAAACCACAGCCACTAGCAGCCGAAGCCGTTGTTGCAAACAACAGCGAAGCTGAGCCGTCAAACACTGCGGCAGGTCAAGCAAGCGACATTATCGACAGGCCGCCATGGGAAGCGCCCCATGAGCAAGATCCCTGTGCGCGATTTGAAGATGTTAATGCCAGTCAAACTGTCGTTGAATCAGCTCCTGTGGCGGCAGACACTGGCACGGCCTCACCAACGTACACACAAACGGCAGAGTCTGCTAGCATCAAAGAGGTTGTTGACGTTGGCAGTTTAACTTCAGTTCAGGAACATGGGTTACACTTACCAACACTGCCAAGTGGTGAGTTAACGGGTAATGACATTGACTTAAAATGGTACCGGTTTATGGCCGAACTTGAAGTAGGTGGTCGTGTTAGACAACTTGCTGTGAACTCGGTTTGCCATAATTTTGAGCAACCCTTGTCTCTGTTGCTAAAACCGGATCAAAAGCACCTTGCAGCGGGGATCGCCATTGAACAGTTAGAAGAGGCGATGAGCCTAGCGTTGGGTGAACCTTGTACTGTAAAAATTACTGTTGGACTCGACAACATCAGAGAAACACCACTTGAAGTAAGAAGACGTTTTCACCAAGAGTTACTTGCTCAAGCGCATCATGGTTTGATGGAAGATGAAAACATCCGTTGGCTAACGGCTTATATGGGCGCACAGTTGACACCTGATTCGTTATCTTATGCACCAGAATTACTGGTAAATAAGGGGAAAACCATTGAATTGGTCGATATGTCGAACTTTAAGCGGTTACCTGAGTCATAATTTTACAAATGAAATTTCAGCTTTCATTGCTAATCAGTCTATTTTTAGTAAGATTAGCGCACTTTATTTGTTGTGATAAATAATAGAAGAGAATTAGAGTATGTTTGGAAAAGGCGGTATGGGCAACTTGATGAAGCAAGCCCAGCAAATGCAAGACAAAATGGCTAAAGCGCAAGAAGAAATCGCGCGCATGGAAGTCACTGGCGAAGCTGGTGCAGGCCTTGTTAAAGTGACCATGACTGGTTCTCACAGTGTACGCAAAGTCGAGATCGATGAAAGCTTGCTTGAAGATGACAAAGAGATGCTAGAAGATCTGATTGCTGCAGCGTGTAATGATGCAGCTCGTCGCGTTGAAGAAAATCAAAAAGAAAGAATGGCCGAAGTGACTGGTGGTATGCAGCTTCCACCAGGTATGAAAATGCCTTTCTAAGACAATGCAGGCCGGTAGCATTGGCCCATGAGTTGGTCATAGCTTAGGTGTTATTGTCTCATGCTTTAAGAGCCCAAGTTCGCTTGGGCTTTTTTGTGGCTAGCGTTTTATGACGCCGGATAAACACAGTTGCAGAGTGCGAATTTAGCGTTTTCATTACAGCTTTCTATGCTAATATTCGCGGTTCATTTGATCATGTTTAGCTTAATGTCTTATTCTGGTTATTGATGATCAATATTTTATTTTGGCAGTGATCTGCCTTGCTATGCGGAACGTTAAATGAAATTTAGTCCACTTGTTGATGAGTTGATCCAGTCACTAAAATGTTTACCTGGTGTTGGACCAAAATCAGCGCAGCGCATGGCTTTTCAGCTATTAGAGCGCGACCGTAAGGCGGGTAGTAAACTTGCCGATTCGCTGGGTAAAGCCATGTCAGAGGTTGGGCACTGCCAATCATGCCGTACTTTTACTGAAGAAGCCTATTGCCCGATTTGCGTGAGTACTAAGCGCGGTAACTCAAGTATTATTTGTGTGGTTGAAACGCCCGCTGATGTATTAGCCATTGAAGCTGGTGGCCATTTTACTGGCCGTTATTTTGTCTTACTTGGGCACTTGTCACCCCTCGATGGGGTCGGGCCAGATGAGTTAGGTTTAACGTTACTTGAGCAGCATTTAGCCTCGGGTGAAATCAGCGAACTTATTCTAGCAACTAACCCAACGGTTGAAGGTGATGCAACGGCTCACTACATTGCTGATATGGCGAAAAATCATCAACTTAATGTTAGTCGAATTGCCCACGGCGTGCCGGTAGGCGGTGAACTGGAGTATGTCGACAGCACGACCTTAGCGTTGTCGTTTAATGGCCGGTTACCGCTATAACTGTTGCGTTTATCGCTAAAGCGAAGCATTAAAACCAATTAATCAGTGACGATTAGTTGGTTTTTTTTTGCGCAATTAAAATCAATGCAATCTTTCCCCCTTGAAAAGCGATTTAATAGCCCCATTTCTAGTTACAAGCTGTACTTAAATCGAATTTTAAAGGGAACATTTCATGTCAAAACAAGAAACTCATGGCTTTCAAACTGAAGTCAAACAACTCCTACATTTGATGATCCATTCTTTGTACTCAAACAAAGAAATTTTCTTGCGTGAGCTGGTGTCTAATGCTGCCGATGCTGCCGATAAATTGCGCTATGAAGCTTTAACTAATAATGACCTCTACGAAGGTGAAGGCGAGCTGCGTGTTCGCATCAGTGCTGACAAAGAAAAAGGCACTGTTACCATTAGTGATAACGGGATCGGTATGACCCGTGACGGTGTGATTGAGCACCTAGGTACAATTGCTAAGTCTGGCACTGCTGATTTCTTTAAAAACATGTCAGGTGATGAATCAAAAGATTCACAGTTGATTGGTCAGTTTGGTGTTGGTTTCTACTCTGCTTTCATCGTGGCTGACAAAGTCACGGTACGTACTCGTGCAGCAGGCCATAGCAGCGACGAAGGTGTACTTTGGGAATCTGCAGGTGAGGGTGACTTTACTGTTGAGACCATTACTAAGCCGTCTCGTGGTACTGAAATTACGCTTCACCTAAGAGAAGACGAAAAAGAGTTTGCTGATGATTTCCGCCTACGCTCTATCGTAACTAAATACTCTGACCACATCTCTGTAGCAGTAGAAATGTACGAAGAAGGTACTCCAGCTGTTGAAGCAACTGAAGAGGGCGGCGAAGCTGTTCCTGCAACAGAAGGTAGCTGGAAGCCAATGAATAAGGCAACAGCACTTTGGACTCGTAATAAGTCTGATATCTCTAAAGATGAATACCATGAGTTTTATAAGCATATTTCCCATGATTACACTGACCCATTAGTTTGGAGCCATAACCGCGTTGAAGGTAAGCAAGAATACACCAGCTTGCTATATATCCCTGCTAAAGCGCCGTATGACATGTGGAACCGTGACCGTAAGCACGGGCTAAAATTATTTGTACAGCGTGTATTTGTAATGGACGATGCTGAGCAATTTATGCCTAGCTACCTACGTTTTGTACAAGGTTTAATTGACTCAAATGACCTGCCGTTAAACGTGTCTCGTGAAATTTTACAAGACAATAAAGTCACGACTTCACTACGCACCGCTGTGACAAAACGCGTACTTGGCATGCTTGAAAAGTTAGCCAAAAACGATGCAGAGAAATACCTTTCGTTCTGGACTGAGTTTGGTCAGGTTCTAAAAGAAGGTCCTGCCGAAGATTTTGCTAACAAAGAGCGCATTGCTGGTTTGTTACGTTTTGCTTCGACTCATACCGGTGAAGCAACGACTAATGTATCGCTTGGCGATTACATTGAGCGTATGCAAGAAGGTCAAACCAAGATTTACTATATTGTTGCCGACAGTCATGAAGCTGCAGCGAATAGCCCGCATTTAGAGCTATTACGCAAAAAAGGCATCGAAGTCTTACTGATGTCAGAGCGTATTGATGAGTGGTTGATTAACCACCTTACAGAGTTCGATGGTAAACAACTGCACTCTGTTACCCGTGGTGATCTTGAGCTTGGCGAGTTAGAAGATGCGGGTGAGAAAGAAGCACAAGAGAAGCTTGAAACTGAGTCTGAAGGTCTTGTTAAGCGTGTTAAAGATAGCTTAGGTGAAAAAGTATCTGACGTTAAAGTGACTACGCGTTTAACCGATACTCCTGCATGTGTTGTTGCGGGCGAAGGCGAAATGTCGACTCAAATGATTAAGCTTATGCAGGCAGCGGGTCAAGCGGTACCTGAGTCTAAGCCAACGTTTGAGCTTAACCCAGAGCATCCTCTTGTTGCACGCTTAAACGACGAGCAAGATGAAGAGTTATTTGCACAGTGGGCTGATCTGTTATTACAACAGGCATTATTGTCTGAGAAAGGTAGCTTAGCGGACCCTTCAGCGTTCATTAAATTAATGAACCAAATGCTGATGGCAAGCGTTAAGTAGTCAATACTGATATAAAAAGGGGCAGTTAATCTGCCTCTTTTTTTGGATTGTTTTTGGGCCAAAGGAAAGTAATGGAACCGATTCTAGAACTGACTAAAGAAAATATTCAACAAGTTGTCGATGCTTCAATGAAGCAAGTGATTGTATTAGCATTTTGGGCGAGTCAAAACCCAGATAGTTTAGCGTTAATGCAAACACTAGAGAGTGTGTCTGAGCAGCAAAATGGGCGTTTTATTCTAGCCAAAGTCAATTGTGAAGCAGAGATGGAAATAGCGAATTATTTCCAAATCCAAAACTTGCCAACAACGCTAGTGTTGCACGAAGGCAAACCTGTTGACGGTTTTGCTGGAGTACAAGATGCAGGACAGATTACGGCAATGCTTGATAAGCATTTACCGGCGATATGGCAGTTAAAGCTAGATCAGGCTCGAGTTTTATTATCTGAGAACAATGCTATTGGCGCATTGCCACTGTTAAAAGAAGCTTACGCTGAGCAGCAAATTGCAGAGGTCGCCCTAGCCCTAGCTGATGTGTACTTGTCGCTTGGGGCTTTAGAAGATGCACAAAAACTACTTGATGGCGTTGGCTTGGCAGATCAAGATAGCTACTACCAAACATTAAAGGCTAAGCTAGCGCTTGCGTTAGACGCTGCCGATACTCCAGAGATCAGAAAACTACAATCTGATTTTGAGCAGGCGCCAGATGATTTTGCTACTTTGTTAGCTTTGGCTAAAGCTCTGCATCAAGCTAAACGAAACGATGAAGCGTTAGCGTTACTATTTACGCCTTTGCAAAAAGATGTCGCAGCAGATGAAGGCAGAGTGAAGGCCTTATTCTTAGAGATCCTAACAGCATTAGGGCAAGGAAGTAGCCTAGCGAATCAGTATCGACGTAAACTTTACACGCTACTTTATTAAAATCCAATGAAGACTCACTACCTTTGTTTGAGTGAAGTTAAAGTTGCAGTTAAATTGCTTCAAAATGACGGCTAATTATGCGAAAATCGCCGCCGTTAACATAAAAATACCAATCGCGTGACCAAGCTTTAGACTTTTGTATGCGTTAAAGGTTGGTATAACAGTGCGAAATAAGAGGAAGATTTAGATGCGCATTATGCTATTAGGTGCCCCAGGTGCCGGTAAAGGTACTCAAGCCCAGTTCATCATGGAAAAATATGGTGTTCCTCAAATCTCAACGGGTGACATGTTACGTGCCGCTGTAAAAGCTGGCACTCCTCTTGGCTTAGAAGCTAAGAAGCTGATGGATGCTGGTCAGTTGGTATCTGATGAGTTGATTATTGGCTTGGTAAAAGAGCGTGTTGCACAAGATGACTGTGCTGCTGGTTTCTTACTTGATGGTTTCCCACGCACAATTCCTCAAGCAGATGCGATGGCTGCGGGTGGCATTATTATCGATCATGTTGTTGAAATCGATGTACCAGACGAAGAAATCGTTAAGCGTATGAGCGGTCGTCGAGTTCACCCTGGTTCTGGTCGTGTTTACCATGTTGTCTTTAATCAACCAAAAGTTGAAGGTAAAGATGATGTAACCGGTGAAGATTTGGCTATTCGTCCTGATGATGAAGAAAGCACAGTACGTAAGCGTCTTGATATTTACCATGAGCAAACTAAGCCATTGGTTGAATATTACGGAGCAGTAGCAGCTAAAGGTGAAGCGACTTACAATAAGTTCGACGGCACTCAAAGTGTTGCTAAAGTAAGCCAAGAGATTGTTGCAGCACTTAGCAAGTAGAAACAAATTGTTGATGTGTTGATGAGCTAGCTCTCATATTTGGAAAAGCCCGCGTAAGTGGGCTTTTTTTATGTTTTTCTCAATGATAGCCTGACGCTGAATATCTTGTAAAAAGAGAGCAGACGTGAGCCACACAACTTCCCCCTTTGGTGTTTTGCTAGTTAATCTAGGTACGCCAGATTCTCCAACCGCACCAGACGTTAAAAAATTCTTAAAGCAGTTTTTAAGTGATCCACGTGTTGTCGATATTTCTCCATGGATCTGGAAACCCATATTAAACGGCATCATTCTCAATACTCGGCCGGCAAAAGTCGCGAAGCTGTATGAATCTATTTGGTGGGAGCAGGGCTCTCCATTAATGGTTATTAGCCAGCGCCAACGTGATAAATTAGCGCAGTCTTTACATGCTAGTATGGGAGTTGAAGTCCCAGTTGAACTAGGTATGAGCTATGGAAACCCATCACTTGAGTCTGGGCTGAGCAAATTAAAAGCACAAGGGGCTGAAAAAATATTCGTGCTCCCGTTATATGCTCAGTATTCTTGTTCGACAGTCGCGCCTGTATTTGATGCGATTGGCGATTTAAATAAAACAAAACGTGACTTTCCTGAACTACGCATCAACAAAGATTACTTTGACCACCCTGATTATATCTCAGCACTAGCTGACTCAGTTAAACAGCACTGGCAAAGTAAAGGGCGGGGCGAAGTGCTATTAATGTCGTTTCACGGCGTGCCAGTGCGTTATGTTACTGAAGGCGATCCTTATCAAAAGCAGTGTCAAACAACCGCTGAATTGGTTGCCCAATCTCTGGGGTTAACAACTGATCAATGGCGGATTTGCTTTCAATCACAATTTGGTAAAGAAGAGTGGTTAACGCCTGCCACCGATATGTTGTTAGAAGCGTTACCGGCTGAAGGGGTTAAATCGGTTGATATTATGTGCCCAGCATTTTCTTCTGATTGTCTCGAAACCTTGGAAGAGATATCTCAAGAAGGGAAGGCGTCATTTATTGCCGCAGGTGGTGAGCGCTATGAGTTTATTGGATGTTTGAATGACTCAGAAGCTCATATCAGTTTACTGACCGAGATTACTAAACAACAAACCTTAGGTTGGTGCTAATTTTAATCGCTAATCAGTGATTTCAACTAGCGAAAGACAATGGGTGTGGTAGAATTGCCCACCTTTTTTTGTGATTGCCTAGGGTTTCCGCGTTTAGTGCTGAGTCATCGCTGTCTCAAAATACATTTGTATTACCCACTGCAAAAAAAGTCTGCTTAAGAGGCCACAACAAATGGCCATAAAAAATATAAAAACACTTGTTATGAGTTTATGCTAAAACTTATAACAGGTGATTTCTTACCCGTTTTATTTATCTTTTGCATGGATGCCGAATGAAAGAGAGCTCAATATGAAGTTTCCAGGTCAGCGTAAGTCGAAGCATTATTTTCCGGTGAAAAATCGTGATCCACTATTAGCACAGTTGATCCAGCAACCTAAACCTATCTCTACTTATGTTTCAGGTATCGATCAGACGTTAGTCGATATTGAGGCAAAGGTAGGAGATGAATTATTGCAGCGTTACGACTTACCTAAGGGTAATTCGACTTTAATCGACGATGACAAAGCACATGCTTTGTATACCGAGTTAAAAACACAAGAGTTAGTGAGCGATGAATTTGCTGGCGGTACAATCGGTAATACGGTTCACAATTATTCGATTTTAGCTGATGACCGTTCTGTTTTGTTTGGCGTAATGAGTCAGAATATTGCTATTGGTAGCTACGCTTATCGTTATCTTTGTAATACATCTTCAAAGGTAGACTTAAATAAGTTACAGCCTGTAGAAGGGCCCATTGGCCGCTGTTTTACACTTATTTCTGAATGTGGCGAACGTACTTTTGCTATTAGTAAAGGTTCAATGGATAAACTGACACCTGAATATATCGATAAAGAGGTTGTTCAAGGTGGTTCGGCGTTGATCCTAACAGCCTATTTAATGCGAGCCAGTGGTGAAGACCAAATTACTGAAGCTGCAATGAAAGCCATCGAGTATGCCAAAGCAGCAGATGTTCCTGTTGTACTAACATTAGGAACACGATTCTTAATTGAAGAAGATCCGCAGTGGTGGCAACGTTTCATTGAAGAGCATGTGACAATTCTTGCGATGAATGAAGATGAAGGTGAAGCACTCACAGGCTTTAAAGACCCACTACAAGCCAGTGAAGCGGCATTAGATTGGTGTGATCTCGTATTAACCACAGCTGGGCCATTAGGTCTTTACACTGCCGGTTACACCGAGGATTCTGAAAAACGTGAAACCAGCCATACATTGCTGCCAGGGGCTATCCCAGAGTTTAACCGTTATGAGTTTTCTCGTCCTAAGTTAAAAGCTGCTTGTGAGCAACCGCTTAAGGTATATGCACACATTTCACCTTATATGGGTGGCCCTGAAAAAATCCGTAATACTAATGGTGCAGGCGATGGTGCATTGGCTGCTGTGTTACATGATTTGGCATCAAATACTTACCATAAAACCAATGTGCCAGGATCAAGCAAGCACAACCGTGATGGTTTGTGTTACTCATCGTTTTCGCAGATCTGTAAATATGCTAACCGAGTGGCGTATGAAGTGTTGGCGCAGCATAGTCCCCGATTATCTCGTGGTTTACCAGAACGTGAAGATAGTTTGGAAGAGTCTTACTGGGAAAGATAATTTATTTCGTATACTCGCAATTGAATGAGTATATTTTAGGATTTGGCCATAGTGTTTCTGCCGGTTCTAAATTTTGAGATAACAAACTCAGTGAACGAACATATAATAAACCACAGTTTAGTGCTTCTAAGCTGTGGTTTTTTAGTTTTGGGGTATAAATATCAAATGACAGAATATGAAAAAATGCTCAGCGGGGAGGTTTTTGATGGTGCCGATCTCGAAATTTCAGCTGTTCGAGATAGGGCGTTTACGCTAACTAAGCAAATTAATAATAGTCATAGTTTTACTGATGCACAGCACTTAATTAAACGACTGTTAAATAGCGTCGGAGCCGGTACTTTGGTCAGTGTGCCGTTTAATTGTGAGTTTGGTAAACAGATATCCATTGGTGAAGGGAGTTTCCTTAACATGGGTGTTTTGATGTTAGATGGCGCTAAAATCACCATTGGCAATAATGTCATGATTGGTCCTAACAGCCAGTTGTATACTGCATCGCACTCTACAAATCACCTGAGTCGCCGTCGTTGGGAAACATTTTGTCAGCCAATAGTTATCGAAGACGATGTTTGGATTGGTGGCAATGTCGTAATTAACCAAGGTGTCACTATTGGTGCTCGCTCAATTGTCGCGGCAGGAGCCGTGGTCAATACAGACGTTCCAGCTGATTGCATGGTGGGAGGGATCCCAGCCCGTTTATTAAAGATGCTCAAAACGGATTAAGACTTTTAGTGTTTACTTGTCGACAACCATTTTTTTTGCGACTAACCCCGCCAAAAAAGGCGCCTTAAAGGCGCCTTTTTAAACGAAATACTAGTAAGCTTTACTTATTTCCGACATGCAGTTGAGCGTTGAATCCTGGTGCTACTTTGCCTGCTTGAGTGTCGTTGAAAACCGCTTCATTGAACTCATTTTCTGATTTTGCAATCACAACGGTGGCAACAGTATCACCGGTTACGTTAACCGCAGTTCGCACCATATCGAGCAATCTATCTACACCGATGATAAGTGCAATACCTTCAACAGGCAGACCCACTTGGTTCAATACCATTGCAAGCATAATAAGCCCAACACCCGGTACACCCGCAGTACCAATAGAGGCCAAAGTCGCTGTCACAACCACCATAACGTAGTCACTAATGGTGAGTTCGATACCAAATACTTGCGCAATAAATACTGTGGCTACACCTTGCATTATTGCGGTGCCATCCATGTTGATGGTTGCACCGAGTGGCAAGGTAAATGAAGCTATTTTATTGTCTACGCCCATTCGGTGTTCAGCGGTTTCAATGGTAACGGGAAGCGTTGCATTGGAACTGGCAGTACTAAATGCAAATAGTTGCACATCACGAATTTTACGGATAAACGTGATTGGGTTTAGCCCTGAGAACAATTTAAGTAAAGTGGGGTAAACAATAAACGCATGCAGTAATAAAACACTTAGTACAACAAAGAAGTATTGCACCACGCTACTAAAGGTTTCCATGCCTAAAGTTAATGCTAATTTGGCCATCAAAGCAAACACACCGTATGGCGCTAGTTGCATGATCAGTGTCACTACGCGCATGATGACTTCGTTAAGGTCGTTAAACAGCGCTGCAACGCGTTTACCACGCTCGCCGATATGAGAGACGGCAAAACCAAATATTACCGCAAATATGATGATTTGAAGCATATTGCCTTCGCTCATCGCTTGCATCGGGTTGGTTGGAACAATGTTGATGATGACTTCGGCCAAGCTAGGTGCTTGTTTAGCATCAAAATGCATGCTTTCCGTTACCATCGTTGCTTGGCCAGGGTGAATGGCTATTGCAATGAGAATGGCCATTGAAAGTGCGATGGCTGTAGTGAATAGATAAAACGCGATAGTTTTCCCTCCGAGTCGACCTAATTTTGATGGGTCACTCAGTGAGCATGTACCGCAAACCAACGATACAAATACTAATGGCACAACTAACATCTTCAAACTGGAGATGAATATTGTGCCGATGACATTTAAGAAGCCTTCGGTGATGTAATCTTTAATGAATTCACTTTCAGGAAAAAGATTGCGAAGAATTAAACCAATAATAATACCTGACATCATTCCGAGTAAAATTTTACCCGTTAGGCCAAGCTTTTTTGTACGTATAGCAGACATAGTGCTTCCTGTATAATTTTTATGCTTTTCAATTTGCGCATAAAGACTACCAAGAAAGTGGCAGAGTTGAAATGGTGTAAAAGTTAAAGTTGGTGGTGTAAATCGCTGTTCTTAGTATTTTTGTTGTGAAAAAATAGCTCGATGATTGTATAGTGTTGCTACTTGGGTAATCAGTTGGTTATCAGGGATAATAATCAGAGTAACAGGGAGTCTGGCAATGAAGTCAGCGTGTAGCGTTTTTTTTGCAGTAATTTGGTCACTTATTCTCGTCGGTTGTAGTGGGGGAGGAAGCATCGGTTCAGACGATGAAGATCCAGGAACAGAACCAACAGACGTCGTTTCAGTGTCTTTGGCCATATCGAATACTGAAATTAATGTTGCAAACCCCGCGACAATAACTGCAACTGTAACAGGTAGTGTCAGTGGTGCTATAGCTAATACACTCGTCACTTTTACTCTTAATGATAGTGCTTTAGGCACGTTTGACCCTGAAAGTGGTACCGCACTGACTAATAGCGAAGGTGTTGCCACTATAGAACTTGCCACATTAGATATTGAAGGCGCAGGTACGCTGTACGCAACCGTGTCTGACTCTGGAACAAGCGACTCCGTTGACTTTAAAATGGCTGGTGATGGCGGCACAGCTGATAACGGTAACAAGTTGACTCTAGATTTGACCGATACGACTGGCAACACCATTACCACAATCAGCCAAGCGTTGCCTGGTAAAGTGCAAGTACTTTATACCAACTCTGCGAATGAAGCATTAGTCAACGAGGTGGTGACCTTCACTTCAACGTTAGGCCAGTTTAATCCTGAATCCGGAACAGCCCTAACAGATGATACTGGCTTAGCTGTCATCACTTTAAATGCTGGTAGCATTGAAGGCGCAGCAATTGTAACTGCACAAGCCGGGGTGCTATCAACCAGCCTCGGTTTTTATACCGCGGGTGACGAGGTTGAAATCACTCCAATTGACGCCTATACACTGACACTCACAATAGAAGACACCGTCGGTGATGAGCTGCGAGAAATATCAAGTGCTAGTCCAGGTCAAGTGATTGCCACATTGACTAAAGATGGCGTATTAGCACCGTTTGAAACCATATCGTTCAGCGTGACAGGTGAAGGAACCATCAACCCGTCCTCAGGTACAGCTTTGACCAACAATAGTGGCCAAGCAGTGGTTAATTTGGTCACCGGTGCTGTTGCGGGAGCTGGGACAATTTCGGCTACATTTACTTTAGATAGTGAATTTATTGAAGATGATTTTAGTTATAGCGTCGTCGGTGATGCTCCGGGTGGAGATGGCGAGGCAAATACGCTAGACATTGTGCTGACTAACAGCATAACGACAGGTCAAACAAGTACAGTAAGCGCAGCTGAGCCTGGTCGAGTCAATGTGACATTAACAGATAAAGATGGCGCCCCAATAGCGGGTGAAGTCATCAGCTTTAGTAGTACATTGGGCTCTTTTTTACCGAGTAGTGGTACGGCATTAACCGATAGCATTGGTGGAGCTTCAATCATTTTATCTGCCGGAAGCATAGAAGGGGCTGGGGAAGTTACAGCCAGTTTTGGGGACACTGAAGCCAAACTTGGTTTTCAAACTGCAGGAGATGAAATTGACCCTGTTGAAGCCAGTCCAGAAATCGAATTTAATCTATACAATTGTAATGATGCCGCCAGTTGGGATAAAGCACTTAAAAACTTCGAAGTGTGCAGTGTCACAGATAATATCACTAACGATAGCCCTGGTATTATCGGCGCTACGGTAACACGTTCAGGCAGCACGCAGCCGCTACAGCAAATTCTAGTTTCTGCTGCAACTACGCTAGGCGCTGTTAGCCCAGCATCGGGCACTGCAATAACCAACGCAGACGGTAAGGCAGTACTTGACCTTTATGCCGATGGTGATGTTGGTGCGGGGGAAGTGTCATTAAAAGTACAAGATATTACCAGTACTAAAGCCTTCGAAATTGGCCGCGTTGATATTAGTCTTACTATTGAAACCGAGGCGGGAACAGATGTTATACCTGCTGGTGGCTCAACGATCATAGAGGTCACCGTGTTTGACGCTGATGGTAGCCTTTCGACAGGGCAGCCTTTTCAGCTAGAATTCACTTCTGAATGCGTCACTGCAAACACTGCTTTTATTGATACTCCTGTTGTAACCAACGCTGGTAAAGGTTATGCCACATACCGTGCAGCGGGTTGTGAAGGTGTTGATGCTATTACAGTATCTGCAGTCACGGGGGGAAGCTCAGTGTCTGCATCAACTAACGTCACTGTTGATTCAGTAGCCGTTGGAGCCATTCAATACGTTTCATCGGTGCCACAATTGTTGGCATTACGCGGTACAGGTGGTTTGAGCGGTGCAGGAACAAGAAGTGAGACCTCAATAGTTAGCTTTAAACTACTGGATGAGTCAAACCAACCGGCGCCAAATGAGTTGGTTTGTTTTGAACTCAGCACCGATATAGGCGGAATGACATTAACGCCCTCACCAACCGCAGAGCAATATATGGCGTGTAGTAACATGCCACAAGTTGGCGATACACAATACCCAGCCGATATTTCGTTACCTAATAAGTATGCTGTGGGTTATACCAATGCAGATGGTGAGGTAACCACGACGGTACATGCGGGTGATATTCCAACTCCAGTTAAAGTGTTCGCACTATGGTCAGAAAGTAACAGTAGTGGTCATAACGCGATTATCTCAAATACTTCTGATGAGTTGGTTATCACAACTGGTATTGCAGATAGTGATAGTTTCTCAATGTCTAAGAGTATTAGTAACCCTGAGGGGTGGGATAGAGATAATGAAGTAGTGGCGATTAATATCTTAGCTGCTGATCATTTCAATAACCTTGTCCCAGAGGGCACGACGATTACTTTTAGAACTGAAGGTGGGGCAATTGATGGATCGTGCACTACTGGCTCAAAAGATGATAGCAATCCTAACGGCTCATGTTCAGTAGAGTGGCGTAGTCAAACTCCAAGACCGTTTAGTAGTACGATGGTTGTATGTCCTAACGGGGGCTATAATGATGGTGACACAATCTCAACAGCACCACCGTGCATTGGTAATGACTACTCATTATATTCTAATGGAGCAAACTCGATAATCCCTGAGCCAAGACCTGGACGAGCGACCGTGACAGCTTATGCCATTGGAGAAGAAAGCTTTGTTGACTTAAATGGTAATGGCTTATTCGACAGTGGTGAATTCTTTTTAGATTTATCTGAAGCCTTTACAGACCATAACCAAGATGGACGCTATCGAAACTATGCTCGTTATGTTGGCGATACGCCATTAAGTGGTGAACCTGCTGGCTCGATTAACGAAGAGTTTATTGATTATAACAGTGACAATGTGTTCAACGAAGGTGATGACCTATACACCGGCTTGCTATGTGCTGAGGGCTCAGAAGCGGATTGTACAGATACTGGTACTGGCGATTTTCAGTCTCAGGTCAACATCTATCGAAACGTTACTATTGTGATGTCGGGTAGTGAACCTTACATAAGGCTGGTGGATATTGATTCAGACACTAATGAGATGTCACAAGTGACAGGAGTTGATCTCGTTAATAATGGTTCTGTTACCGTGTCACTGTTTGCCTCTGATGTTAATAACAATACGTTGCCATACGGTACCACTATTACTGCTTCGACGGATAACGGTGAACTGGTTGGAACCACGGAATATACGATTGGCAGCAATATCGGTTATAAGCCTGAGCAGTTTAATTTTACGTTAACCCAAGAAGCATCACCAAACCAAAAATCTTCAGGTGTTCTTGTTATTACAGTTCAAACTCCTAAAGGTACTGCTAAGTCAATTTCAACCTTGGTGTTAGATGCTGGTTAAGTTACTGACATAAATGCAGATAAGCCTTAATATAACGGCTTCTTAGGAGTCGTTATATTGTTGAAATAAAATCAAACCACCTAACTGATATACAAAGTAGGTGGTTTTAGTATTTAACAGAATTATTGTTGGAATTGATACACACTACCGAGCTTCATTATCTGAGTTAGCTCATCTAATGCGGTGCGAGATTCGATTACTAATTGTGGATCAGCTAGATCTGCAACCGATAAACGATCGCGGTAATGCTTATCTACCCAGAGGTTCAAACGGGTAAACAATGCATCGTTCATTATCGTATTTTGGTTAAGCGCAGCCGCTTCATTTTGATTCATTGCAACACGTAAACGAAGACAAGCGGGACCACCGCCGTTTTGCATACTTTGTTTTACATCAAAATAATGCACCTGTTTTATTGGCGTTCCTAGCGTGATGAGTTCATTTAAATAAGCATGTACAGCTGGATTTTCTTGACAATTTGTCGGTGCAATTATGGCCATTTCGCCAGACGGTAAAGTGATCACCTGAGTATTAAATAAATAACTTTTAACAGCATCTTGAATAGCAACTTTTGCAGTTGGTACTTCAATAAAATGTATTGGCGATTCACCAAATTTACGTTTTATCTCTGCAAATTTTGCTTGCGTATTTAAAAATGCTTGCTCATGATAAAAAAGCACGTTCTGATTACCAACAGCAATTACGTCGTTATGAAATACGCCTTGGTCAATCACATCAGGGTTCTGTTGGATGAATACTGTCCCTTCATCATTAAGCTGGTGTAGGCGAGCAATAGCTTGTGATGCTTCTAATGTTTGTCGTGCTGGAAACTTATGGGGTTTAGGCGCAGAAGGGTTAGTCGCTTCTTGCCCATATACGAATAGTTCAACACCGGCATGACCATAAGCACTGCATAGTCGAGTATGGTTAGCGGCCCCTTCATCGCCAAAACTGCTGTGTTCAGGCAAATGTTGGTGGTGTTTGAAATAACGGCTATCGTTAAATGTAGCTTTCAGAATATTGCTTGTAGTGTTGGGTTCAATGCTGCGGTGAAGTTTGTCGACTAAATTTGCGGGGGTAAAATGCAATTTACCGTCCAGTGTGTCGGCACTAGGTGAAACCGTTGCAGCATTTGCTGTCCACATACTTGATGCACTACAGCAGGCTTTTAACAACGCTGGAGCGCTTTTAGCTGCTTTACTCAAGACTTCTGCGTCAGAGCCTGTAAAACCGATTCTACGAAGTGTATGGAGGTCTGGTCGCTCTTGTGGAGCTAGGATCCCTTGGACTAAGCCTAAATCGGCAACGGATTTAGCTTTTAGTAACCCTTGCTTTGCGGCTGCTTTAGGGTTGGATGCAGCTGCAGCGTTATTTAAAGAGGCAACGTTGCCATATGACAAACCGGCATAGTTATGTGTAGGTCCAACGAGTCCGTCGAAGTTGGCTTCAAAGTGTTTCATTGATTTTCCTTTATGGAGGTTCTCAGGTGTTACTTCTATTCCTGAGTTGTAATTATTGAGCTCAGTATACTTAAGCTTGTTGGCTATACAAGATGAGTTATTTGTCTCAAAAAATGTGCAATTGCATTGAAATTCACAACTAATACTTGCTTCATGACTAATAATGAAATATTAGTTTTTTAATAAGCACTAATTTTTTTCACATTTATTTCAAAAACGCTTAAAAATAGTACTCCAGTGCAAATAAAAGAGGGATTAGCTTGAAAGTCTTAACACAACCCTCTATATATGGGGCAAATTTTCAGAGTTTTGAAACTTGTTGGCGCAAATAATTTTATGGGTAAATCGCTAGTAATCGTCGAATCACCGGCCAAAGCCAAGACTATTAATAAATATCTAGGCAAAGATTTCATTGTTAAGTCGAGTGTTGGTCACATCCGTGATCTGCCTACATCATCGAGTTCAGATGCTAAAGTCGTGAGTAAAACTCCTGCTGAAGTTAAGAAGATGTCTCCAGAGGAGAAGGCAAAATACAAGGCTTTAAAAGCGAAGCAAGCTCTTGTTGCTCGTATGGGGGTTGACCCAGATAAGGGCTGGAAAGCACGCTACCAGACCCTTCCAGGTAAAGAAAAAGTCGTTAAAGATTTACAAACCCTCGCAGAGTCTGCCGACCACATCTATCTCGCAACCGATTTGGATAGAGAGGGAGAAGCTATTGCATGGCACCTTCAAGAAGTTATTGGGGGAGATGAATCTCGCTATCAACGCGTTGTGTTTAATGAGATCACGAAATCTGCCATTCAAGATGCATTTAGTAAACCATCGGCACTTGATACCAATATGGTTAACGCACAACAGGCGCGTCGCTTTTTAGATCGTGTTGTTGGCTTTATGGCATCACCTTTGCTTTGGAAAAAAGTCGCACGTGGTTTATCTGCAGGTCGAGTTCAATCAGTTGCAGTAAGATTGGTGGTTGAACGCGAAAGCGAAATTAAAGCATTTGTTCCAGAAGAGTTTTGGGATGTGCACGCTCAACTGTCAACGTCGACAGATGACCGTCTGAAAATGCAAGTGGTAAAATACCAAGATAAAGCATTTAGCCCTGTTAACCAGTCACAAGCAGATAGCGCAGTGGATGCATTGTCGCAGTCAAGTTTTGTGGTTAGCGCCAGAGAAGACCGTGCAACACAAAGCAAACCGTCGGCACCGTACATTACATCAACGCTGCAACAAGCGGCGAGTACTCGCTTAGGTTTTGGTGTTAAAAAGACCATGATGATGGCGCAGCGCTTATATGAAGCTGGCCACATTACTTATATGCGTACCGATTCAACTAACTTAAGCCAAGAAGCGCTCGATAATGTGCGTGAAATGATTGGCAAAGAGTTTGGTGACAAGTATTTACCTGAAGCCCCAATTCGCTATGGCAGCAAAGAAGGTGCACAAGAGGCTCACGAAGCGATTCGTCCATCGAATGTAAAAGTGACTGCAGTATCGTTGAGTGACATGGAACGTGATGCTCAGCGCTTGTATGAGCTAATTTGGCGTCAATTTGTATCTTGTCAGATGGTACCTGCTAAGTATGACGCAACACGTCTTACTGTTAAAGCGGGTGATTACGAGTTAAAAGCTACTGGTCGCACATTGCGATTTGACGGTTGGACTCGCGTACAAACAGCGATTAAGAAAAAGAACGAAGAAGACAATACATTACCTGTAGTTGCAAAAGGTGATGTGATTAAGCTGCAAGAGTTACTGCCGAAACAGCATTTTACCAAACCTGCAGCGCGTTATAGCGAAGCTTCATTAGTTAAAGAGCTAGAAAAGCGCGGTATTGGACGTCCGTCAACTTACGCGACAATTATTTCGACGATTCAAGACCGTGGTTATGTAAAAGTCGATAATCGTCGTTTCTTTGCTGAAAAAATGGGCGAGATTGTTAGCGACCGACTAGTCGGAAGTTTCGAAGACTTGATGAGCTATGATTTCACCGCAAGCATGGAGCAAACGTTAGATGACGTAGCTCAAGGTAAACTTGACTGGAAAAAAGTACTCGACGGTTTTTATAAAGACTTTACCAAGCAGTTACAGCACGCAGAGTTACCACCAGAAGAAGGTGGTATGCGCCCTAACGAAATGGTACTTACAGATATTAAGTGTCCGACCTGTGAGCGCCCAATGGGTATTCGCACCGGTTCAACAGGAGTATTCCTTGGTTGTTCTGGTTACGCACTTCCTCCTAAAGAGCGTTGCAAAACAACGATGAACTTAACGGCTGGTGAAGAGGCGATAAGTGAAAATGGTGAGGATGCAGAAACTGATGCATTAAGAGCAAAGCATCGCTGTAGCATTTGTGGTACAGCAATGGATAGCTACCTTATCGATGAAACTCGTAAATTACACATCTGTGGTAATAACCCGACGTGTGAAGGTTTTGAAGTCGAAGCAGGGCAGTTTAAGATCAAAGGCTATGAAGGGCCAATTATTGAGTGCGATCGTTGTGAAAACGATATGGAACTTAAAAATGGTCGTTTTGGTAAGTATTTTGGGTGTACGAACTCAGAGTGCAAAAATACCCGTAAACTGCTAAAAAATGGTGAGGCGGCGCCACCAAAAGAAGACCCAATTCATTTGCCTGAACTTAAATGTACCAAATCAGATGCATATTTTGTTTTAAGAGATGGCGCTGCAGGGATCTTCCTTGCTGCTAGTAACTTCCCTAAATCGCGTGAAACACGTGGCCCGTTAGTGGAAGAACTAGTTAAGTATAGAGATTTGTTATGGCCTAAGTATGCTTACCTTGCAGATGCCCCTGTTGCAGATGATGATGGTAATTTGGCGTCAGTGCGCTTTAGTCGAAAGACTAAAGAGCAATATGTTGCGACGGACGTTGACGGCAAAGCCACCGGTTGGAATGCCAAGTTTATTGATGGTAAGTGGGTTGCAGAAGCGAAGGCTAAAGCCAAGCCAAAAGCTAAAGCTAAAGCCAAGCCAAAAGCTAAGCCAAAGGCTAAAGCTAAGCCCAAAGCAAAGGCAGAACCTAAAACTAAACCAGCCGCAAAATAGTGGCGTAGGTTTGAGTAGATAATAAAAAGCCCCGATTTTATCGGGGCTTTTTAATGGCAATTTTTAATGATTAAGGAGTGATATTGTATCGCGTTTAAGTAGCGGGTCAGGTTGCTTTACTTGTTATCAGTTCAGTTGTAATGGCTTGCTGTTAACCAAAAACCTACCACTTACGCTTTGGTTGGAACAACACATCAATATCATCTTCGTCTGCTTTAGGCTCTGGTACCTGAGGTTGCGCTTTCTTTTGTGCTCCTGCAATTTCTTCTAGCATTTTTTTAGCTTCATCGACTTTTTTAGCAATAAAAGGGTCGTTAGGAGTTTGTGCCTTAATAGTATGTAGCGTTGTGAGCGCTTTAGTTACCATTTGTTTTGCAGAGCCATATTGCTTCATAAAGCAAGCTGCTCTGCCTCGCGCTAACATGGATTCGACGTTGATCCTTAACTGCAGGCTGTCAATGCGTTGTTCTTCTTGGCTAAAAACAGCCGGGTTGACTCGCCCCTTATTGTGTTCAGAGCGTAGAATGGCCTTCATCTTCTTGAGTGTTTGAACGAGTGTGAGGATCTGTCTATCGTTATCAGGTAACCTAAATAACTCAATTGATGGATCTGTTTTTGGAGTGTTAGTGAGGGTGTCTATTTGACCGCGCAAATCAAAAAGTCGACGTTCATAATCATTTTTTTGCCCATTAGCTAAAGTTGCAGCACTTGTCAGTGCGTCTTCCATTCGTTTATAGAGCACAGTAATAATACTGTTAGAGCAAGGAAGTAGTCCGGTGTTGGAAAGGACATTTTCGGTTTCATCAATGATAGCTCTTTGCCGCGCAAGTTCAGTGCGTCTTAGGGCTTCAGCGCGTGCCTTTTGCTGTTGAAGGATGCTAGCGCCGATGATAAGTAGCAATAATGCACCGATCAAAACAAAGACTAAAGCGATAATCATATTGGACCCAAATATTTTTATATATGGCATCAATGCTACTATAAATCAACATTCTAGGATAGCAATCTTCATAATGGATTGAGGAATATCAGTTCGCACAAAATGACAATTGTGGTATATTCCATTTGATTTAATTATTTTGTTACATTATAACGAATTAATATACTTTCTAGCATCATCATTTATGAATGAATGGATCTGTAAGCCTACCAAAGAGAAGGACTAAAGATGAAGTTGCAGCAACTTAGATATATTGCAGAGGTCGTGAATCATAACCTCAATGTTTCTGCGACCGCAGAAAATCTATATACTTCTCAACCTGGTATTAGCAAGCAAGTTAGAATGCTTGAAGATGAACTTGGGATCCAAATTTTCGGCCGAAGTGGTAAACATCTTACGCATGTAACTCCCGCAGGCTTGCAAGTAATTGGTATTGCTAATGACATTCTAGGTAAAGTCGAAAGTATTAAAAAAGTTGCTGAAGAGTACACTAAGCCAGATCAAGGCGAGCTCAATATTGCGACCACAGATACTCAAGCAAGATATGCATTACCGCATATTATTCAAGGGTTTATTGAGAGATATCCGAAAGTAAATTTGCATATGCATCAAGGCACACCGTCACAAATAAGTGAACTGGCTGCACGTGGGGATGCCGATTTTGCTATTGCAACAGAGGCTATGCATCTTTATAGCGATTTAATCATGTTGCCTTGTTATCACTGGAACCGCTCGATTGTTGTGACTCGTGGTCACCCATTAGCTTCTCGAAGCCATATTAGTATTGAAGATCTAGCTCGATTTCCACTAGTAACCTATGTGTTTGGTTTTGACCGTGCATCAGAAATTGAAAAATCCTTTAACCGTGCCGGTCTTGAGCCTCGAGTAGTGTTTAGCGCAACTAGTGCCGATGTACTGAAAACGTATGTGAGGTTAGGGCTTGGAGTCGGCGTGATTGCTTCTATGGCGATTGATGAGAACATGGATAAAGATTTGGTCGCAATTGATGCCAGCCACTTGTTTGCTCATAGCACAACTAAAATTGGCTTTAGGAAGGGCAACTTCTTAAGAACCTACATGTACGATTTTATGGAGCACTTTGCTCCGCACTTAACCCGTAGCGTGGTTGAGAAAGCGGTTTCGTTAAGAGATGCGCAGCAGATTGAAGCGATGTTTGAAGATATTGAACTTCCCGTAAGGTAATCATTATCTGGGGAGTGAGTCTTGAGGGGAAAGCCAGCCCTAGTTTTTTTCTCAAGCATTAAATTAAAAAAACCTCGCTATTGCGAGGTTTTTTATTTTACTACAGCGTTAACACTCTACGATATTAACGGCTAAACCACCTTTAGCGGTTTCTTTATATTTACTGCGCATGTCTTTACCGGTATCCATCATCGTTTTAATGACTTTGTCTAACGATACCTTATGGTTACCATCACCACGCATTGCCATACGAGACGCGTTAATCGCTTTAACTGCCCCCATTGCATTACGTTCAATACAAGGCACCTGTACTAGGCCACCTACGGGATCACAGGTTAAGCCCAAGTTGTGCTCCATGCCTATCTCTGCTGCATTTTCTACGTGCTCAACCGTACCGCCCATAATTTCAGTCAACGCCGCCGCAGCCATTGAGCAAGCTACGCCCACTTCACCTTGGCAACCGACTTCAGCACCAGATATTGAAGCATTCTTTTTATATAAAATACCAATTGCAGCAGCGGTTAATAAATAACGACAGCAAACGTCCATATCGACTTCTTGGACAAACATGTCGTAATAACATAACACGGCAGGAATAATGCCAGCAGCCCCATTTGTGGGTGCCGTAACGACGCGATCACCTGCAGCATTTTGCTCATTTACTGAGAGGGCAAACAAATCGACCCAGTCCATCGCGGTAAAAGGGTCAACCACACTTTTTCCTTCCGCTTTTAAACGTCGGTAAAGCGACGGCGCACGGCGGCGAAGTTTTAATCCACCAGGTAAAATTCCCTCTTTTTGATATCCTCGCTCAACGCAAGTTTTCATGGTTTGCCAAATATGCCACAGTCTAGTTTGTATCGAGTCAGCGTCTGCAATACTCAGTTCGTTGGCCATCATTAATGACGAAATGCTAAATCCATTTTCAGTACACTGTGCCAGTAACTGCTCGGCTGAACCAAAATCAAAAGGGGCAGATTTTATTGGGGCTGCAGGTGAGGCGTCTTGGGCTTGGATTTCATCTTCATCTAGAATAAAGCCGCCACCCACAGAGTAATAAGTACGTTGGTAAATGCACTGACCATGAGAGTATGCATATAGTGTCATGGCATTAGCATGTGCTGGTAAGCTTTTACGTCGGTGAAAAGTAATGCCATTCGCCCGTGAAAATATTACTTCACGGCCATCACGCAGGATTAATTTTTCTCTGTCATTAACTGCCTCTAATATGGCATCAATTTTATCGGTATCAACGGTATCGGGCGCTTCGCCCATGAGCCCTAAAATAACGGCTTTGCCAGTGCCATGACCTTTTCCGGTTTGCCCTAATGAGCCAAAGAGTTCAGCACGTAATTCATCAAAGGAGCTGGATAGCTCTTGTTGGTTGATATCATTAATAAAGATGTTACCCGCTTTCATCGGGCCAACAGTGTGAGAGCTTGATGGGCCAATGCCAATCTTGAACATGTCAAATACACTAATCATGCTAAACCTTTGTTGAGCTAGTTATAGTTATTACCAATGAGGCTAAGATCACTCCCACTTTCAGGCATCTATTTTTGATTGCTATCTGCTGATGACCTTGAGAGAAAACTTACACTTAATGTTAATCTTAGCTGCTAGAATAAATTGGTGAAAAAAGTATCCCACACTTTTGTTTGTAAACGAGCATTAGATATTTTTATAGGTGTAAAAAGCATTAGTTAAATTAATGATAAAGACGCCATTTTGTGGCGTTGCATATAATTGCTAAATATGGGGCAACCCTTATTTAACCTGCCGTTGAGATTGATTTTTATGCTTGGTGTGTTCTAATTTACATTAGTTACAGAGCATATTTTTAGATTATGAAATTTTGAGGTGATATGAGTTATTTGATGCTAGATCTTGAATCAACATTTTTAAGTGATGCAGAAGCTGAGCAACTCGCTCACCCAATGGTTGGTGGCCTTATTCTGTTTAGCCGCAATTACACTGACCGCCAGCAACTCATTAAACTCGTCAAATCAATTAGAGCAGTACGGGCTGATATATTAATTGCAGTGGATCAAGAAGGTGGCCGTGTTCAGCGTTTTAAAGATGACTTTACGTTATTGCCGGCAATGGGCGATATTCTTCCTGCTGCCGAAGGTGACTTATCGTTAGCAACAGCATGGGCGACTGAATTAGGTTTTTTAATGGCGGTTGAGTTATTAGCCGTTGACGTTGATTTAAGTTTTGCGCCTGTTCTCGATCTCAACGGTATTAGTCAGGTGATTGGTAAGCGTAGCTTTAGTGACAATAAAGCTGAAGTTGAAACACTAGCAAATGCATTTATTTCCGGTATGGAACAAGCGGGTATGGCAAGTGTGGGTAAACATTTTCCGGGACATGGCAGCGTAGCTGCGGACTCTCATATTGCCAAGCCTGTTGATTCACGCTCAAAAGAGGTGATTTTTGCTAACGATATGCAACCTTTTAAAAATTTGATAGCCAACAAACGTCTACAAGGCATTATGCCTGCCCATGTAATTTACCCTAAGGTGGATCCGAATCCAGCGGGCTTTTCAAGTTATTGGTTACAAGGTGTCTTACGCACCGAGCTTAAATTTAATGGGGTGATTTTTTCCGATGATCTTGGGATGAAAGGTGCATCTGTTGCCGGAGGATATTGTCAACGGGCTCAAGCTGCTCTTGATGCGGGCTGTAACATGATTTTAGTCTGTAATGATAGTGCTGGTGCCACTGAAGTGTTGCATGGGGTTCAGTGGCCTACAGGTACACCAGCAGTTACTGCTAGCATGTTAAAACCGGATGTTACCGCCGTGACACACGCCCTGCAAGACAGTGACCGTTGGCAGAAAGCGCAAATTATCGCCCGCAATATTTTGAACGATTAAATTATCACAACGAACTGGCTAGCACAGTTTGATAGCTTTGCTAAAATTAATGCACGCTTATAGGAAGAGGCTTTTTAAATGATCCTGTATTTACATGGGTTTGATGCTACTAGCCCTGGTAATCACGACAAAATGCGCCAGTTACGTTTCATCGACGAAGACGTACGCTTGGTCAGTTACAGCACGTTACACCCTAAAAACGATATGCAATACTTGTTGAATGAAGTCAAAAGGGAGCTTAGTTCTTCTGATGATGATTCACCATTGATTGTCGGGGTGGGATTAGGTGGCTTTTGGGCTGAACGAATAGGCTTTTTAAATGGCATAAAGTCAGTGCTGATTAACCCTAACTTGTTTCCGCAGCGAAACATGGCTGGAAAAATTGATCGGCCTGAAGAGTATGCCGATATTGCAAATAAGTGCGTCAGTGGTTTTAGAGATCTTAACCGTAAAAAATCACTGTGTATTCTTGCTCGTAATGATGAGGTCAATGATAACGTGTCGATTGCGCAAGCGCTGCAAGATTTTTATTCAATTGTGTGGGATGAAGAAGAGACACATAAATTTATCTCGCTGGCTGCACAGCTCAATGGCATTAAAGCGTTTAAAACGAGTTAGCTTGCTTTAACATTCCCGAAGGCAATTAGGTTTGTTGTCCAAACGAAATGTATGCCATCGGCAGAATATAGAAACTTGTTAGAAGCAAAGCATCGTATCAATTATCACATCATTGGGTATTGCATTAATGTCAGCCTCCACCAATATAATGGAGGTCTGACACCACATGGAACTGAGCAAAATACGTGAAGACTCTAAAGCCCAGAGCCGTGTTAGTTGTCGACTGTAGCTATAACGCCACCCTGCGGCTCCGCCCAGAGTCGTTATAGTGTATCTGGTTATTTATTACAGCTTGGTGAGCACACATAGCGTCTAGTAAGCTGCAATACTGAATTGGTGAAACATTAAAGTGATTGTAGTGACATGCTAAATACGCGCTTAACCACCTCATCTTTCAGTTACATTGCAATTTTATAGGTGTATAGCAAAGTGTGGAAAGCCATATCAAGCTAGTGACGTTTGCTCTGGAACCTCGATGGAGTAGTTGCATATTCCTAACTTGTAATTAATGGTATGACGGTTAACTACAACCCGGTTGAATGCGGGTGTTTTATTGATATCATCCAAACTCATAAAATCCACGACAACTTTCAGGTTCAAAACTTGTGGAGCCAGCACTCTCACGAAGTCAAAGCAGTATTTGCCCACATTTATAGTAACTAAAGAGTAACTAAAGAAATAAATCATTCAGGCACAAAAAAGCCCTGCTGACAGGGCTTTTGCTTATATAGGTGTTACCAAATCCACTTAACGGTTAAGCGGTACGCGAAATCATCCACCCCTGACCCACCAAGTGAATATTCAGTTAGATCTGATGATGCGTTATAGGTCACTGCTGCCTGAAAATTGAATATTTCGCCAGCAATAGGAAGCACTTGAGATACGGTTAATGTCACCGGTACATTCCAATTTTCTGAATCGAAATCGTACACGGACTCCGATTGGAGTGATATTGTACTACCTTGACTGAACATTTTTGCTAGCACCGGTTGAATCGTCATTACTTCTTGACCACCGGCTACGTAGTTAAAGTTTAATGCTGTAGCCACTGTTGGGGTCATCATGCGGAAATAGATCCCCTGAACACCGGCAGACCAATCGTCAGTGGCATCTGAAGTCGGAGCCACTGCAATAATTCCACCTGCAACCACGCCATCTGAAGGGTTGCTAATTTTAGGCGTAAACAGAATTGACTGAGTGATATTACCTAAGTCATAAGAGTCACCATCTAACGACGTCAGAGGTACGATTGTACGTCCAACCACTCCGTAGTTTTCGGTACCTTCAAAAGAGTATACAGGTTGAAGATTTATAGTCTCTAGAGAGCCGATATCAGTGCCTTGATAGTTGTACTGAATTGGCAACATACCGACGTCAGACATTGGGTTTACGAGTTCTTTTTGTATGTCTGATACTGATAGTTCAGACGAGATTACAGATGTGCTCATAAGTGCAGCAGTAAGCAATAGTATTTTCATCGAACGCTCCGTTGTTTTTATGTGGCAATACTAAGTTTGGTAATCTTAGGAGAAATAAGATGAAAATGACAGGAAGTTCTGCTTATTTAGTGTTTTTTGGGTGGTGATTTTGTTTGTTTGAGCTTGAGTAGGTAATTATCTGTATTGAACATTTGCTAAAGCGAGATTTTCCATGCCCCAAGTAACTCATGCTTTGCCAAAATGGAATAATAGTAACTCTGTTTTGTTCTGAACGGGTTCGGGGCTTAACTATTTCAGCCTTATGCTCTACAAGCTAAATGGTCGTTGACCTTATTTTAGTCATTGTTTTTTTGCAAACTCATCGACCAGAAAATCAATCAGTTTATGGACGCGCTTTGCAAGGTGCTTGCGGGACTGGTAAAGGATGTTTATCGCTACATCATCCATCACGTATTCCTCAAGCAAAAGGGTTAACTTATGTTGGTCAATGTAAGGCTGAACGATTACAGATGGCAAACACGTGACTCCCTCACCGGCAAGAGCTGCCTCTAACAGCACCATAACGTCATTGGATTTGAATTGACCTGACACCGGCACCTGTATGGGGTGTTCTGTATTTGCATCCGAGTTATTGCGCAGACACCAGTTACTACCCAGATTGATGTGCAGTAGACAATTATGAGCGACTAGGTCGCTAGGTTTAGTGGGTATGTTATGGCTTTTCAAATAACTTGGTGCAGCACAAACTAATGAGTGGCAAGTAGTTAGTTGGCGAGACACCATCCGCTGATCTTGTTCTTTTCCTATCTGGATAACAATATCAAAAGGCTCTTTTGCTAAGTCAATACATCGCTCAGTAAGTATAATTTCTACCGAAATTTTGGGATAAATTGAGATAAATTGGCGTATTAATTTTGCGATATGGGATTGCCCAAAAGACACACTACAAGCGACTCTAATCAAGCCTTGAGGTTCAGCATCCTCTCCGCTTGTGATATGTGTAACGCTATCGTTTAGTGATAAAATTTGTCGATAATATGGTAGGACATCTTCTCCCGCACTGGTTATTTGCAATCTTCTTGCATGCCGGCTCAGTAATGTCATACCCAAGCTCTTCTCAAGTGCTGCGAGGTGTCTTGTTGCCATGGATCTTGACATCTCCAGTTTACCAGCTGCTGCGGTTAAGCTGCCTAAATTGACCACTTCTACAAACACGCGCATTCCTGTGATTTTATCCATAACACTCTTAACTGTTCGATTTATGCAACTCAATGTAGCATGAAAAGTGGTTTATTCGTGCATTTAAAGAAACTACCATAGTTTTAACTCACAATTAGGGAACTCAATCATGTCTAAGTTTTTAACTAATTTAATTGCCACTTGTTGTCTTTTGAGTTCAAGTGCATTCGCACAACCTTTGACTCCAGACGATCTGGCGGGGTGTCCATCTGAGACTATCAACGCCGCATTTTCTGAATTTGGTCGCACTGGCAAAATGGATAGAGAGCTTAACCGTTGGCTGAGAAACCCAGAAGCACAGTATATTAAACCTTATGAGGCATTTGATAATGTCTATTATGTCGGCGTGTGCTGGGTGTCATCTTGGCTTATAAAAACAGATGACGGTGCAGTTTTGATTGATACGCTCACGGGGCCTTTTTCTGAGCAGCTCATTCGCAATATAGAGAGTGTGGGCGTAAAACCAGAGGATATTAAATTGGTCCTTATGACGCATGGACACTTTGATCATACCGGTGGCGCCAGTCATCTGAAAGAGGTCACTAATGCTCAGTTTGTTATGTCACAAGAAGGCTGGCTAGAGGCTTTTGAAGATGTAAATAAACGACCAAAAGCCTATTGGAACAGTCGCTTTTTAACTGAAGCGGATATCGTTGCTAAAGATGGAGATGTGTTCACCGTGGGAGGCAAGGAGTTTACATTGTTGAGTACTCCTGGTCATACTTGGGGAACGGCCTCTTATGTATTTGACGTTCAAGATGGCGAAAATACATATCGAGCTATCTCGATTGGTGGCTTAGGGTTAAATGCTATAGATGGGCCAGAACAGGTTGAAGCTTACATCCAAAGCATCGAGCGAATTGAAGAACTCGTAAATGCGAGTGAGCAGCCAATCTCAGTTCATCTCACTGCACATCCTTTCAGCAATGGTATGACAGAAGCGAGTAAACTTATTGACTCTAGAGGAGATGGCGAACAGCATCCCTTTGTTGACAAGCAAGGCTTAATTGAGCAACTACACACGCTTAAAAAAGGCGCCGAAGAACGCTTGGTATTAGAGAAACAGAAACAATAACTTTTGCTACTTCTTTAGCAGTAAACGACTCCCTAGTCGCTAGCTTTGCTGTGGAGGATGTAAGGTACTTTTTTCGTCAATTTAGTGGTTTAGTGCACTTGTACTAAACCACTTTTGTTCAGAAACAGGCTCGTGGCTGACAATTTTTCCCATTTATTGCTGGGCCGCGCTTTGCTGATTGCAACTTACTGAATAATTTCAGTCCATTCGGGTAATAAAGGTTTGTGCTTCATCTACAAAAGCGACAAAGCCGCCGTGATAGATAAACACCCGGCCACGCCCCTCAACTACGCAGGCAAGCTGTGGATTCAAATCTTCTTCGTAATCTTGACTTTGAAAGGTGCCAGTATCGGTGATTACGCCGCTGAGTGTCGGCAAATATCCATAAGTACGTTTAGCTTGATCAATTAGGCTCAATTCGCTGGTGCTAGAGAAGGATCTGGGGATCTCACCGGCTTCTTCAATAAATAGAGTGTTCAGTTCTTCAAAAGCTGTAATCACAAGCCAGTCGATGCCGTTAACATGATGGATAAACATAGAGTTTCTCGGTAATTCTGATGCTGAGATTTTATCACTATCAGAGCTGAACCTAGTAGTGATTTAGTGGCTAAAGGCTGTTATTCGGTGCCATTACCGCACATTCACTAGATCAACTTGAAACACGTTTTCCCCAAATCGGGCTGGGGGCTAACTGTCCTTTGCTCCTTTATGTGTTATCTCCTGCAAATTGTCCTATGCAGATACCAGTTAAGAATAAGCCTGAAAATTTCGATAAAGAGTTACTTTAGAGTTTTATTGAGTTGGTAAGCGCTGTAATGAAAGTTGTTGAGAAAAATATTGCTAAGTTAGAGCCAAGAATAAAAGCGCTGTAGAAATTATACTGCCCATCATTAATGGCACGAGTTTTCGCCTCCGACTAAGTTTGCTTGATAAGTTGTAGTTGGAGCCGCAAATATCACGCCCTAGAAGAACCCTGATTAGTCTTGAAGACGCACCTTATTACCATTACCGCAGTCGAGTGAAGCGGCATAGTTAATTTGGCTACCTAGCTAGAGGTTGATATTCCCTCAAAAAATACCCTGTCATTTGTGTGTGAACTTGCAGCCATGTACTACTATCTAGGTAGGTTTTCTGTCCGGTTTAAGTGATTTTTTGCAGGCACAAAGCTTGCTAAAGTTTTTGTAAATACATTGTTTGGGTTTTGCACGTTAATATTATTCATACAGGGAGTTGATTATGTTTACCAACAGGGTGTTACTAGAAAAATTTAGGTTGACCGTTATTAGAGTGATTTTTTTATTTGGATGTATTGTGTTGTTGGTATTCCATAGTCCAGTTCACGCGGATGACGGTGATGTTCGAACAGAGTTGTTGAAAGCATTGGAACTACAGTTAAAAGTGACCAATAGTTTGGGGCGGACCGACTTATCTTCATCACTTGAAAGTGCTATCCAGGCCGTGCATCTTGCAAGTGATGCTGAGCTTAATCAAGATGAGGGGATAATTGAGGGGATAAAAAATTATGGAGATAGCCTGCAAAAACTCGAAACGTCGATTCAAGCAGCATCGGAGGTAGCAGACACTCAATCTTTTGAGGCACAGTCTTCCTATACGAGTTCTGAATACCTACAAGAGAGTATTACGCCTCCGGCTTACTTTGATGGCGGTAGCACTGGTACACAATGTACACTTTTTGCTGATGCAACAAAAGGTGAGCGCAATAATTCTGATCTCGTACTTGATGCACAGATTGCTCTTGGCGTCGCAAAAGTCGCTTGGGCCGGGGTTGAAGTTGCCTGCGGGTTGGATGTTGTGCAGATTGGGACTGTTGGCGTTAGTTTTGCTGTCTGCGAAGTCGCAGCATTGCTTGTAGCTAGCTCTGAAGAAATTGTTAATGGTTTTTTGAGGTGTGATGAGACGGTTGATGAGGCACATCTAGATGCTGCATTTATACGGGCTGAAGACAACTTTAACCTTGGGACTAACATACACGATGACTTAGTGGATCACGACATAAACATCAATGCTAACCTTGTGGAGCATGATCTTAACATTAGTAGTCAGTTAGACTTACATGACCATGAAATTAAAGGTCTTATTTTAAGAGTTATTGCTAACCAAAGAGAAATTATCAAGCTTTTAAAAACACCGCAGGGTAAACGGCCGGACTGGAACCAAGGGGGCAAAGAGGGCAAAGAGGACAAAGGGAATCAAAGGAAGTGAAACAACTCCAGCAATATAATTGCCTTTACAGTTCGGCCCCAGAAATAGCTGTACCTTTGGTTTTATTTTAAAGCCATGGTTGGGCTTACTAGATTGGTTTGAGAAAGGGTCGACACTGACTAATGTTGATAAGGTGTAAGTTGAGAAAGATGAAGCCTTTAAATCTTTTTGATTTTGGGTTACCAGCTTTAAGCTATCACAGGGTATATAGGCTGAATAAGTTAATAGTTTGGACCTATTCAGCCTGTGGTTATCACATTTAAGGCGTGTATTAATTTAAAAATATACTCGCTTCATCAATGCTGCTGACGGTTTCAATTTTCTGCATTTCAGTTTTTATTGATGGGTGCTGCATTTTTCTTATCTGAATAATCATGCCCATTTTGGGGTGATCAAAATAGTGTACTTCATTACTGCGCACGCGCCTGTTTTGTTGCATTGCAATAGAGTACAAGAAGGGGCTAGTGACTGATTCGTTTTGCGTTGTTAACTGATTGCCATTGATATCCGTCGTATCGTGCTGGGTTAACGTCATTGTTTTTTGCCCTTCTTCACGCAAATTAAACGCGGTTTCGATAAACAGGTAATGCTCAAGGTAGATATTGATTGTGCCATCGAATTTCCAGACCGGTTGCTTGGGCTGTGCTAATAAACCGCTGCTCATAAAATCAAACTGCGGTAATTGATCAGTGAGGTTTCTTACCTGTAACGGTTGCCCATTGGGCTCATATTTGTCGGCATAGTCATGGCCTGTAAACAGTTTAACTGGAATGGCTTGGTTTCTTGGCACCATCGATTGTTGCCATGCCATATGCAACAGACTGTTATGACCTTGTTCTTTCTTTAAAGTCGCAATAATGTCGTTAAATTGACTCTGACTTTCAGCTAATAGCACTGGTCCTTCACCTAAGTAGGCGGTGGCAGGTTCGGTCGCTGCAACTGTCATCGGCACGGCGGCTTTGGCTTTTACTTGATTGGTGGGTTTTAGCTGTTCATTACAATTAAGGCTGTCGGTTGCCCAATCGGTAGAGGTACAGCCATTTAGCCCCATATTGAGCGCCGTTAAGTCAGTGCTTATGAGTGGTGTGATAAAGTCGACGGTTTTACGATGGCGCGACTTAATGGCGGTTTCAGGCCATTGTTCTACAGTGTTTGTGTTATGTTCAAACAGGTAAATCTCGACTTCAAACCAGCGCTCTTCTTGGGCTAAAGCCGTGGTAGAGAGACTTGATATGATACTCGCGGCAAGGGCGAGTATCAGCTTGTTTGGGGATAGTCTAAACACAGTTATTCTCCAGTGCGATGTTGAGACAACTGCTCAATCAATAGTTTAATGAGCGCTAGCCTGTCTTTGGCTGATTCAGATGGCATGCTAAATTTTAGCTTGTTGGGGCCATCCATTCGATATATTTGTGGCTGATTTTGCAATAAACCAATAATAAAGGTCGGGTCGACTTTATTGTTTTCGCCAAACTCTATGCTACCACCTTTAGCGTGCATTTCGATTTTCTTCAAACCAAGTTGTGTGGCAAGGTGTTTATAGAGCGTCAATTCCATTAGGTTTTTAGTCGAGTCGGGCAGCATACCAAAACGGTCAATGAGTTCGACTTTAAGCTCGTCGACGGCTTTTTCTGTTTTACAGTTAGCGATGCGCTTATAGAGCGACAGGCGCATATTAACATCACTGACATAATCTTCAGGTAATAAGGCCGGTACGCGCAGTTCTATTTCGCTCTGTTGACGTAGCATGTGATCGAGCGACGGCTCTTTACCATCTTTTAGTAATTTTACGGCTTCTTCGAGCATCTCCATGTAGAGCGTAAAGCCTACCTTGGAGATATGACCGCTTTGCTCATCACCGAGTAGTTCACCGGCACCACGAATTTCTAGATCTTGAGTTGCCAACATAAATCCGGCACCTAGATCTTCTAAAGCACCGATGGCTTCTAATCGTTTTCGGGCATCTTTGGTTAAACTTTTGGTATGTGGAGTCAATAAATAAGCATAAGCTTGATGGTGCGAGCGGCCAACACGGCCACGTAATTGGTGCAACTGGGCTAAACCAAATTTGTCGGCGCGTTCCATGACAATAGTGTTGGCAGAGGGCACATCAATACCGGTTTCAATAATGGTGGTACAGACTAATACATTAAAGCGCTGGTGGTAAAAGTCAGACATAACACGTTCTAGTTCTCGCTCACGCATTTGACCATGAGCGGTTACGACCCGCGCCTCTGGGAGTAAGTCGCTTATTTCAGCTGCTCTTTTTTCAATAGTTTCAACGTTGTTATGTAAAAAGTATACTTGGCCACCGCGTAATATTTCACGCAGTAAGGCTTCTCGGATAGTGGCTTCGTCGTACTCGCGCACAAAGGTTTTAACCGCTAATCGTTTTGCTGGTGGCGTTGCTATAATCGATAAGTCACGCATACCCGACATGGCCATATTTAAGGTACGTGGGATCGGCGTGGCGGTGAGCGTTAAAATATCAACATTGGCGCGCAGGGCTTTGATCTTTTCTTTTTGGCGGACGCCAAATCGGTGCTCTTCATCAATCACTAGCAAGCCAAGGTTTTCAAATTTAGCGTCTGACTGCAGTAATTTATGAGTCCCGATCACAATATCGACTTTGCCATTGGTTAAGTCTTTCATGACTTGCGTTTGTTCTTTAGTTGTTTTAAAGCGAGACATCACTTCAATTTTAAACGGCCAATCGGCAAAGCGGTCTTGGAAGTTTTCAAAATGCTGTTGAGCAAGCAGGGTAGTTGGTACCAAAATGGCCACTTGCTTGCCATCATTAACAGCAACAAATGCTGCGCGCATGGCGACTTCGGTTTTACCAAAGCCAACGTCACCACAGACTAATCGATCCATGGACATTGGAGTGCGCATATCTTCTATAACCGCTGATATGGCATTTTCTTGATCAACCGTTTCTTCATAAGGGAAGCTGTTGGCAAACTGGGCGTATTCTTCTTGGTCAATATGACAAGCGTCGCCTGGGCGCGCTTGTCTGCGGGCGTAAACATCTAACAGCTCTGCGGCAACATCGCGGATTTTTTCAATCGCTTTACGCTTGGCTTTTGACCAAGTTTCATTGCCGAGCTTGTTGAGGTTAGCCTCTTCGTCTGGCCCTACACTATAGCGACTGATTAAATGCAGTGATGAGACCGGTACATAGAGTTTGTCGCCTCCGGCATACTCAAGTACTAGGTACTCTGCGACTAAGCCACCGGTATCTAATGTTTCTAAGCCTTGGTAGCGTGCTACTCCGTGGTCGAAATGCACAATTGGTTGGCCGACTTTTAATTCTGCAAGGTTTTTTACCAGTGCATCGCTGCTGATCTGACGTTGCTTATCACGGCGACGGCGTTGTGAAATACGTTGGCCAAACAGTTCTGTTTCACAAATTAGGCTAAACTTGCCGCCGGTTTTTTTCTCAATGACACAGCCTTGTGACATTGGCGATACAATGAGCCCAACCTTGGTTTTACTGCTCGCATAGTCATCAAAGTGGTTAAATAGGGTCGGTTTTAGCTTAATTTTATTGAGCAGTTCAACCAGCGCTTCACGGCGACCTTCAGACTCGGCGCTAAACAGCATTCTTTGACCTAAAGCGGCGTATTGTTCAAGCAGAGCTAACGGTTGTTTTAGCTTATGGTTGGCGGTTAAATCTGGTAGCTTTACTGCGCTAGCATGGGTTGCCGTTCCATTGAAACCGTCTGTTTTAAGTTGATATCTTGGAAACTCTTTAAAGGCGCTAAAGATCTGTTCAGTTAGTAAGTAAAGCTCTTGTGGGCTCAGTAAAGGGCGCAGTGGATCGACGCGTCGGTCTTCATAACGGGTCTCAACTTCATGCAGGTGAGCTTTAGTTGCGGTTTCAATGTCACCAACAGTAACTAACTGGGTTTGTTTGGGTAAATAATCGAATAGGGTAGCGGTTTCATCAAAAAAGAGAGGTAAATAATTTTCAATACCGGCAGGCATGGTCTTTTTACTGACCATTTGATAAATCGAACCCGGTTCTTTAACTAATACTTCAAAACGACGACGATAGCGCTGCCTAAAGCCTTCAATGGCGGTGTTGTCGGTTGGAAACTCTTTAGCTGGGAGCAGTCTAACCGACGGTAATTCAATACTAGAACGTTGAGTTTCTGGGTCAAAATGGCGGATAGACTCCACTTCATCGTCAAATAGCTCTATTCGAAAAGGCTTATTTGAACCCATTGGAAAAATATCGATGATTGAACCACGAACAGCAAACTCACCATGCTCGTAAACTTGCTCAACGGCATGATAGCCGGTGTTTATCAACTGCTCTCTTACATCATGCAATTGATATTTGTCGCCCTTTTCTAAAATGAGTACGTTGCCGGTCAAAAATGACTGTGGTGGCAGTTTAACCATCAAAGTCGAAATTGGCACAATCACCACACCCTGCTGCGCCTGCGGGATCCTCGACAGTGCTTCAAGCCGTTGCGAGACAAGATCTTGATGTGGAGAAAAACTGTCATAGGGCAGGGTTTCTCTATCGGGAAATAGCCATATAGCAATCGATGCTTCACTTAGCAGGTAAGCTAACTCTGATTCGAGTGCAATCGCACTGGGGGTATCTGCAGTTACTACAAAAGTAACCCCCTTATATTGCTTAGCAATGTTAGCGATAGTTAGCGCTTGAGCAGCGCCACCAAGAGTACACAGCGTTTGTGCTAATTTAGCACCTTTGACGGCTGGTGGAGTCAATACAGAAAATGCATTCATTGAGGGCGGGGAAACGAGTCCAATAACAACAAAGTTGCTTGGTATTGTAGTGGCTTGCGGTCACTCTGGCCAGTTAAAACTCGTTTTAGATTACTGCGATAGCTGACGTGATTTAAGTTGTTTCTGTTGTAAGCTCAAGCTCGCTTTCACCAGTTGTTCAACATCAGTGTCTTGAATTACCGTAAAAGCCAGTTCAATGCTAAAGGCCTGTGGTGCGTTGTCATCACTGTTTGGTAGCAAGGTACAGCTTTGCACCGTTGCAAAACAAAGTAGCGCTACTAATTCCGCCTTGATGTGCAGGCTCACTTTAAATTCACTGCCTACAGTAAACGCTTCATCGGCTGTGACTCTAATCGAGCTTCCGCCAAAGTGGCTGCCAATGTAATGCTTACCTTCATATTCTTCTTTGCCAATCACATGTTGTAAAACCATATCTATTTTGCGTGACTGCAGTTTCATAAACTCGACAATGGTTTTAGCTTCATCATCAAAATGTCTAAGCTGGAGGAGGCAGTCGGCTTCAAGAGATTTAATATCACTCATTAGTTGTAAACTGGGCGGGCGCATTAAGCTCAATTGTGCAGGCGTTGGGCGGGTAAAGTTGCTATCACAAGCACACAAATAAACGTCAAACGGGTGATTAATACTAAAATAGGCGCTAGAGTCATTGAACAATGGTTTTGCCTCTTGTCTTTAGGGGGGAATACCCCTATTATCATGCGCATCTTTATGATTTAGCAAGGTTAGAAGCATAATCGCTTCCTGTTTATTATTTCTTAGAGTATCGCTGAACATTATCGTCAGGTATTTGCGCATTTATAGTACAGTAAAATACTGCGATTTTGGTATCAGATTCAAATCGTTATCATGTGGGTTGTTTAATGAATCTTTCATTATCTTTTTTTATTGGTTATCGGTATTGGCGAGCAAGAAAAGCCAATGCTTTTGCATCTTTCATTACCATTTTTTCGGTGTCGGGTATTTTACTTGGCGTTGCAGCGCTAATCGTGGTTAGTTCTGTGATGAACGGTCTTGAGGGGCAACTTAAGCACCGTATTTTGGGGGCTGTACCACAATTAACTGTGCAAACTGAAACCGCCTTAGATAATTGGCAACAAGACGTTGTTAACTTAAGTGCAATAAACGGGGTGCAAGGAGTAACACCTAATGTTTCGACGCAAGCGATGCTGCAGTCTGCTTCCAATATTGGTGCTGCGCAGCTTTACGGTGTGTATCCAGAGCGTGAGAAAAGCCTGCTCAACATTCAGCGTAATATTTATTCTGGTCAGCTTGATGAATTAAAGCCGGGTAAGTACCAAATTATTTTAGGCACCGAACTGGCACGTACATTGGATCTTTCTGTCGGCGACAAAGTCAGAGTATTAAGTGGCGACGGGGTGGTTTATTCGCCGTTTGGGCCTATCCCAAGTCAACGAAAATTTACTGTGATTGGCGTGTTTGAAGTTGGTTCGCAAGTCGATGCCACCGTTGGCTTTATTCACCATGATGACGCGCAACGCTTAATGCGACAACAACCAGGTGATGTTAAACAGCTGCGGATCTATCTTGATGATCCTTTTACCGCGCCAGCTATCACGCCTAATGTCGTTAACTATTTTTCGCAGCCGGTGACGACCACCGATTGGCGTGACTCCTACGGTCACCTATTTGGCGCGGTAAAGATGGAAAAAAACATGATGTCGTTAATGTTGAGTCTTATTATTGCGGTCGCAGCGTTTAATATAGTCTCTGCGCTTGTGATGATGGTTGTCGATAAAACGACCGATGTGGCAGTGTTAAAAACCCAAGGCTTAACGACCACTAATGTTATGGCAATTTTCATGATCCAAGGCTCGCTCAATGCCATTATTGGCCTGATCACTGGTGTTGCGGCCGGCGTGCTATTAACTATTAATTTAAATGAGATAACCAATGCGCTTGGTATATCCATTCTTGGCGCGGGTCAACACCTACCGGTTCAACTTGAATTGAGTCAACTGAGTACCATCGTGATTGGTACACTGGTGATGACTTTATTAGCGACCATATACCCAGCGCTTAGAGCCGCAAATGTTCAGCCTGCCACCGCCCTTAGATACGAATAGTGAGTTAACAATGAATTCAGAATTATTGCTAAAAGTCAGCAATGTGAGCAAGTGCTATAACGATGGTGCGGTTGAAACCCAGGTGTTGCACAGTGTTGATTTAGAAGTTTTTAAAGGCGAGCAGCTTGCGATTGTAGGCAGTTCAGGCTCGGGCAAAAGCACCTTACTGCATATTATGGGGACGCTTGATAAACCTTCAACGGGCAATGTTACTATGCTTGACGAAGATCTTTATCAGTTGTCGAGCCAGCGCCAAGCACAAGTGAGAAACAATAGCCTTGGTTTTATTTACCAGTTCCATCATTTATTACCTGAGTTTACCGCACTTGAGAATGTGTCGATGCCAGCGCTTATTCAGGGTAAAAAACGCAAAGAAATTGAACGCAAAGCCACTAATTTATTGCAAAGAGTGGGTTTGGGGCACCGTTTAACTCACACGCCTGCAGAAATGTCGGGTGGTGAACGTCAGCGGGTTGCTATTGCAAGAGCATTGATAAATGACCCTAAACTGGTATTAGCAGACGAGCCAACAGGTAATCTTGATGCGAACAGTGGAGAAGCGGTGTATGAGTTGATCACCGAGCTGGTGGCGCAACTTGGTACTGCATTTGTGGTGGTGACTCATGATCAAAAGCTTGCTGCCAGAATGGACAGACAACTGCATATGAAAAATGGCCACTTGGTGGATGCCAAGGAGCTGGTTTGATGAAAATGTTGTTAGCAATGCGGATTGGCTGGCGCTTTTATATGGCAAGGCAGTCAAACCGTTTTATTAATTTTATTTCGTTTGCGTCAACTGCCGGTATCGCACTTGGTGTAGCGGTGCTGATTATTGTTTTGTCGGCGATGAATGGTTTTGAAAAAGAGTTAGAAGAGCGGCTACTAGGCGTTGTCTCCCATGGAGAGTTAGTGGGCGTTAACGAGCCAATTCATCATTGGCAAGATATTGTCGCTGACGCCAATAAAATTGAAGGTATTGTTGCGGCTGCGCCTTTTATACGTATGCAAGGTTTAGTACAAAAGCCCGGTGGCTTTCAAGGGCTAACGGTATTAGGTATTGATGTTGCACAAGAAGCCAACGTATCCAATATTCACCATTTTATGTCAGATAAAAGCTGGCAGAGCCTACAAAATGGCAGTGTTAATAATATTGTTTTGGGCAAAGGCTTAGCGAAAAGTTTAGACATTAGTGTTGGGCAGTCCATTAGCTTATATATGCCTAACAATAGTGCGGGCGGTAATAAAATTGCTGCGGCTAAAAGTCATCGTTTTGTGGTGTCGGGCATTTTTGAGCTCGGTGGTGAACTTGATACCACAACGGCCTATGTGTCTATGCAATATGCGGCGCAGTTGTTGAAATTGGAACAAAACGTATCTGGTATACGCGTTAAAGTTGAAAATGTGTTTCAAGCGCCAATGTTAATTCGCGACCTTGGTTTTAGTCAGCAACAATATGTATATATTACTGATTGGACGCGCACCCAAGGGCATTTATACCAAGATATACAGCTGGTTAGAATGGTGATGTATCTTGTACTAGCATTAGTTATAGCGGTTGCTTGTTTTAATATTGTATCAACGTTAGTCATGGCGGTACGCGACAAGCAGTCTGAGATCGCGATATTACTCACCATGGGCATGAAGAAAACTGCTGTAATGTTAATCTTCATCGTTCAAGGTGCGCTTAATGGTGTTTTGGGTTGTATGATTGGTGGCAGTATTGGCGCTGTGATTGCCGTTAACTTAAGTGCAATTGCCAAAGGGGTAGAATCAATTTTAGGGATCCAGTTATTATCTGCAGACATCTACTTTATTGACTTTTTACCGTCAAAACTGCTGGCAAGTGACGTTATTACCGTGGTGTCATTAGCGTTATTAATGAGCCTGGTTGCAACGTTATACCCAGCTTGGAAAGCAAGTAAAATACAACCCGCACGAGCATTAGCAGGCCGATAAAGGCTATGTGTTAGCGGTGTTTTTACGCCGCTATTTTATGTTTACGTATTAGAGTGATAGCGGCCGTTATCACTTCTCTTTCCCCACTGTTTATAAGCCATCTTAGTTTGAGTATTTTTGCAAATTGTACGCAATGGCATACTAGGCTAAGGTTTTCATTAATTAGCTAATTTTGTATCAACTTCATATTTTTCAATGTGGTACACATTTTTAGCTACAAATCTATGTTAAATTTTAGCTAGTTAATGCCAGTGAGCTATTCGCTGGCATTTTATGTTATTGCGGCTGGCATGTTACTTAAATCAATATGCTAGGTTTTACGCGCTATGTTTGCTAAACACTTTTGGAACCCATAGACCATGTTTATGTCTAGAAAATTAAAACTTGAAAACGAAGCGTTGACAGCAGAGTTAGCAGCGTTAAAAAAACAGTCTCAACTTGAAATTAATGATTTAAAAAGTCAGCTCGCAGCAGCGTCGATACAATTGCAAGCTACTGAGGAAAAGTGCGACTTAGGCACCAAGCTCATGTTGAGTAGTTTGAAGGGTAATGCCATGCTTGATGCCATTAGGGCAGAGATGGCAACCAGTGCTGGTTCACTTTCTCATGAAAATCAAGAGCTTAAATTGCTCGACGATGTGTTCCAACAAACACATCAAGCTTTGTCTCGATTAGAAACGCGATCAGGTAATATCAGTCAACAAGCCAATAACAGTTTAGCCGCTGCCACCGTGCTTGATGATAGCGCTAAATCAATCAGTCAACTTGTTTCAACGATTCAAGAAATAGCCGCCCAAACTAATTTGCTGGCACTTAATGCTGCGATTGAAGCTGCTAGAGCGGGTGAAGCGGGTCGAGGTTTTGCTGTTGTTGCTGGTGAAGTTAGAACCCTTGCGGGTAAAGCCCATAGTGCTAGTGAACAGATTGACTCAATGATTAACCAAGTGATTGATCAAGTTGGCACGATTAAAAGTTCTATTGATGACAACTTTGTTTGTGCTGAAGAAGTGTCTGTTTCATCGGCTCAAATTAGCACGATTGTAAATGAAATTATTGTTAAATCTGAACATATGCAAAATGTAATAAACGTTGCAGCCACTCGAGCATTTTTAGATACTTTGAAGCTGGATCATGTGGTCTGGAAAAATAATGTTTATACACTGCTTGAAAACCAGACATTTAATCAAGTCGTTAATGACCATACAGAATGCCGATTAGGCAAGTGGTATTACCAAGGATATGGGCTTCAATACAAAAACCTTCGTAGCTATTCTTTATTAGAAGAGCCGCATAATTTAGTGCATGCCCATGGTGTAAATGCGATGAGCTATGGTGAAAGCAATGAGAAAGTGAAACTGATTAACTCGGTTAATGCGATGGAAGAAGCTAGTCTTAAGGTTGTTCAGCACCTTGATGGCTTGATGGAAGACATTCTAAAATCTAAATAGATGTTAACCGTTATTTCTATAAAGTGAGGTGAGCGAGAACCGTTTACGGCGCTCACATTTGCCTTGTAAAGGTCATTCGCTTTACTGCACTGTCTATTTATTCATTTTCTTTCGTTGCTTGTTAGCTTGTATGCAACACCGGCTTAATTCATAAACTGGCACTATTAATTTTACTGACAAAATGTAGATTGAATTTATGTTGGTCGGTGTTTATGCTGCGTTACTTTAAGCTACATAACAATACTTTACCTGCGCCTGCGTAACGAGAAGGACTAATCTATGAGCTCCACACAAGACAACCCACAAGCCTATCCAATAGGCACCCCAGGTAAAAAATGGGATGAGGCCGACAAGTCTGCTTGGCTGGCAATGCAATCTGTTAAACGCTCTTATCAAGAGTTGGTATTGAGTAAAGTGTTAGCGCTAGGTGAAACATTTACGTTAGAGCAATATGGCGCCTTGTCATATGATCCAAATAAATACCCACTGTACGCGATTAAAAGCAATGATTGGCAGCCCAATAAGCCGATTGTTTTAATCACTGGTGGAGTCCATGGTTACGAAACGAGTGGCGTGCAAGGGGCAATCCGATTTATGGAAACCCAAGCACAGGCTTATGCTAAACATTTTAATATCGTGCTCATTCCTTGTGTGAGCCCTTGGGGATTTGAAACTATAAACCGTTGGAATCGTGCTGCGATAGATCCGAACCGTTCATTTGTTGATAACAGCCCAGCCGAAGAGTCAGCGGCGCTATTGGCTTATTTGGCACCGATTAATGCTGATATTTTTGCGCATATCGATCTGCACGAAACAACCGATACCGACAACAGCGAGTTTAGACCAGCATTGGCGGCAAGAGATGCTTCGGTACATGACAACTGGAACATTCCCGATGGTTTTTATCTAGTTGGCGATACCATCAATCCGCAACCGGCTTTTCAAAAAGCGATTATTGCATCTGTGGCCGAGGTGACTCATATTGCCCCTGCAGATGATAATGGTAAATTAATTGGCGTTGATATGACACAGTTTGGTGTTATCAACTATGCCACTAAAGCGCTAGGTTTGTGTGCCGGGCTGAGTGGCGCTAAATATGTTTCTACCACTGAAGTTTATCCTGACAGTCCATTAGTTAATGACGAAAATTGCATTGTTGCACAGGTGGCGGCTATTACTGGTGGTTTGGATTATTTAATCAGTTTATAAAAGTGTAGCGGATCATATACGCGGCTATAGGCTCTTTGTTTACTGCCTTGATTGGCGGCTTAAGCTGAAACGCGCACTTTGTCGCTGGGATAAAAGTGCGCTAAGTCACTACCGCGGTTATGTTTCAGATGCAATAACGGCTTTAATGCCATGCGGGTGTACTTTGACGCACAAGCCATGTTTTTTGAAGGCAATGGTTGGGTTAGCGAGTCGCTCTTTATCACCCTTTGGTGAGCTCATTTTAACGGTAATATCGGTTTTGCCTGCGATGACAGCAGCTAATGATGGCACCACATTAATTAACTGTTGGCTCAGTGATTCACAATCTTCAGCGTTACAGTTAAAAACCAGTTCTACGTGCTCCCAGCCCTCTTGCGGGTAGGCTTTATTTCCAGGATAAGGCAGCTCCACACAGTCGATGGGGTTATCATTGAGTCGTAGCGGGGTGTCGAGCTCAATGATCAGAATTGGCCGGCCATTAATGATGTTATTTGAAATGATTTTTCCACGCTGCTCAAACTCACTTCTTAACGAGTCTGCCGCTTGCACTGTATTGACGCGTAAGGCTGTGTGATCGATTGGTAGATTTAGCTTATCAAGGCCCAATTCAGCCATCAAAGCGGCGATTGAGCGACTAAATTGCGGCCAGCTTTGGTGTAATGGCGCGTACATCATTAAGGTAGATCCTGAGCGTGATTAAAGTTAATACGGATAAAAGTGTTCGTTTGGTCTTTATGGCCAAATTTCAATGGGAGTACCGCTGTCGATAGCACGCCATAGCTCATCCATTTCTACGTTAGTGACCGCAATGCAGCCATCAGTCCAATTATACTTTTGAGCCTCAATCGGGCTTAGGCTGGAGTTAGGGTTTTCACCGTGGATCATAATTTGGCCACCGGGCTTAATCCCTAAAGCGTTAGCCCGTAATTTATCTTCGTCATTGGGGTATGAGATATGAATGGCGCGGTAATAAGCACTGTCTGATTTTTTATAATCGAGTATATAACGTCCCTCTGGCGTGCGTTGGTCGCCTTCGGTTAGTTTGTGGCCTTTAGGGTTGTCGCCCATCGCAATATGGTAGGTTTTTAATATTTTACCTTTGCGTAAAATTGACAAGGTCGCTTTAGATTTGGTCACAACGACTAGATCGGCTTTGCTACTGGCAAATGCGAGGCTGGGGCTGAAGTGGCAAAGAAGAATAGAAAAAGTCAGTATGGAATAATAAAAAAAGCGCATTAAAAAACCTGAAAACCTGTCGTAAGCATGTGTTTAATGTAGAGTATGTTACCTTAAAAATCTTGTTTGTAGATGTTAACTGCTAAGATTATTTTTGAGCTCTATTGGTTTGCATGTCACACTATTAATATCAACTACCTAATTACCTTGATAAATCAACATATGTTATTCGTTTTTGTAGGTCCTCATAGCAAGAGGCAAGACTAATCATGGAAAAAAACACTGAGTCTGAAAGTGTATTTAAACTTAAGCTTCGTCGTATTATTTTTGGCACCGACACTCCCGCAGGTCGTTTTTTCGATATCAGTTTAATTATCTGTATCATTTTGAGCGTGATATTGGTTTTTCTCGATACTGTCGCGTCGATACATGCTCAGTACGGTGAACTTATTGTTGCCCTAGAATGGGCCTTTACCGTTGTTTTTACGCTGGAATATATACTGCGACTGTATTGCTCTGCCCATACGTGGGGATACGCTAAAAGTTTTTACGGCGTTGTAGATTTGCTTTCTGTGCTGCCTACTTATCTAGCGCTGGTATTTCCTGGAGCTAATTTTACGATGGTGATTAGGGTCTTGCGATTGTTCAGGATCTTCCGAGTCTTTAAGTTATTACGCTACTTAAGTGAGGGAAACTTACTGTTGCGAGCCATGTTGCAATCGGGCCGTAAAGTGTTCATTTTTTTCTTTTCAGTCAGTTTGATTGTCGTGGTTTTGAGTTCAATAATGTATGTTGTTGAAGGGCCGAATAATGGCTTTAGTTCTATTCCTAAATCCATATATTGGACTATCGTTACTATTACCACCGTGGGTTACGGTGATATCACACCTGGGACGAATTTAGGCCAGGCGATAGCGGCCTTTACTATGCTGTTAGGGTATTCCATTATCGCGATCCCAACCGGCATATTAACGGCTGAAATATCGCAAGAAATTGGTAAACGTAAAGATTTACGCCGTTGCAGTAATTGCCTTAAAGATGGGCATGAGAATGATGCATTATATTGTGACAAGTGCGGCAGTGAACTTGAAGCTGATATTTAACGCAGCCAGACAGTTTAATCTATAGCTCTCATCCTATGTAACAGAGCTAAAAATGCGACAACATTAGCCTGTGGCTAAGAGGGTTTATGGCAGTAGCCAAATTTGTACAAGGTTCCATTTTACGCCATATCTTAGTAATGAGCTCGACTGGCGCCGTTGGTATTTCGGCGTTATTTATTGTTGATTTACTGGATGTTTTCTACCTTAGTATTCTTGGTGAGCAAGAACTTGCAGCCGCAGTGGGCTATGCTGGTGCGATTTCATATTTTACCACTTCAATCGGCATTGGATTATCTATTGCGCTAGGCGCATTGGTTTCTCGTTCAATTGGAGCCAAAGATACTGAAAAAGCGAAGCGCTTATTGCTCAACAGCGTCGTGGTTACTTTGCTGGTGAGCATTGTTGTTTCTGTTAGCGTATGTCTGTTTATCCCTGAGCTGTTATCTATTGTGGGGGCTAGGGGCCACACGGCAGAGCTGGCTGCGAGCTACCTTTATATTTTGGTACCGTCGTTACCATTGATCTGTTTAGCTATGGCGTTGGGTAATGCGCTGCGAGCCGTGGGTGATGCTAAGTTGTCGATGGTATCAACCTTAATTGGTGGCGGGGTCAATGCCGTATTTGATCCGATCCTTATTTTTATGTTTGCGATGGGAATAGAAGGCGCCGCCGTGGCTTCTGTTATGTCGCGCGTCGCCGTATTTATTGTTTCTGCACGAGGTGTTGTTGTTAAGCATCAGCTGTTTGGACGCTTTAATAAAGCACATTTTATTGCTGATTTAAAACCTATTTTTGCCATTGCTGGACCTGCAATGCTCACCAGTATTGCCACTCCTATTGGTAATGTCGTAGTTACACGAGCAATATCAGATTTTGGTGACAGCTATGTGGCTGGCTGGGCTGTGTTAGGTCGGGTGATCCCTGTGTCGTTTGGAATGATTTTTGCTCTGTCAGGTGCTATAGGCCCGATTGTTGGGCAAAACTTTGGGGCTCAACAGTATGACCGGGTGAAAGAGTCGCTTACCCGTGCAATTCAGTTTTGCTGTGCTTACGTGGTGGTCGTTTCGTTGCTGATGTTTTTGACACGAAACCAAATTGTGTCGGTGTTTGATATGAAAGGTGACGCGGCAGAACTCATATTGTTCTTCTGTACCTATATTGCCATATTTTTTATATTTTCTGGCATTTTATATGTCGCTAATGCCTCTTTTAATAATCTCGGTAAGGCTAAGTACTCTACGTTATTTAATGTTGGTAAGGCGACGGTCGGTACGATTCCATTTGTGTATTTTGGTGGACAGTGGTGGGGCGCATACGGTGTTTTAGTTGGTCAGGTTCTCGGTTCTATTATTTTCGGTGTCTTGGGCGTGATAGTGGCTTATCGTTTAGTTGAAAAGGTCAAAGAACAGCAAGCTGCTCAACCGAATAGCAGCACTACAAGCGAAGCCGTAATTAAAGTTGATAAAGTCACTGAGTTTGATGAGGAGTTAACGATGAGTAGCCAAAGTCCGTTGTCTTCGTCTTGTACCAATATGGCGATGATAACAGAAGAGCAAGACTGCGAAGCGAGTAATAAAGTGGCTGAGCTTATTGGTTTTAAAGGCGAAAAACCGCCAACCAAATAAGCTCAATTGCGTCCGACAGCGTGAGTTAAATTAACTGGCTGGACTTGTGTCAGTATCGTCAGTCGCTGTTGATGCTTCAGTTTCTGCAGCGTTTTGCGCCGCTAACTCTTCTGCAGCAAGTTTTGCTAAATTCTCAGCGCGTTCTGCTTTTGATACATATTTTTTGATCGTAGGCGGAGTGTGCTTGTTCAAACGAGCCTTGGCACGCTTAGCCGTCAATTTGATCATCTTCTGTTTTTTATTCATGTGTTCTCTACGATACGTTAATCTAAGAATAAGTTTAGCGTATTGTGCGCCAAGCTTGAAATCGGAAACGGATTTTACCCTAAACCTTACAGCTACGCTACTGTGTCGGTTGCTATTGTATTAACTATATCGTTCCTTTTTTAATGTTAGGGGGGAACTGCTCAATTTGTTAAGTCGAGGCTATTTCGGCTAAAAAAATGTTGTTAGGCTTACGGGGTCTATTTCTTTAGGTGTTAAACATGCAAACCATGACATTTTTTGAGCGATTTGAGCGTGATATTCTTGCCGGTCGAAAGACCATTACTTTAAGAGACCACAGTGAATCTTATTTCAAGGCTGACGAAACCGTGGTGGCAGCAAATTTAGAAACCGGCATTAGCTATGGTCAGTTGTATATAACTGATGTTGCTTGGGTTAATTTCGATGATTTAAATGAACATCATGCCCGTCAAGAGAACATGAGCCTTGCTGATTTAAAAAAGCTAATTAGAGAAATCTACCCTGAGATCGAGCAACTTTACCAAATCACGTTTAAATTACTTTAGTGTTTCTACGGATTACTATTAGGTTGAAGTGGTTACCCGTTTAGGTTTATGCCACACAATTTTGGCTGTTTAGATCGCATTTGTGTCAATAATGCCTGGCCATGTCACGCTTTGTGGCTGGCACACCTTTCTTACTTGTACGTACCTTTCGCGAGTCGTTATTCATAATGCAGGTTTTTGAATAACGATAAAACATGCAAAGTCTAGTTTGAAGCTATAAACTCGGCGCTATTCACTTGAATAACACCTGTACTCAACATGACTGAGATACCAACCCCAAATGATTCAGCAACCCAAGTCAGAGACAGTCTGCTGCGGGCTGCGCGTACTTGTTTTATCGCCTCAGGCTATGACAAAGTGAGCATTCGTCAAATTGCTGAAGAAGCTGGCGTGAATATGGCAATGATCCGCTATTATTTTGGTAATAAACTTGGTTTATTTGAAGCAATGATAACGGAGTTTATCGAGCCGATAGTTGCCCGCCGTAATTTGGTAAAAAACGAGCCATCTAAAACCGTAATGGCTGATGTTTTTAATGATTTTTATCATAATATGAACCTAACCCCAGGTTTTCCACGGTTTCTATTTAGCTTGATGAGTTCGGATCAATCTTCAGAAGCCAAAGGCGTAATCTTTAAGCTATTTGGCCCCGTTATTAGTCTCGTTGCGATACCGCAACACTTGTTTGATGATTCTTCAAGAGAAGAATATTTGTTAGTAAAAATGTCGATAATGAGTTTACTCATTTTTCCCTATATTATCCCCGCGCCAATGGCCGAGCTACATGGATTTAAATTAGATCAGGATTTCTACGCTCAATTGGCCCAACACAATATCAAACTGTTAGAAAACGGTTTATTTGGAGAAAAACAATAATGGATATGATCAAAGGTAAACGTTGGTATTTTTTCCCAGCATTAGCTGTGGGAGTTGTGATCTTGTTTACTGTTATTGCTTTAAAAGAGCATCCACCATTAGAAGAACAGGCTGAACCAAGTAAATTAGTCGATGTGATCCCATTAGCTAAAAGCCCTATTGTTGCTCAGGTAGATGCTTTTGGCCGTGTGGCACCCAAGGTGCAATGGCAGCTTTTGCCAGAAGTTGGCGGCAAAATTATTTACAAACACCCAGATCTAGAAGTGGGTAACATGCTGGCAGAAGGCACATTATTGTTGTCGATAGACCCACTCGATTATCAAATTCGCTTAGCACAGGCGCAAGCCGACAGAAAAGCCTTAGAAGGGCAGTTAGCGGGTAAAGACTTAACTCTTGCAAACTTAAAATTGTCGCTAGAAATCGAAACTAGCCGTTATGAACTCGTACTATCAGACTTAACCCGCCAAGAGTCGCTGAAAAAGCAAAACCTGATCTCGCAATCTGATCTTGATACTGAACGTCAGAATGTTTTAGCGCAAAAACAAAAAGTACAAGACTTAAACAACAGTATCAACTTGATGCCAAATGAGATTGAAGTACTGCAAGCTCAGTTACAACAAGCCTTAGCACAAGAACAAGAGGCACAAAGTCAGCTCGATAAAACTCAGATCCGCCTGCCGTTTGAAGGGCGTGTTGCTGAAGTGAGTGTTGAAAACAACCAAGTGGTATCTACGCAACAGGTATTAGCGCGCATTAACGGCACCGAAATTATGGAAGTTGAAGCGCAGTTATCAATAAATGACCTCATGACGCTGATGAAAACGGTTAAGCAGTCAAGCAGCCAATCTGATCAGTTACCTAGTGTTGAAATGCTCGGCTTATCGGCTGAAATCACCCTTAAAAATGACGTATATCAGTATCAATGGCCGGCCAAAATAAGCCGAATTGGTGAAACCGTTGACCCAACGTTGGCAACCGTTAGTGTCGTTTTGCAAGTTGAGCAGCAGTATCGTGAGCTTAAAGTTGGGCAGTCACCGCCTTTAGTTAACGGTATGTTTGTTAGTGCCCGCATTAAGGGTAGCGAGAAAGATTACTGGGTTGTGCCAGAGCGCGCGTTACACGGTGACAAGTTGTACTTAATGGATAGTGACGACCGATTGCAACTAATTGATGTACAAGTTTTATTCCGTCAAGAAGGCTTAGCTGCGGTACAAGGTGAGCTTAATGACAAAATGCAGTTAGTGCTTACCGACATTATTCCTGCAGTATCAGGCTTGGTATTGCGTAACAGTGCTAACCAAGCCAGCGATAATGAGGAGTCAGCGCAGTGATTGCTTATTTCGTAAAACATAAAACGGCGACAATGCTGTTAATGTTGACGTTTATCATACTCGGGCTCAAGGCGTTACCGCAGATAAAGCGCGAAACCTTTCCAGAGTTTTCGCCTAACTATATTAGTGCCACCGTGGTACTGCCTGGCGCATCTCCGCAAGATGTGGAAGAAAACTTGTGTTTACGCATGGAAGATGCCGTTGACACGTTAGGGAGTATTGTCGAAACCAAATGTGACGCGCAAGAAGGCGTTGCCGTGATGACATTAAAGCTGGATGATAAAGCGGATCTGGCGCGTAACCTTGTTGATGTACAAACAAAAATATCAGGGATTAAAGATTTTCCCGCTGAAATTGAACCGCCAATAGTTGAAGATCTTAATCGTAACGAACCGATTATTGATATTGCCTTATCGGCCGCGACAAGTAAGCCAGATTTAAAAGCTTATGCTGAGGATTTAAAGCGCAGGTTAAAGCTCGATACCAGTATTCGACAAGTGGTTATTGCCGGGTTTTCGCAGCATCAATTGTCGGTTGAAATCTCGCTCGATGCGCTAAAGCGTCTTGGGATGAGCGTGACGGATGTGGCTACCCAGATTGAGCAGCAAAATGTGCAGTTGCCAAGTGGTACCTTGGAGACTGCCAGTAAGAATATTCTTATCCGTTTTGACCAGCGTGAAGTTGAAATAGACAAGCTTAACGATATCGTTATTCGCTCTAATTCACAGGGTGGCATAGTGCGCCTAGGGGATATTGCTAAAATTAGCGACAGATTTGAGTTGAACGAAGAACACATTCGTTTTGATGGTAAAACAGCTGCAGTTTTAACGGTATACAAGAATAAGTCACAAGATTCATTGCGTTTAAAAGAACAAGTATTGAGCTTTTTAGAAGCGGAAAAGCTGCGCACGCCTAGTGGCGTAAGTGTCAGTACTTCTAATGACATGAGTTCCTTGTTGTGGGACCGTCTGAGCATGCTAGTTAAAAATGGTGCGCAAGGGGTGGTGTTAGTTTTTTTAAGTATGTGGTTGTTCTTTAACCTTCGCTACTCATTTTGGGTTGCCATGGGCTTACCCGTTGCGTTCATGGGTAGCTTGTTTTTTATGGCACAAGCGGGTTTGAGTATTAACATTATGACGCTGGTGGCATTTTTAATGGCTATCGGGATCATGATGGATGATGCCATCGTTATTTCAGAATCCATTGCTGCACATATTGAACGCGGATTGAATAAAACCGAAGCCGTGGTCCAGGGGGTTAAGCGTGTATTACCTGGGGTTGTATCATCCTTTTTAACCACTGCATTTATCTTTTCCAGTATTGCCTTTATGGAAGGCGATATGGGTAAAGTGCTGCGGGTGATCCCACAAACATTATTACTGATTTTAGCCGTCAGTTTAGTGGAAGCTTTTTTCGTATTACCAAACCATTTATCTCATGCAGCAGAAAAAAAGGACAACCGTTTCAAAGCTAGCCGTTTTAAAGTTGAGTTTAACCGCCGATTTGAAATTGTGAGAACAGTGCATTTGGTCAATGCTGTTGAGTGGGTTATTGCGTGGCGTTATGCCTTTATGGGCGCCTTGGTTAGTTTATTGTTGGTGTCTATTTCGTTAGCTGCGGGTGGCGTAATTAAGTTTATTGGTTTTCCAGAACTTGAAGGTGACGTACTTGAGGCCAGAATTGTTTTGCCACCGGGCTCAACAATGGCTCAAACAGAGTTAGTGGTAGAAAAAGTCGTTGCGACTGCCAAAAAACTCAATACTGAGTTATCTAAAAATGAAGGCGGCGAGCAATTAGTTAAACACATTACCGAGCGATTTAACTATAACAGTGACGCGAATGAAAGCGGCCCACATGTTGCCACGGTAAAAGTGGATTTGCTCAGCGCCGAAATTCGGCAAACCCTGCTTAGTACGTTCACTCGCGAGTGGGAAAAAGGCGTTGGGGAATTAGCAGACCCGATAGCAATCGTTTACAAGGCACCTTCAATGGGGCCAGCGGGTCGAGCAATTGACATTCGCTTGCGTGGTGATGATTTACAGCAGCTAAAATCTGCTTCGATTGAAGTGCAGCAATATCTTAACGGCTTTAATGGTGTGTCGGGTGTGATGGATAGCATGCGACCAGGTAAGTCTGAAATATTAATGACATTAAAGCCTGGCGCCGAAGCTTTTGGCGTGAATGGCATGATGTTAGCCAGTCAATTACGCGGAGCTTACTTTCATCAAACCGCAGATTTTATTCAAGTCGGGCCCGAGAGTATTCAAATTGATGTCCAGCTGGATAGAGCCGATGCGGCTAAGTTAGAAAACTTGTCTAACTTTCCGATTACGATCAGCACCACTGGCGAGCAGGTACCATTGTCAGCGGTAGCTAATTTTGATTGGCAACGTAACTACGTTAAAATTTCACGCCTTGATGGCATGCGCTTTGTTAGCATTACCGGCGAAGTGGACACTCACTTAGCCAATGCGAGTGAAATTAACAGTGCATTTAAAGCTGAACTGGCGCCTAAGTTGGTTGAACGTTATCCCGGAGTACGAGTAAGTTTTGATGGTGAAGTAAAAAATAGTGCCACAACACAAAACTCGATGGCATCTGGCTTTATTGTTGGGCTATTAGCCGTGTTTGCTATTTTAAGCTTACAGTTTAAGAGCTACTTAGAACCACTCGTCGTTATGGCTGTGATCCCATTAGGACTCATAGGGGTATTTTGGGGACATTTGCTACTTGGATTCTCATTGAGTTTACCCTCTATTCTTGGTTTTATTGCGTTATCTGGGGTGGTGGTGAATGACTCCATCTTGCTAGTGCAATATATTCGCTACCATGTAAAAGAGGGGCAAACGGTGCACCAAGCAGTGGTGAGTGCCAGTAAAGAGCGCTTTAGAGCGGTGTTTATTACCTCACTCACGACCGCTATGGGCATGTTGCCGCTGTTGTTAGAGACTAGTACTCAAGCACTTGTACTGCAGCCGCTGGTGGTGTCGATGGTGTTTGGTATTTTCGCATCAACGTCACTGGTGTTATTTATGGTACCGGCGTGTTACGCGATCCTTGAAGACTTCGGTAAAGTTAGCTTTAGTGATAAGAATAAGGACGTTACAGCTTAGGCTAGGGTGCCTTTATTTTAATAGCGAGGGCGTAAATACGCCCTCATTATTGAATTCGGTTAAGAATCAAACTTACTGATATCGCTATCAGTTGCCCCTTCATTACACTCACCCCGAATACTGCCTCTATCGTACTCAATTAAACGGCTGATCTCGATAAACCCTTCGCGGCAATAACCGGTCATTTCGATAGTACGGTTTAACCCTAGCTCTATTTTTTGAGTCCAATCGCTAAGGTCGGGTTCTTTGTAGTTGCTTGTCCCACGCTTTTTTTGCTGAGCGCGATGCTCATGAGGTAGAGAAGCTTGTTCATTACGTTCAGCATTCACTAATTCCGCTTTGTAGGTAAATAATTTTAAGCCATTACTTTTTATATCGGTTTTAAATGTGTCAGTTAACTGACCGGCGAACTCTTCAGGTTCGATGTGTACGGTATTACTACATGCACTGAGCAGCAAAATAAGCAGTAGGGGAGATTTTTTCATTATTTTTTGGCCACTATGGGTTTATATTTCCAGCATAACGTATATTTCAATAAGTTATCAGTGATAAGGCTCGATTATGTTCGAGGTTGACTACGGGCCAACATTAATTGTCTTGTCTGACTGGTTCTCAATGCTCAACGCCGCACTGGGCGTTCGATGCTGCAGTTAGCTTTACAATAGCGACAAGTATTAGTCAGTTTTTGACTGCGGGTATCGGGCACATTTGTCATTTAACGCAAGCCACTTTAGCTGGCTCTGGGTATAAATATGGTAGCTGGGTTGAACAAGGTTAGGGTTATCAAGCGATACAATTGCCAATGTAAGGTAGTTTTTATGGCGGGTATCTCTGTAGGTCAAAGACGCACCACATTGCTGGCAAAAACCACGGCGAACAAATTCAGAAGAGACAAATTCGGTTACTGCGCCGCTGAGCCAGCTCACTTCAGGTGTTTTAAAGTCCATCCATGCGCCTAATACTGACCCCGTGCTTTGTTGGCATTGGCGGCAATGGCAATAATCTGCTGCAAATGGTGCGGCGGATAATTCATAACGAACGGCACCGCATAGGCAGCCGCCTTGCAGTGAATAGTCGGTGGCTTGCGCAGTTTTCGTTGGCATGATGATACCTATTAACTGTGATGCGTTGTTGATGTGTTGAGCATATCGTTATATTGCAGTGTTGTCATTTTTGCCACGTTTTATCGCAAATATTCATTGGGCTGATAATCGTTGTTAATGCTCAAAGGTGGTTTTAAATATAGTTACGGCTAAATTCTAACCTATATAACCGAGTCGTTGCTGCAATTATGAGCAGCTACAGGTGCAAAATGATATGGATCATATATACGATTAAAAGTGTTAATTAGTTGTTGCGATTATTGTGTGTTTAGGCAAACTGAAGTTGTCGCCCCAAAGGAGTGAGTATGGCTTCAATCATCCAATTATTTAAGGCAATGTTGAACAGTTTTAAAGACTTAATCCCAATCATTTTTGTTGTGGGTTTCTTTGAAATTTTTGTGTTGCATCAGGCCCCTGATAATCTGTTCTCTATTCTTATCGGTCTTATTTTTATTATTGTCGGTTTAACCTTTTTTGTGTTTGGTCTAGAGATGGGCTTGTTTCCCATTGGCGAATCACTTGCACAAGCATTGGCAAGAAAAGGCAGTGTTTTTTGGTTAGTCATCTTTTCATTTTCGTTAGGCTTTGGTACGACCTTGGCCGAACCTGCCCTGACTGCGGTGGCGAATGAAGCGGCCAAGGTTGCTGCCAATGCGGGCGCGATTGTACAAAGTGAAGCATCAATGAGTAGCTACGCGATGGGCTTAAGGTTGACTGTCGCCATGTCGGTCGGTTTGGCGATATTACTCGGTGTGGTGCGGATTTTAAAAGGTTGGCCTATTCATTACATCATTATTGGTGGTTATATTTTGGTGATGGTGCTGACCTGGTTCGCACCACCAAATATTATTGGTATCGCTTATGACTCTGGCGGCGTGACGACATCAACTATTACCGTGCCTTTAGTCACTGCATTAGGGGTTGGTTTAGCTAGCGTGATTAAAGGGCGAAATCCCATGTTAGATGGATTTGGGTTAATTGCGTTTGCGAGCTTAATGCCAATGATATTTGTGCTTATCTACGGAATGGTGGTGCTGTAAATGGATATGCTAATAAAAGTACTTAATACATTAATGCTTACTGCCCGTGATGTTATTCCCATTGCCATTATTTTGTTTGGGTTTCAGCTCGGGGTGTTAAAAAGACCCATTGCGAATTGGCGCCGAGTGGCTGCCGGTTTTGTTTATGTTATTTTTGGTTTGAGCTTCTTTTTAGTTGGCCTCGAGTTGGCGCTATTTCCGATTGGCGAAGCGATGGCTGAACAGCTCACATCGCCGGCATTTATTCATGCTGATGACCCAACGGTGACAGTGAATGCTTGGCAAGATTATTATTGGGTCTATATTTTTGCCGCCGCGATAGGCTTTAGTACCACCATTGCAGAACCTTCGTTGATTGCAGTGGCCATCAAAGCCAATGAAGTCTCTGGTGGCAGTATTGGTATTCAAGGGCTTCGGATCTCGGTTGCAATTGGTGTGGCATTTGGGATCTCGTTAGGATGTTTTCGCATTGTTGTTGGCGACCCGATTCATTACTACATCATGGCGGGCTATATCATCGTGGTGATCCAGACCTTTTTCGCCCCCAAAATGATTGTCCCACTGGCATATGATTCCGGTGGGGTAACAACCTCAACAGTAACGGTGCCGCTAGTTGCTGCACTGGGCTTAGGCTTAGCGACGAATGTCGACGGTCGTAATCCGTTGATTGATGGTTTTGGACTGATTGCCTTCGCTAGTTTATTTCCGATGATCACCGTAATGGGCTATGCCCAATTGGTTGAATACAAAAATAAAACTCAAAAGGAGCGAAATAATGCGCTTTAAACTGATCATTGTTTTCATTGATGACGCATGCACAGACTTGGTTTTAGATGCGGCGCGTAGCAAAGGTGCTACTGGCGCCACGGTGATAAATCATGCCCGTGGTGAAGGGTTAAAAAAACAAAAAACCTTTATGGGGTTGTCGCTCGATATCCAACGTGATGTGGTTTTACTGTTGGTCGAAGAGCACTTAAGCCGTTCAATTTTAGAGACGGTAAGCAAAGTGGGCGAGTTTGATAGCGATTCTGGTAAAGGGATTGCCATTCAGATTGATGTCGAAGATGCGGTGGGGGTGGCACACCAAGTACAAAAACTAAGCCATGATATCGAGGATCAAATATGAACAGTAGAAAGCTAATAAAAAATCACGATGTGATGTGCCAAGACTATGCCATGGTTGATGGTTTGCAAACAGTTGCAGAGGCAATTGAGCAAGCTGTGTCGCACAAAGTGAATGTATTGTTTGTGAATAAGCGAAATGATGATGACGAATATGGCATGGTGCTGATGAGTGATATTGCTAAAAAAGTATTAGCACAAGACAAAGCGCCTGAGAGAGTGAATATTTACGAAATCATGGTTAAACCGGTATTAGCGGTTAATGGCAATATGGACGTTCGTTACAGTGCGCGACTGTTTAATCGTTTTGGAATTACCAAGGCTCCGGTTATTGAAGAGGGTAAAATTATTGGCCTTGTGAGTTATCATGATATTGTGCTTAAGGGCATGATTAGTCGGCCGTAAGTCACTATTTGTTAAAGCGCAGCATTAATGCTGCGTTTTAACTTTTAAAATCCGCGTAATGCTACATAAGCGTGACCTTGTCGACAGAAATTTTATCTGATTTAAGAAAAAATGAGCCCCCATAATATCTCGCTCTTTTGCTTGAGGCTCATCATTAAGTATTTAAATAATAGAACAATCCTTACCCTTGTTGCCTATCTTGTTTTGACCTTTAATCTCGGCTGTACCCCTTCTGCAAGGCAAGACTTGATAACCGTTAGCGGCCCATTTGAAGCCATCAGCTTAGATTTAGCTAAAGCGGGATATATTTTTAGTCGGTTGCAAATAACGCAAACCCTTGTTGATGTTGATCAGAACGGCACATTAATTCCTGGTTTAGCCACTTCTTGGGAAAGCGATAAAGATGCCACCGTATGGCGTTTTCAACTACGCAAAGGGGTGTTGTTTCATGACGGCACGACTATGGATGCCAGTGCTGTAGTGAAAAGTATGCAAATAGCGTTGAGCAAACCGGCGCCATTTAATACTGAGCTAGTTAAACAGGTCTCCGCTATTGACACCAATACGGTTGAATTTACCTTACACCACCCATACCGCTCTTTTGCTGCCATTTTATCTAATTATACGACTGCTATTTTGGCGGCCAGTTCATTTGACAGTTCAGATGAAATCGTTAAATTAACTGCCACCGGTCCCTATCAAATGAACAAGTTTGAACCGCCGCATAGAGTTAGTGTGCGCCGTTTTGAACACTATTATGGCGAAAACGCGAAGATTGCTTTTGTTGATTATATTACCGGTCACCGTTCTGAAAGTCGTGCGTTAATGGTGCAGGGTGGCAGTGCTGATATCGTTTATAATCTCGATCCCGCCAGCGTACAGCTGTTAAATCATGCGCCAAACGTGAGCGTTGACTCTACGGCGATCCCCAGAACCATTTTAATTAAACTGAATGTTGCCGATCCGCTGTTAGCGTCTGCTGCCGTTCGCCAAGCGCTCAGTATGGCGGTTGACAGAAATGGAATCGCCAATGGAATCATGCATCTACCTGATTCACAAGCAAATCAGATATTTGGCCCTGCAATGGGTAAGTGGCATGTAAAATCACTCGCTAAACCTCGGCTCGAGCTTAAAACGGCAAAGGCAATATTGGCGCGTGAAGGTTGGTTGCCTAATGACGCGGGCTTGCTATATAAACAAGGTAAACCGTTCAAACTTAGTATGGTGACTTATGCCAACAGGCCTGAGTTGATTGTGATAGCCACCGCCATACAGGCGCAGTGGGCTAAATTGGGAATACAGCTTGAGATCCAGATGGAAAACGCCAGTGCCATCCCTTCTGGTCACGCTGACGGCTCGTTACAAACGGCGCTGATGGCGCGTAATTTGGGCAATATTCCTGATCCAATGACGGTACTACTAGCTGACTTTAGCTCCGTAAAAGGTGGCGGTTGGGGGCCGATGAACTGGGATGATCCTGCGTTTTTTGAGTTATTGCAACATGCAGCTAAAGCTACTGGGGCTGAATATACTCACTCTGTCCAGCAATTGAGCTCGCACTTGGCTGAGTCTTTACCGATGATCCCGGTACTGTATTACGTCCAGCAATCTGGAGTGGCTAACCGAGTTAAAGGGTTTAGTTTTGACCCCTATGAGCGCTCCTTTCGCCTTGCCCAAATGGAGTTGCTGCCGTGAAACAGATCTTAGTTAAGCGGTTAGTGCAATTATTGATGATGGCTTGGAGTGTCGGAACCATTACCTTCATTCTTGGGCGTATGTTACCCGGCGATATGAGTTATAAAATTGCAGCGGGTCGCTACGGGGAAGATGCCGTAACTACTGCCGCTGCCGCCTCTGTTAGCCAAGAATTAGGTTTAAATGACCCTGCATGGCTGCAATATTTGCACTGGTTAGCAGAGTTACTGCAGTTTAATTTAGGCACTAGCTTAGTCAGTGGTGCGCCGATTGTGGCGGAGTTGCAGCATCAGCTTGGTTACACATTATTGTTAGCTTGTTCTGCTTTACTTTTGTCAGTGGTTATCGCGATCCCTTGGGGCTTAGCATGCGGTTTTAAAGCCAATAAATGGTTTGACCGTGGTGGCTTACTGCTTTCTACATTAATTCGTTCGCAGCCAGTATTTTGCCTCGGCTTATTACTTATTTTACTGTTTTCACTTTATTTGTCGTGGTTTCCGGTGGCGGGTTTCCATTCTGCAGCCCATCTGTTTTTACCGTCATTAACCTTGGCGCTCAGTCTGGCTGCGCTTTCAAGCCGAGTGATAAGAAACAGTACCGTAAAAGTAATTGGTAGCGACTATTACTTGTTTTCTAAGGTAAAAGGCCTCAGTGACAGCCAAACATTCAGGCGCCATGGTGCTCGAAATATTGCTTTGCCAGTGGTTGCGTTTATGGGTATTCAGTTGGTGGGCCTGATTGAAGGGGTCATTATGATTGAAAGCTTATTTGCTTGGCCCGGCATTGGTCATGGCTTATCGCACGCTGTTTTTTCTCGCGATATTCCCATGTTACAAGGTACTGCGCTGGTATGCGGCATGCTATTTGTGTTGATCAATACGCTGGTTGATATTAGTTGTCATTTATTAGATCCCCGGAGCAAAGTCAGATGAACAATATTTTGCAGCGTCTTTCGGCTGGGCAATGGCTTGGAGCGGCAATACTACTGATGCTAGTTGTTACGGCATGGCTTGTTCCGTTACTGGGTTATGATCAGCCCAATGCTCAAAATCTGCAACACAGTTTTGCCGGCATAAGTGCGAAGTTTCCACTAGGGTCTGATCAATTTGGCCGCGATATGTTGGCGCGGTTAGCTGCAGCGGTCAGGTTGTCGTTAGGGCTAAGTTTATTATGTGTAGTTACTGCAGCCATTCTGGGCGTGTCATTGGGGGTTATGGCTGCATGGGGAAGCCAAACCGTTGACAGCATTATTAACTTTGTTGCTAATACGGTAATGTCACTGCCGGGGTTAGTGTTGGTATTATTGGTTGCAGGATTATCGCCGGGCTCATTTGTGATGTTGTATGTCGGCATTGCATTGACGCTGTGGGTTGAGTATTTCCGTGTGGTAAGGGCTAGCGTTAAACCGTTAATTAATAGTCTTGAAATACAGTCCTCGATGATGCTTGGCTTTGGCCGTTGGTATATTTTTCGACGTCACATTTGGCCTGCAATTGCGGGGAATGTGATGACTATGGCTGTATTTGGTGCCGCCACCTCTATTTTAATGATGGCTGCCACAGGCTTTGTTTATGCTGGGCTCAAGCCGCCAACGGCAGAGCTTGGGCTCATGATTGTGGAATTGTTTCCCTATTTTGCTCAAGCAACGTGGGTGCTGATCCAACCGTTAGTGGTCATGCTGTTAATGGTGTTGGGTTTTAATTTACTCGCGGGGCAGCAAGAATGAATGAGCTGATCGCGATTAAGAATTTACAGATTGGATCAGGTAATGACATTTTAGTCCACCACCTATCTTTGACGTTAAAGCGCGGTGAGCCGCTAACCATCCTAGGTGAAACCGGCTCTGGTAAAAGCCTATTGGCACACGCCATTATGGGAACCTTGTCGAGCGATTTAAACTGCACTGGCACTATCGCACTCAACGGTGAAGTAAAATCAACGCCTGAGCGTCGTCAGTATTGGGGGCATAGTCTGACTATGTTGCCGCAGGAGCCTTGGCAGTCTTTAGACCCGATTATGAAAAGCCGTGAGCAAGTGGCAGAGGTTTATAAAGAGGTGCAGGGGCACAGTGCACCGCAAGCGAGTCGTGCAGCACAAGCGCAACTTAGTCGGTTAGGTTTGACTGATGTTGAACACAAGTTGCCTTTGCAACTGTCTGGCGGTATGGCACAACGGCTCGCCTTTGCCGCTGCTACGGCTGCTGGCGCAGGCATTATTATTGCCGACGAACCGACTAAAGGCCTTGATAATCACCAGCGCAACAGCATTGTGAGTATTTTAAAGGCCCAAACTCAGGACGGCGGCCTGCTTACCATTACCCATGACGTTGAAGTTGCAAAACAGTTAGGTGGAAAGATTATTGTTATGCGCCATGGACAGGTGTTAGAGCAGGGGGAGGCTAGCCATGTTTTGTCGGCGCCCAGTAGTGATTATGCAAAAGCACTTATTGCCGCCGCGCCTTGCCATTGGTCTCCTATGCCGACGGGTAATGTTAAGCAACCACTTGTTGAGGTAAAAGCCCTCGCGCAGCAACGCAATGGGGTCACGCTGTTTAAAAATCTTTCTTTTACTTTGCATTGTGGTGAGGTGATCGGATTATTTGGTGACAGTGGTTGTGGCAAAAGTACTTTAGGCGATACCTTGCTTGGTTTATTACAACCGAGCGCTGGGAGTATTAATTGGCAACAACAAATAAAACGGCATCAAAAACTAAAGCTCTATCAAGATCCGCCTAGTAGTTTTAGCGCAGCTACTTCGTTAGCCACCTTATTGCATGATGTGGTGCGCCTACACAAGTTAGATCCCGCTGAAATTTCAGCGTTATTATCGCCGTTAAACCTGACAGATGAGCTACTTTGCCGTTGTAGTCATGATGTTAGTGGTGGAGAGCTGCAGCGAATTGCGTTGCTGCGCGCCATGCTACTGTCACCTAAACTACTTGTGGCTGATGAGCCAACATCTCGGTTAGACCCTATCACAGCGCAGCAAATTATCACCTTGTTAGTTGATAATGCCCGGCAACAACAGTGCGGGTTAATTCTAATTAGCCATGATGAAGCTTTGCTCAAAAAAGTGTGTAATAAGGTGATATACCTGCAAGATTACGCTAGCTGAGCTGCGGGCAGTATTTGCTATGCTAGACGTGAATATGAGTGCACCTCAACGGGGCACTCATAGCGTGAGGCTAAGCGTTAAAGTTTATGCAGCAGCTTAGTGATCCCATGTTTAATATCCCCATCAATATGGCCTAAAAACGTTTCAAACTTCTGTTTTTCTTGTTGTTTAATAAAGTTTAGATCGGGCTTAAATGGGCTGCCATCAAAGTACTTAGCACTCGTGCCCGGTCCATCTGGTGAGCCGTGATCCGCATCAATTGAATCTCGCCATCGCTGCGCATGGGTGCGCCACTCTTCTTTATCAACTAATTGGGGTTGGGTAAACCATACATTCCAGGTCAGCACATTGCCATTTTGCAGCATATTGCCAGAACCTAGGTTGAAAATATCTAAGATAAATTTGTTAAACCCATCTACGACGGGGTAACCGGTTTTTACTGGTGCGCCAATTTGCACTTCAATGTTACCTACCGACCACGCCTCTGGGTGTTTGGCAAACTCTGGCACGCTAAAGCCAGTACTTTCACCGCTCAAAAAAGGGAATATTGGGTTTTCTGGTGCATTAACTTTAGAGGTGAGAATAACAATTGCGTTGGCTTTGTCGGACGGAAACGGCTGTTTGTTTTGTTCAAAGTGGTCCCATAACAGCTTAACCAATGGGTTTTGTTTTGCACCTGGGCTAAACCATACTTTTCCTACCACGCTCATATCTGCTGCAAACTTTTGATCGTTTTCATCGACCCAACCTCTTTGACCTGTCACGGTCACTTCAACATTTAGAGTGCCTAATGTGGGGGATGAGATCCCTTGTTGAGGGCAGATAATTGAATAAACCCTGCCGGTGTCGGTATAACCAAGCCGTGAGATGTAAGGGGCGAACATTTGATAACAGCGTTTTGGATCACTAGCGCCTTTATCAGTTTGCCAGCTAAACTCAGGCCATTTAATTGGCTGTTGGCGTTGCAGTAAGTCGATGTTGGCCATGTTGTCTAACATTGGCAGTGAAGTTAAGTTTGGGGTGGGGTAAGCAAACTCGGGGTTAGATCCGGCAAAGCCGCCAATCCATCCTGGTAGGGTGCTGTTGTCATTTTGCATATAAATTTCTGTCCTATATGTATGAATTAAAAGACAGTACAAACTGTTAAACCGCTCCTGATTAACGCTATCTTGTTGAAAATAAGCTAGCAGTTTAAACAATAAAAAAGTATTAGCCTTAGTTACTGATGCAATACATATTTATCAACAAAAACACTGATTAAGCTTAGGTCGGGCAATGGTGTGGGTGGCGAGTTAAGCCTGTGCTGATGTGGGTCAAGCTAGGCTGTATTGGTAAGCAATTTGCTGAATTGAAAGCCGTTAATTTAGATTATCAGGCAGGTGACGTTAATAACATATTGTAAGTTGTGTCTGGTATCGATACTTAACGTAACCTCAATGACGGATAAAGCTGAGGCATGAATGATGGGTCACTCACCTTGCGCCTCAGCTTTTGAGTTAGTTATTTATCAGTTACTTTTTTGAGGAGTGATTAAGTACTTTTCTCCGGTAGCTTGTTTTCCGTAAGAGGCTATCGACGCTAATTGTAATGCTTCAGCCAATGACACTTCATGTGTGTAGTGGCTAGCAAAGGTTGTGGTAATTTCATCAGCTACACGTTTACGCATTGCTACAACGGTTTCAGTCCCTAATTTGCCAAGTGCATTAAATAGTAAGAAACCATTAACCCCCCAAGCAAAACCAAAGTTACGGTTTAGCGAAATAGGGCCACGGTTTAATGCGCCATAAATGTAAACCTGCTTGAAAGTATCAGAGCCATATACGCTGTGTTCTTTCATGTCTCGAGCCGCAGCCACTTCCATACAATTAAGTATGTCACTGGTTAATCGACCGCCACCAATGGGGTCAAAGGCGATGGTTGCACCGGTTTCAATAATGGCGGCGGTTAAATCAGTTATAAAGGTCTCGCTGCTTGAATTAACAACATATTTTGCGCCCATATTACGCAGTAATGTTTCTTGCTCTGTTTTGCGTACAATGTTAATTAAGTCAACACCATCGGCAATACAAATACGATTTAACATTTGACCAAGGTTCGATGCTGCCGCGGCATGAATAATGGCTTTATGCCCTTCGGCACGCATAGTTGCCACCATCGCTAATGCGGTCAATGGATTGACAAAAGAGGAGGCGCCTTCTTTGGCAGTCGTCCCATCTTTTAAGACTAAACAGCTGCGTACATTAGCAGCTAAATATTGTCGGTAAGTGCCGCCGCCGATGACCGCAACTGTTTTACCCATTAATGCTTGTGCAGCGGGCGATGATCCTGCTGCGACCACGGTGCCGGCGCCTTCATTCCCCACTGGGGTGGCTTTACCTACGCGGGTTTTAACTGCTGGCATAAATTGAGCAGGAACATCAGCAGTTATAACTGGGTTGACGTCAGAGCCTGATTGGCTGGCAGATGTCATATTTGCAACGCTGAACATAACGGCCAAGTCAGATGGGTTTAGTGGTGCCGCTTCAATGCGAATAACCACTTCATCGGCAGAAGGTTGTGGTATGGCGATGTCGGTTAACGCCAGTGTGAGTTTATTGTCTTCACTGATGGTTGAGGTCAGTTGAGTATTTTTATCTGTCATTAGAGTGTTGCTCCTGCAAATATGTTGTTGACCAATCGCACGACTGTATCGGGCTTTAATTGTTCTGAGTTTGTTTTTGAATAATTTAATAACATTTATTTTGGCATTCTTTGAATTGAACTTGCCTGTTTTGCTGCGTTAGCTGCTTGGAGCTGATCTTTCACTGTTTGGATAAACTCGGGCATATTGGCTTGCCGATCGGCTTCTATGCTTTGAGCAATAGCAGATTGACTCATCGATGTGTTCCACTCTTTCATTGCGGGGATTTGAGCAAGAATATCCCAATTAAGTTGGCTGGAGCCAAATGAGCTAACTACGATATTGACGTAATATACATAGATGTCTGCCATGGTAAATTTCTCGCCTGCTATCCAGGGGGAAAATTTGGCCAAGCGACTTAAGGCGGTAATACCGCGGTGTAATACTTGGCGAACTTCGTTGGTTACCGACTCTGGCACTTTGACGCCTGAAAATGCATAGGGGATAAGCCGTCTACTGGGAAGTTCGAAATAGAGTTCGGCCATTTTCATTATTTGGCGTACAACGGCTCGCTCTTCAGGGTTGTCAGGGGAAAGTGGTATTGCAGGATAGGCCTCTTCAATAAAGTCACAAATAACGCTCGACTCTGAAATATTAACGCCTGCTGGTGTGGTGATAACCGGCACTTTAGCCGCAGGGCTGATGGCCTTTAACGCATCACTACCACCGTAAATAAGTTGTTCTTCAAATGGCAGCTGTTTGTGCATTAGTACGTGTTTTACTAGGTTGTAATAGTTGCTTGCGGCAAAGCCGTGCAAAGTCATCATAAGTGTGTTTTCCGTCATTAACATGAGAGTTGTTCATTGCTAAAAACGCAACTAACGCTTCTATGATTATCTCGCCGCTATATGCATCAAGCTGGTAAGGTTTAGTGCATTATTACTGGTTTTAATATGGTCATATATAAGCTAAAACGCAGTTCACTATTGCTTTTAAGGCAATAATGGCGCAAAAATGCCTAGGCATTCAGTTAATGGAGAGGATGAGTTGGATCAACTACGTGCTATACGGTATTTCAGTAAAGTTGTCGAAACCGGCAGTTTTACCAAAGCGGCCAGTGTGTTTAATGTGCCGCCATCATCGTTATCGAGGCGAGTTGCTGATTTAGAGATGAGTTTGGGAGCGACACTGTTAAAGCGCTCGACCCGAATGGTTAAGCTGACAGAAGTAGGCCAAATATATTATAACGATGTACAACAAATATTAAATCAACTAGAACAGAGCCATGAAACGGTACGGAGCTACCAAACAACGCCTATGGGGCGCTTACGTATAAGCTCGATGGTGGGTTTTGGTGACAAAATATTACTGCCTTTGTTAGATGAGTTCAGCAAGATCTACCCTGAAATTGTATTAGATGTCAGTTTAAGTGATGAGTTATCAACGCTCGGACGTGACGATGTTGATATTGCAATTCGTGGCGGCTATGCGCCTAATGAGCGCGTATTGGCGATAAGGCTTATGGACAATGGCTTTATTCCTGTGGCTTCACCAGAATACGTAAATAAGTACGGAATGCCTAATAATGCGATGGAGTTAAAACAACATAAAGGCCTATATTTTAAAACACCAACAGGGCCAACACCTTGGTTGTGTAATATCAATGGCCAATGGCTGGATGTTTCTGGGCCCGCAGTAGCGATTTCAAATAATGGCCCATGGTTGGCGAAAAAAGCCTGTAATGGTGAAGGCATTTTAATGTCAACACGATGGGCGTTAGTTTCACACCTTGAATCTGGGCAGTTACAAGAACTTAAGTTTGAGCATGAGCTGGCTATAACGCAAAATTCTGATATGGCAGTTTATTTGTTATATCAAAAACAGCGCTATTTGGTGCCAAAAGTTAAAGCCGCGGTTGATTTTTTGGTCGACAGAATCAAAGTCGCTAATGAAATTTAAATCCAAATGGCCCAGACTGAAAAAGGCAGCTCAAAGCTGCCTTTTTCAGTTACCGGCTTACCGCGTTAGCGTTTAAGCAAATTTGTTTTCTAAATAGTTTATGATCTCTGCTGATTCATACAACCAAGTTGCTCTATTCGCCCCTTCAACTTTTAAACACGGAACCTGCAACTTACCGCCCTCGGTGAGTAATGTGCTTTTATGCGGCTCTTGTTTTGCGTCAAGCGTGACAATGTTTAGACCTTGCCGACGTAACGCTCGGCGCACTTTTACGCAAAAAGGACATGCTTTGTATTCATAGATAGTCATGCCTTTAGTGGCATCATCAATTTTTTGCTGCTCAACAACAGGTCTTGTTAGTTTTTTTGGCGCAAAAACAAAGTTAAAAAATAAAATAATTCGACCTAGAACCCAACGAATAACAAACATTTATTACCCTTAATGTAATTTAAACCGAATGGATTCTAACTCATGCGTGACGAGGTTAACAGTCCTTGATGTAAGTGTGACTTTGCTCAATGTGCTGGTGTAACTGCGGCGAACCATAGAGCAAAACTTTATGCTGTTCAATTGCTATTGCATCGTTGTCACCGCATAAATATACGTTAGTTTGCAGTGTTTTAAGCTGTTGATTAAATTGCCTGTTAGATAATTGCTGTGACTTAAAATGCGGTACAAATTGAAATGGCACTAGGTTAAGAGCTTCAAGCTGTGCGTTATCACCAGTAATATTGTCGCCGCAAAGCGTAGCACTGACAATGGATGGGGTTAACAACATAGCCCCAGCGCTTACGCCGACAATCGCGCCTCCGTGATGGGCAAACGTGGTCAGTGGTTCGATAAGTTGGCGCTGTTTGATTGCTGTTAAAAACCGCTCGGTGTCACCGCCTGATAAATGGATGACGTCGCAGGCAAATAGTGCGGTTAATGTTTGTGAGCTAAATTCAGATTCAAGTTCTAAATAGACGCACATCTGTGCGTTGAGTGCGGTATAAAGCTGCTGAGTAGCGTTGAAGTACTCTCGTTGTGGATCTGGAGCTGAGGCAATATAACCAACAGTTGGAATTGAGCTTGTTTGTGTATTAAGCAATTGACTGATAGCTAAACGTGCATTATGCGTGGTTGCTTGACTGGCTAAAACGAGGTTCATGCTTGCAGGCGCTCCTTGTTAGGTGACTTTATAACTCCTAGTGGCTATTAAACACTATTTTTGCTATTAAACCCCATTAAATACATAAAAGGGTTGCGGTAGCTGTATGGGTTTAGGCGAATTTATATATTGCCTTAAGGTTTATGGAGGCTTAATACAGAAAATGTGTCATAAAAAAGCACCCACTAAAATGTGAGTGCTTTTTATGTATTTGAATATCACTTTAACATGCTGAACGCTATGTTTATTTAGCCGTCAAAGTGAGTAAAACTTGGCTTGCAGCGGTATTTAAGTCGACTCGACTATCGAGTAAAAAGACCCTTTCTATCGCCACGGCGTTGCTCTTTGCTAGGTAAGCTTTAACGGCAACCGCGCGTTGCTGGGCAAGTTCGCCAAGGGCATCGTCTGAGATTTTTTGCCCGCTTAAACTAAAGTTATATAACGCAATATGCCAGCGCGTATCCAGTGCCGCAGCAGTTAGTGCTTTATCGCCTTGATGGTCTGCTTCAATGGCGGTTTTAACTTCTATGGCTGGGCTACCAATTTCAGTGCTATATAGTAGCTTTAATGCCTCAGATAGTGGTCCTGAAGTGGGGTAGTTGCTGGCTGTTAAATCTGCCGGTATTTGCTCTGGTTCCATTTGGGCTAACTGAGCTAATTTGCGGTGTAACTGCGCGGTAGTTAAAGCGCGATTATCTTCGGCAACATTCACGGCACCTTTAACATTGAGCATAAGCATCGGCCTATCTTGTAACCCTTTTGCCAGTTTGTTTAAGGTTTCTTTTGCTTTGCTATCCAGTGCGGCTTGCCCTGCTAAGAAGTTAACTTTATTGAGCTCGTCATCATCACCACCTAATAGGCCTGCTAATAATGAGAATGGGGCGGTAACGGCTTTCGTGATGATGTTGGTAAAGGCTGTCATTACGATGCTGCCAATACTAAAGCTTGGTTCATCTAAGTCACCTGATACTTGCAAACCAAGATCAATCACGCCGTGGCGGTCTTGCAATAGGGCGATGGCGAGTGTCACTGGCAAGGTGGTGGCTAAGGTGCTGTCGCTCGGTTTACCGAGTTTAAGCTGGTCGACCACGAGGTGGTTATCACCAATTAATTGGTTGTTTTCGAGTTGGTAGTTTAAATCTAACGATAATTGCCCTTTATCGATGTAGTAACCTGCATAAGTGCCCGAATAGGGGTTAACAGAGGTAAGCTCAACATTTTTAAAACTCAGCGCTAAATCTAAAAAAGGCTGCTCCAGTAATGGGTTAATGTCGCCTTTAAGTGTAACGGGGGCATAGCGGTCAATTTTACCTGTTATATCGACCGAGGCCGCTTGTTGACTCGATGATGACAACTGAGTGACTTGGCCGTTGAGTTGTTCAATACTGGCGGCAAAGTTTGGGGTTAATGAGTTATCAGCAAAGAACGTTGAGCCGTCATTAATGCTAATTTTGTTAATGCTGATAGCGATTGCTTCAGTCTCTGTACTGGTGTTGGTGGTTGATGTTGTTACTGGCTTAACTTCAACGGCTGTTTCTTTGGTATCAGTTTCGACGGTTTCAATGTCATTGTTGACCATTAACTCACTAAAGTTAGTGGTTTTGTCTTCAGCAATAATTATGCGGCCGTATGGCTGGGTAAGCGAGATATGGTCGATCGCTAAACTGTTGGCTGCTTTGTCGAAAGTCAGTTGGTTTATGTTGACACCTTTCCATTTCAGCAGTGTCTTTTTTTGCACTGTATCTTTTATCTGTAGGTCGTCAATATCAATCGCGCCGCTGTAACTGAGTTGCTGAGTTTCATTATTAACGACTAAGCTGCCTTTAGTTGAAACACTCCCTTGTTCTAAATCGATATTGATATAGGGACTTAGATATTGTTGGAATTGGCTTAAACCTAAATCTGACAGAGCCAACTCGCTGCTGATGTTTTGCTTTAGGGGCTCAATGCTGCCATTAACAGACAAACTACCCTGGTCATTAATATTCAGCCCGATTTCATAGTCAATGGGTGAAGACAGATCGGCATTTATCTCGCCAGTTTTAAGTTGGATTTTTGATATTTGCCACAAGGTGCCGTCAGTAACCACTTGCTCGTTGAGGTTCAGTTGATAATTGCTAATTTCAATTGCTTTGAGCACCGCAGTCCAAGGTGTTTCTGTGGTATTGGTGTTGGAAAGTGCTGGCGCTGCGGCTGCAACCTCAGGAACCTCAGGTGTGGTTGGCGGATTATCGGTGGAGTCTACACTGGAGTCTGTTGTTGAATCTTTTGTTGCGCTAATCGTGACTGTGGCATGTTGGTCGGTAGTGACATCGGCTACCAAGTTTGCATCCTTTGCTGGCGTAGTGTTGTTAGTATCTGAATTAATGGGCTCAAACAGTGTTTGTAAATCACTGCCATCTTGATTAATCGTTGTATTAATAACTAAGCCTTGAGAGTTAAGAGTTTCTATAACAATGGCTTGGTTTAGTAAGTCGAGGCTGATCCCAGCCACTGTAAGGTTACCTAGGCTAGCAACGGTGGCATCATTATGTTTTAGGCTGATGTCATCTAGCTTAAACACGCCGGCATCGGTTGCAATTTGAAAATGTTCTTCCATCGCTTCTAAACGGTATGCCGTAGCAAAACTGAGTTTGCCGGTGGCCAGGTTAACTTTAAATTGCTTGTCAATAAATGACCAAAATTGCGGCAGTTGAATATCGGTTAATTGCAGGTCGCCTACGACCAACATTGGGCTCAGCTGTACCAAGCCTTGGGTACTGATCTCGCCGCCATTATTACCGACAAAATGCAGGTTGTAATGGTTACTCTTTTTACCTTCTGCAGTGGGGGTTGCATTAGCCAACGTGGTTTGCGAGTCAAATGACTTAAGCTTTAAATTCACTTTAGGGTAATGCAGTTGCCCTGAGGTGATGTTGTCAATAAAACTAAGGTTGGCATCAACAATCGCTACGTTTTCTAGTTTAAAGTGCGGCAGCTCTGTGGGTTCTGCATCGGGTTGTGCTTGAGCTTCAGGTACACTATTTTTTGCTAGGGTATCGAGAATATCACTGAAGTTAAACGTTAATGCTGCTTTGGTATTGAGTCGCTCAACATTTACTGTTGGTTTATACAGGCTGAGATCAGCAACACTAAAGGCTGTGTTCATAATTGAGTGCCAAAAACGGAACTCAAATGTAAGTTGCTCAAAGCCAATAAAATCAGGGCTATCTAAGTTAGGGTTTGTTTCTTGAATTTTAAACTGGTCGATGTCGACTTTAAGGGTAAACGGATTTATGCGGACATCAGACAACGTTACTGGGCGCTGTAATAATTCAGACAGCTGTTTAGGTGCTTGTTTGACCGCAATGTAAGGGAGTAGCAAGCCTAAGATGACAGTAAAAGTCAGGTAAAGCGTGATGGAAACAATAAACAAACGGAGATAGCGGGGCAGCTGTCGGTAGTTATCAATGAATTTAACCACGTTTTTTGATGCAATAGACATATTAACCTTTACTTCTTTAAGGTGAATGAGCACTAATTTTTGCTTGATGATGCACGGTGCTGATGTCTTAGTTTATAACATTGGATTGTAAAACGGTTACAAATTAGAAATGAGCTCCTATAATTTTAGTGACATATTCATAGAAATGCGCTTGAGATCATCATATTTCTTTATTCACTGAGACCCCTGAGCAATGACAACATTCTTTTTTGATGGTCAAGCCTATGACGCTAAAAAAGGTGAGTCAGTGCTCGACACCATCGTCCGCAGTGGTAACCCAATAAACTATTCTTGTAAAAAAGGTGCCTGTAAAACCTGTTTAGTACAACATGTTGGCGGTCAATTGCCGGTCGGCGCTCAGCGAGGTTTAAGTGTGCGGTTAAAAACACATAAATACTTGTGTGCTTGCCAGTGCGCTCCAGTAGAGGGGTTAAAACTTAAAGCGGTTATGGCGCAAGACTTGTTTATGGGGGCGCGGTTGTTGTCGAGGGTATTGCTTACCAACAATACCATGAAGTTAGTTGTTAAATTGTCAGAAATGATGGATTGCAAGCCAGGGCAATATCTGCATATTAGGCGGTTTGATGGCCTGACTCGCAGTTATGCCATCGCTCGAGTGTTAGAGGGCAATATTATAGAGTTGCATATTAACCGTAAATACAATGGGCAATTTAGCGGTTGGTTATTTAATACTGCAAGTATAGGGGAAAAGCTATTGGTGCAGGGCCCATTTGGTCAATGTCGCTACCTGAATGATTACCAACAAGATAAACTAATTGTTATTGGTCATGGTGCAGGTATTGGCGCTGCATTGGGCATTGTTGAGCAAGCATTAGCGCAAGGGCATGTCGGCGAGATCTATCTCTATCATGGCGCGCGTAACGTAGCAGAACTGTACTTAAATAAACATTGCTTAGCGCTGATGATGGCGCACCAACAATTGACTTATACTGCTTGTATTACAGGTTCTGGCGCTATCGGTTCGGTTGACGCCCGCTGTGTACAAGCCCAACCTTCTGAACTAGCGGCCAGTCAGCACCCCGTTAAGCCCAATAACCGCATATTCTTATGTGGCGAACCTGCCGCAGTAGTTAAAGCGCAACAACAGGTGTTTTTAGCTGGATTCAATGTCGCTAATATTCATGTGTTACCTTTTGAGTATAAAGATTTACGTGTAGTAAGTCGCGGATGATGACTGTGCTAATCCGCTTAATATAATGATGTTATTAACCCTTATTCGTTCCCACAATTGCGTGTGTTACCCTTCAATATTTTGTAGCAGTTAATCACTGTGTTACCCGCTGTTTTGGTATGAGCGGAACAATAATTTTATTGCGAAAGATCTTTAACGGGGTACCATATCCTGTTTTCAATTATGCTCACGGAGAAATTAGCTTGAATAAAAGTGTTGTTACTAACTTAATAGCCGCCATTGTGGTGCTAGCGGGTTATTTTTTGACGTTACCGATATTACTCACGGTAGGACTTTTTGCGCTATCTGGTGCGGTTACTAACTGGCTTGCAATTTATATGCTGTTTGAAAAAGTGCCGGGTCTATATGGTTCGGGCGTAGTGCCTTCTCGGTTTGAAGAGTTTAAAGAGGGGATCGCTCACTTGATGATGAAGCAGTTTTTTACTGAAGAAAACATCGAACGATTTTTGTCACAACAGGGGAGCAGTGAAAAACATCTGAACCTACAGCCTGTGATTGAAAAACTCGACTTATCACCTGCCTTTGATGCATTAATTAGCACTGTATCGCAATCATCTTTAGGCGGCATGTTGGCCATGTTTGGTGGCACTGATGCCATAGAACCATTACGCGAACCATTTATGGCTAAAATGAAATTGTCTTTAGGCGAAATATCGCAGTCAGAACAGTTTAATAACCTACTAAAAGCTGAATTTGAGCAGGGCAATATCATTGATGATATGCGCGTTAAAATTGAAGATATCGTGACTCAACGTTTAAATGAACTCACACCACAATTAGTTAAAGAAATTGTGCAAGAGATGATTAAAAAGCATTTAGGTTGGTTAGTGGTTTGGGGTGGTATTTTTGGTGGTTTAATTGGTTTGGTAGCAGCTTTGCTACAACGCTAGTTCATTCACTTATTAAGACATTAAGGGAGCATTGGCTCCCTTTTTTAATGCTTATGATTTAGGCCTACGCTAGGACATGTTATGGTGGATAAATAGCCGTTTATGAATGCAGGAACATTAATGAACTCACACCATACGATAAATTATTTGGAAATGCCGGTTAACGATATCCAGAGCACTAAGCGTTTTTTTACCAACGTTTTTAACTGGGACTTTGTTGATTATGGGCCAGACTATTCTTGCTTTTTAAATGCGGGGATCACCGGCGGATTTTATACTTCAAAGCAGCAGTTTACCCTCATAAAAGGCTCACCTTTAGTCGTACTCTATTCCAATGCATTAACGCAAACATTACAACAAGTCATCGCAGCAGGTGGGATTGTGAGCAAGGACATATTTTCGTTTCCTGGTGGGCACAGATTCTACTTTCTTGATCCTAATGGCAATGAATTTGCTGTATGGTCAGAAAAGTTTGCTTGAACATCAAACACTGTCATGAATAACCAACAATAAGAAGGGCAAAATATGCCACATTGTGTTATCGAATACGCAAAGCCATTAAAACACGTCATTTCAATTGAAGCTTTAGTCGAAGCCAGCCATTTGGCGTTACTAAATTCGGGGTTATTTGAGCCTCAAAGTATTAAAACACGGGCCCAGTCTGTTGAACATTTTCGGGTCGGTGACGACTGTGAAAACACCTTTGTGCATTTACACATCGCGATGATGCCAGGTCGCAACGAAGAGCAAAAAGCGTTACTGCTGGCGCGATTATATGAGGCGATATCTCTTATTACCAACGTAGTAAACAGTGTCACCATTGAGATTGTAGATATTGAGCAACAGAATTATTTATCTGTACAGAATTGATTACTGCGTTATAGCGTTTTTATACTGCTTTATAACCAACAAATAAGCCACTCAATTGAGTGGCTTATTTACTATTAACCGGTCAGTTTTAGTAGGCGCTGTCATGCACCGATTGCACTGCTCGACCTGATGGGTCAATGATCCCTTGTAGACTTTCATCCCAAGCTAACGCCTCTGGGGTTGAGCAAGCCACTGACTTGCCTCCAGGAACAGTTTCTGCCGCGCTGACTAATGGGAACAACTCTTCAAAAAATGTGCGGTAGAAGTAGCCCTCTTTGGTTTCTGGGGTGTTATACGGAAATCTAAATTTCGCGTTAGCTAACTGCAAATCGTCAACTTGTGCCTGAGCATGCTCTTTTAGGCCGTCAATCCATGAGTACCCAACACCGTCACTGAACTGCTCTTTTTGACGCCATGCAACTTCTTTAGGTAACTTGTGTTCAAAGGCTTCGCGTAGAATGTGTTTTTCAATCTTACCGTTTTTAGACATTTTAGCTTCGGGGTTAATGCGCATTGCTACGTCCATAAACTCTTTGTCTAAGAAGGGAACGCGGGCTTCGAGTCCCCATGCTGCCATGGCTTTGTTGGCTCGCAAGCAATCAAACAAGTGCAGTTTATCAAGTTTTCGCACGAGTTCTTCATGGAATGCTTGTGCATTTGGCGCTTTATGGAAATACAAATAACCGCCAAATAGCTCATCAGCGCCTTCGCCAGAGAGCACCATCTTAATGCCCATCGCCTTAATTTTACGTGCCATTAAATACATTGGCGTTGCAGCCCTAATCGTGGTGACATCGTAGGTTTCAAGGTGGTAAATCACATCTTTGATGGCATCAATACCATCTTGGAAGGTAAAAGTGATTTCATGGTGAATGGTACCAATCGCGTCTGCGACTTTTTTAGCTGCAACCAGATCTGGTGCACCATCAAGGCCAACAGCAAATGAATGCAACTGTGGCCACCATGCACCGGTTTCTCCGTCGTCTTCAATGCGTCGTTTAGCAAATGTTTGGGTGATCGCTGAGATCACCGATGAATCCAACCCGCCTGAAAGTAGCACGCCGTATGGGACGTCAGACATTAACTGCCTTTTAACTGCTGCCTCAAGTGCATCACGCACATCTTCACTGCTGGCAGGGTTGCTTTGAACCGCAGCAAACTCACGCCAATCACGCTGGTAATAGTGAGTCAATTGACCAACTTCACTTGATAAAAAGTGACCCGGGCTAAAAATTTCAACCGTTTTACAAACAGGCATAAGTGCCTTCATTTCTGAAGATACATAAAAGTTGCCTTCAGTGTCGAGCCCAGTATATAGCGGAATAATACCCATATGGTCACGACCGATTAGATAGGTGTCTTTAGACTTATCGTAAAGCACGAAAGCAAAAATTCCGTTGAGCATATCTAAAAATTCGGTACCGTACTCTTGGTATAGCGCCAAAATCACTTCGCAATCGGAGTTGGTTTGGTAACGGTATTTATCACCGAGTTGTGCTTTAAGCTCTTTATGGTTATAAATTTCGCCGTTAACCGCTAAAACAATGTTCTGATCTTCACTAATTAGTGGTTGTGCGCCGTGTTCTATATCAACAATGGCAAGACGTTCGTGCGCCAAAATGGCTCTATCACTGCTGTAAATGCCTGACCAATCAGGGCCGCGATGACGCAGCAATTTTGACATTTCAAGTGCTACTTGGCGTAGTGGTACCGCGTCTGATTGAATATCTAAAATAGCGAAAATTGAACACATAGGTTACTCCAAAAAATGTCAGTCTTAATCTCAATTACGACTTACTTTGCCATTGAAAATGAATAAGCACAAACCGACGATTGTGGATTCGTCATTAGAATGGCGTTTTTCGGTCAAGTTTTGCCGGTGATTTGCGTTATAAATTATTGTTTGTTGATTTTCGGGGCTCTTTTGGTATCGTTCCTTTATTTTTGAACCGTTAATTCCTGTGTTTACTGGATATATGATAATGGTTGTCATCTTTGTTATTTTTTAGCGCGCCACGGCTGTTTTTGGTCGTATTTTCGACTATTAATGCTAAACAGCTTACCAAAGCTGATGCTCAGTTCATTATTTGCGCGCAATAAACATACAACAATGAAGATACTCCTTTCCTCTGATTAGTGCTAGTGAGCATTCATGGTGTCTGATAAAAAGCTCCTCATATTTTGACAATGCCAATAATCAGGGTGGCTTTACTTAATGCTCTCATCACTTTGATAAAATTGATTGGAATGTAACTGCTTAATGCAAAAGATTTTATTGTAGGAAATTGAAGGCCGTTGACTATTGTTATTGCACAATAAACTCAAGTTGGTTTATTGAATGAGGGGGACTGGTGAAATAGAACTTAAATCTTCTTTGTAATTTTATATACAAACTTTAATGTTTTGTTTGTAGATATTCTTATTGTTTTCTTAGGTGATTATTTTGACAAACTTTTATGGCAATAGATCAGAGTTAAAAATAATAACGGCTTAAAGGTTAACCCTTTAAGCCGTTATTGATCGTGTTTCTTTGGTGTCGCAAAGTTACCAGGTACGTCTGCGAATACACAACAAAAGCATTAATCCACTAATAATTAGACCATTTATTGCGCCGCCACTATAACCTTCTCTTCGCTCAACGTTAGCTATTTTTTCTTCTTTTACCCGTTGTTTAAACGTTTTCAATTCAGTATGTAAGTTGCTATTCATATTCTTAACAGCAATATCAAAGCCTTGTAATGACTGTTCTGTCATTGTGGAGTCAATTCCTATGGCTGTACTGCGTTGTTCTAGCTTACTTATTCCAGGTGCTCGCAATAACATTTTTTGACTTTTAACATCGAAAACCGCGGTATCGACAAATGTTTGAATGGTGTTTTCATTACCTGGGATCACGTACATACCTACAATTGTCCAATAAAGTAGAGCGGCATTATTTTCATGTGATTGCGTTATTTGGTCGTATGACACTAGTGCCATCAAATCGACATCATATAACCTTGAAACTTGCTCTAATGTTGTAAAGCCTTCGCCACCGTTTAAGTAAGTGCTAGGTATAATTTCAATGCGATCTATATAGTCATACTGGAGAAACGATTGCTTGACACTTTCCAGTAGCGTTAATTGCAAGTTTTTACTCATCCCATTTTGTTGCCAATTTTTAGAAGGAACAAAGGCTAAGCCAATTTTCACAGGTAAAGTTAGAGTCGGTAACTCAGGGCGATGCTCTGTGCGGCTGTTATCGTTGGGATAGAGAAAGTCTACCAAACTACTCGATACCTTATTTTTGGATGTATTATGGCTAATAAAATGACTGCAGGAAACAGTGAGTAGGCATAGCGATAATATGGTAACTAGTTTTAGCTTCATAGGTTGCTTTTATGTTGTGTCTGATTGAAGTTATAGTTATAGCATATTTAGCAGGTAGCAAAAAGGCACAAATTAACAGTAGGTTACTCTTTAAAAAGCTGTTCTATTTCAGGCTGGTATCGCTGATAACTTGTATGGTAGTTGTAATGTTTTAGCGGCAATAAAAAAGGCGCATTATGCGCCTTTATGGGGAACTCAGTAAAACTCAAACAAGTGTGGCGCCGCGATTAGTCGGTCGCATAGCCATGTTGCTCAAGCTCGTTACCATCAAGTACCGCTGCGCCATTTTGCATCTTTAAGCGCTGTTGGCTAAACCATTTAACTACCAAAGGGTAGATAGCATGTTCTTGCTCATTGACTCGCTCGGCAAGGACTTCTGCCGTATCGTCTTCATAAACAGGGACTTTAGCTTGCAAAATTACTGGGCCAGAGTCGAGCTTTGGCGTGACAAAATGCACACTCGCACCATGTTCAACATCTTTGGCATCAATAGCACGCTGATGTGTATGCAAACCGGTATATTTTGGTAATAAAGAAGGGTGGATGTTAAGCATCTTCCCTTCAAAACGCATGACCAATTCATCCGTTAAAATACGCATAAAGCCGGCCAAAACGACTAAGTCTGGCTGATATTGCTCAATAGCGCTTAATAATCGTTCGTCATACTCGCTTCTTGTTTCATCTTGGTGAGCAATCACGCAACTGGTATCAATTTCGTTTTGGTGTGCGCGGATTAACCCATAAGCTTCGGGATTGTTACTAATAACGCCAACCACTTCAGCTTGGACATTATCATCACAACCATCAATAATGGCTTGTAAATTACTTCCATTACCTGAAATTAATACTAAAACGCGACAGCTTTGAGACATTACAAGATCTCCACTTGCTCTTCGCTATTACTGCGCTTAGCAATGTTACCAATCAACCAGGCGTTTTCGCCCTCAGCATTTAATAACGCCAGCGCTGAGGTTACTTTATCAGCGGGTAAAGCGACAACCATACCCACACCGCAGTTAAAGGTGCGGTACATTTCAAACTCAGTGATGTTGCCTTTTTCCATTAGCCAGTTGAAAACGACAGGCCATTGCCAAGAGTCGCTCTTAACCACTGCTTTGCAATCTTCTGGTAATACACGTGGGATATTTTCCCAGAATCCACCACCAGTAATATGCGACATGGCATGAACATCATGCTGCTCGATTAATTTAAGCAGTGATTTAACGTAAATTTTTGTAGGTTCAAGTAGATGGTCTATTAAAGGCTTACCGGCAAGTTCTTGCGCTGGGTCGGCTTTGCTGACTTCTAATACTTTACGAATAAGTGAGAAACCATTTGAGTGTGGGCCGCTTGATGCTAGTGCTATCAGCGCGTCACCGTCTTGCACTTTAGTGCCGTCAATGATGCCTTCTTTTTCAACTACGCCAACACAGAAACCGGCTAGATCGTAATCTTCACCTTCATACATGCCTGGCATTTCAGCAGTTTCACCACCGATTAAAGC